>NZ_JBEZHM010000048.1:0-72185 GCF_040650575.1 Streptomyces sp. NPDC048659 | reverse complement strand
TTCCGTCACGCCCCGCTCCTCCGGGCGCCCCGTGTCAGCGTGGCCACGAGGGCGGCTACTCCGGCGGTCGCGGGACCCGGCCGTTTCGGGCCCGGCGCGCCGGTTCCCGGAACGGCGTTTCCTTGTGCGTCAGTTCTCGGCGAAGACGACGACCGCGTCCCGTTCCTCGAAGACGAGCGGTGCCGTGCGGGAGGGGTTGAGGAAGATCCCGTAGGCGGGGGCCTCCTCGCCGTGCCGGGCGAGCCGGTAGCCGATGGCGGTCTCGCCGCGGCGGCGCGCGGCCTCGACGACGGTGGCGAAGTTCGCCGGGACGCCCGGGATCACGTAGTCGCAGGCGGGCTTGAGGTAGATCTCGGAGCCCTCCGGGTCGAAGAGGTCGGTGAAGACGTCGTACAGGTCCCGGTTCTCGGTGAGCTGGGTGAGCAGCAGGCTGATCACCTTGGTGCTGACGATGAAGTCGTCGGCCTTGGTCACCTGCGCGACCTCGCGGTTGGTGTCGTCGTGCATCTCCGTGACGATCGAGTACGGGTCGCCCAGGGCGACTTCGATGTCGCGCAGGTGCAGCAGGGTGACGAGGGTGCGGTCGTCGGCGCGGCCCGGGGGGACGCTGTCGTCGGAGAGCACCACGATGTGCTGGTAGCCGCCCAGGTCCAGGGCCTCCAGCGAGGACCTGCGGGTCGGCTCGCAGCGTTTGAAGCCGACGGACAGGTGGGCCAGCCGCTCGTGCAGCACGGCGGCGGGGCGGCGGGGCGCGGCGATGTCGAGGGTGGAGCCGGGCTCGACGAAGCTGTCGAGCAGCGTGACGAGCTTCGCGGTACGAGAGTTGGCGCCGATTAGCAGGGTGTGGTCGAGGCGCGGCGGCTGGCCGGGGGCGGTGGTGATCGCCGCCTCGACGACCGGTTGCGGGCCGTCGGCGAGGCTGATGAGGAGGTCGTCCTCGGCGACCATCAGCAGGTGGTCGCCGGGGGCGATGACGGTGTCCATGGGCGGGTTGACGAGCACCTGGCCGTCGGTGCGGTGGAGTCCGGCGGGGACGCCGCGGGCGAAGGCGCCGAGCGCCCGTCCGTAGGTGGCGCCGACGAGGGAGGGTTCCTCGCGGAAGTAGAACTCGTTGCCGACGAAGCTGAGCAGTTCGTTGAAGACGGTGGACAGGCCGGTCTGCCGGTGGGCCTGGGCGATGAGCCGGACCGCGATGTCCTCGGCGTCGATGACCAGGGCGTCGGGTCCGGCGGCGAGGCGGGCCGCGGCGAGGTTGTCCGAGTCGTGCACGGAGGCCACGATGTGCGGGCGGGCGGCCTGCCACGTACGGCTGTTGAGCAGGAGCAGCACCTTGATGACGGCGACGTCCCGGTCGGCGCCGGTGGGCGGCAGCACCATGATGGACTTGGCGGTGTCGGGGCTGACGAGCTCCAGGTCGGCGCGGGTGAGCGGGTTGCCGGAGCGGCAGACGACGCGGGTGCGGCCGGGGTCGGGGACGCGTGCGCGGATGGCGTCCTCCATGGCGACCTTGTCGCGGTCGGCGAGGATGACCACGCAGGAGCGGCGGCGGCTCTGGTTGGCCTCGACGAGTTCGGCGACCACGGTGAAGACCTGGTCGGACCAGCCGAGGACGATGGTGTGGCCGCGTTCCAGGAGGGTGGAGCGGCCCTTGCGGAGTTCGGCGATGCGCTGGTTGAGGCCGGTGGTGAGGACACCGATGAGGGCGCTGACGATGAAGATGCCGCCGATGGTCACGGCCAGCATGAGGCCGAGGAAGACCGGGCCGCCGGTGTCGCCGCCCATGGTGCCGGGGTCCAGGGTGCGCAGCAGGCTCATCCAGGCGACGCCGGCCCAGCCGCCGTTGTTCTCGGCGTCGGTGTCGGTGAACAGCACGACCAGGGTGGAGGCGACGCCGATCAGCAGCAGCGAGGCGAGGGCCAGCCAGCTGATGAGGGCGGGTGTGCCGCGGTCCATCGTGCCGTCGAACCAGTACCGGAACCGGGCCCGTAGCCGTTCGCGCACCCCTGATCCCCTCCCCCTGTTCCCCGTGCCGGGGGTTCCGGCCGGGGGTGTCGGTCATTCTCGCAGCCGGGGTCCGGGGGGCGGCGGGCACCCGGCGCGGGGGGTCAGCGGGCGGGCGCGCGGGTGGCGAGGACGCCGAGCAGCCGGGTGACCTCGTGGGCCATGGCGGTGCGGCCGGCGCCGAGGTAGCGGCGGGTGTCGGCCAAGGCCCGGTCGGCGTCGAGGACTTCGCGGGCGGCGCGGGTGAACACCCGGTTGAGGTGGGTGGCGATGTTGACCTTGGTCATGCCGTGTCCGACGGCGGTGGCGAGGTCCGCGTCGGCGACGCCGGAGGAGCCGTGCAGCACCAGCGGTACGGGGAGCCGGGCGCGCAGGGCGGCGATGAGGGCGAAGTCGAGGGCGGCGTCGCGGGTGGCCATGGCGTGCGAGGTGCCGACGGCGACGGCGAGGGCGTCGACGCCGGTGGCGGTGACGAAGGCGGCGGCCTCGCCGGGGTCGGTGCGGGCGCCGGGGGCGTGTACGCCGTCCTTGCCGCCGACCTCGCCGAGTTCGGCCTCGACCCACACCCCGGCGGCGTGGCAGAGCGCGCGTACGCGGGCGGTGGCGGCGACGTTCTCCTCGTACGGCAGCGTGGAGGCGTCGAACATCACGGAGGTGAAGCCGAGGGCGACGGCCTCCTCGACGAGCGGGGCGGAGGTCGCGTGGTCGAGGTGGACGGCGACGGGGACGCGGGCGGCGCGGGCGACGGCGAGGGTCGCGGTGCCGATGGCCGCGAGGGCGCCGTGGTAGCGGGCGGTGTTCTCGCTGACCTGGAGGATCACCGGGGTCCCGGCGGCCTCGGCGCCCGCGACGATGGCCTGGGCGTGTTCGAGCTGGATGACGTTGAAGGCGCCGACGCCGCGGCCCGCGGCGGCGGCCGGTGCGACGATCTCGCCCGTTCCTGTGAGGGGCATGGGGGTGCTGCTCCTTGCTCGGCGGAGTGCGGGGGCGGGGCTGGGGCCCGGGGCTGGGGCCCGGGGCTGGGGCTGGGGCTGGGCGGGGACGGGTCCGCGCCGGGCGCGGGGCCCGGACCCGGGCCCGCCCGCCGCCGGGAGGGGGCCGGCGGGGGCGGGCCGGGCGTCACCGGCGGGCGGTGTCAGGACCGCCCGCCGGGGTCAGGAGCCGGCCAGGACGATGGAGCGGGTGAGGCCCTGGGGCGCGTCGGGGTCGAGGCCGCGGCGGCCCGCGAGGGCGACGGCGAGGCGCTGGGCGCGGATGAGGTCGGCGAGCGGGTCCGCGTCGGAGACGGAGACGTACGCGCCGGTCGGGGCGATCTGGTCGAGGAGTCCGGCGGGCGGGGCGCCGAGGAACCAGACGGTGCTGGTGGGCCCGGTGACGCTGATGGGGCCGTGGCGGTACTCCATGGCCGCGTACGACTCGGTCCAGGCCCCGGCGGCCTCGCGCAGCTTGAGGGCGGCCTCGTTGGCGAGGCCGATGGTCCAGCCGGTGCCGAGGAAGGTGAACTGCCCGGACGCGACGGCGGCTTCGGGCAGCGGCTCGGCGACGGCCCGCTCGGCCTGCTCGGCGAGGCCGTCGGGGGCGAGGCCGAGGGCGGTGCGCAGCAGGACCAGGGCGGTGGTGGCGAAGCGGGTCTGGACGACGGACTTCTCGTCGGCGAAGGAGAGGTCGACGACGGTGCCCGCGGCGTCGACGACGGGGGTGCCGAGGTCGCCGGTGAGGGCGGTGGTCGGGGTGCCGTCCGGGACCCGGGCGAGGGCGGCGAGGACCTCGGTGGTGGTGCCGGAGCGGGTGAGGGCGACGACCCGGTCGTAGCGGCGGCGGGCCGGGAACTCGGAGGCGGCGAAGGCGTCGGTCTCGCCGAGGCCCGCGTTCTCGCGGAGCGCCGCGTACGCCTGGGCGATGTAGAGGGAGGTGCCGCAGCCGACGACGGCGACGCGCTCGCCGTCGGCGGGCAGTCCGGCGGGCTTCAGCTCCTGTGCGCGGCGCCAGCAGGCGGGCTGGCTGGCTATCTCCGTGTCGACATGACTCATGGCGGCGCCTCCCCGAACCGATGATGATTGAAGTTGGCTCCTTTATAGAGTCTGCGCGCAACTTTGAGCAAGCATGTGCAGAGAACGCTCAGGTGGGGCGGGTCCGCGTTACGCTCGGCCCCCGAGGTCACGAGGCGAGGAGAACGGTGATGAGCACGCACGAGCGCTGGACGCGGCTGCTCGACGCGCTGGGCGAGAAGGGCAGCATCGAGGTCGGCGAGGCGGCCGAACTCCTCGGCGTCTCCCCCGCCACGGTCCGCCGCGACCTGGAGGAGCTCGCCCGCCAGCAGCTCCTCACCCGCACCCGGGGCGGCGCCGTCCTCAGCGGCGTCACCTACGACCTGCCGCTGCGCTACAAGACCGCGCGCAAGGCGGACGAGAAGCAGCGCATCGCCCGCGCCGCCGCCGCGCTCGTCCCGCCGGGCGCGATCGTCGGGCTCAACGGCGGCACCACCACCTCCGAGGTCGCCCGCGAGCTCGCCACCCGCGGCGACCTCGCGTCGCACTCCGGCGGCCCGGCGCTGACCATCGTCACCAACGCGGTCAACATCGCCAACGAGCTCGCCGTCCGCCCGTACGTGAAGACGGTCGTCACCGGCGGCGTCGCGCGCCCGCAGTCCTACGAGCTGACCGGCCCGCTCGCGGCGGCCACCCTCCAGGGGCTCTCCCTGGACTACGCGGTCCTCGGCATCGACGCCGTGGACCCCGACTTCGGCGCCTCCACCCACGACGAGGGCGAGGCGAGCGCCAACCGGTCCATGGCGGAGCGGGCGGCCACCCTCGTCGTGGTGACCGACTCCACCAAGCTGGGCCGGCGGGCCTTCGCCCGCGTCTGCGCCATCTCCGACATCGACATCCTCGTCACCGACCACGACGCCCCCGATCCCGTCGTCGAGGCGCTCACCGACCAGGGCGTCGACGTCCGGCGCGTCTAGGCTCCCGGCGCGCCCGCCCGCTGACAAGGGCGCGGGCGGGGCGCGCGTGGGGGACGACCAAGGGCCGGCGGGGACCGGTCAGGGGCCGAAGAGCGCCAGCGAGGCCCACAGCGCCACCGTGGCGGCGGTCAGGGCGGCGGGCACGGTGAGGGCGCCGAGCAGGGTGAACTCCCGCAGCCGCACGTCGTGTCCGCGCTCCTGCGAGATCCGCCGCCACAGCAGCGTCGCGAGGGAGCCCGCGTACGTGAGGTTGGGGCCGATGTTCACGCCGAGCAGTACGGCGAGGACGGCGCCGGGACCGGCGGGCGCGGCGAGCGGGGCGAGCGCGAGGACCGCCGGCAGGTTGTTGATCAGGTTGGCGAGGAGCGCGGCGAGCGCGGCGGTGCCGAGCAGCGCGGGCAGCGAGGTGCCGTCCGGCAGGAGCGCGCCGAGCGCGTCGCCGAGCCCGTTGTCGACGACGGCGCGGACGACGATCCCGAGGGCGAGCACGAACGCCAGGAACGGCAGGGCGGCCGAGCGGACCAGCGCCACCGGGCCGGTGTGCCCGCGCAGCAGGGCGCGGACCGCGAGCACCAGCGCGCCGGCCGCCGCCGCCCACGCGGGGTCCACGCCGAGCGCGGAGGCGACCCCGAAGCCGGCGAGCGTGACGCCGACGGTGACCAGCGGGAAGAGCGGCACCTCGACCGGGCCGGCCTGCTCCTCCCCGGGGGCGCCGGGGAGGTCGGCGAGCTCGGCGGCGAAGAAGCGCCGGAAGACCGCGTACTCGACGGCGATGGCCACCGCCCACGGCAGCAGCATGAGCAGCGCGAAGCGGGTGAAGCTGAGGCCGGTGGCGGCGAAGGCCAGCAGGTTGGTGAGGTTGGAGACCGGCAGCAGCAGGGAGGCCGTGTTCGACAGGTGGGCGCTCGCGTAGGAGTGCGGGCGGGCCGGGGCGCCCATCCGGGCGGCGGTGGCGAAGACGACCGGGGTGAGCAGGACGACGGTGGCGTCCAGGCTCAGGGCGGCGGTGATCAGCGAGGCCAGCGCGAACACGGCGCCGAGCAGCCGCCGCGGCCTGTGCCGGGCCCAGCGGGCCATCCAGCTCCCGCAGGCGTGGAAGAGCCCCTCGTCGTCGCAGAGCTTCGCCAGCACCAGGACCGCCGCCAGAAAGCCGATCACCGGCCCCAGCCGCTCCGCCTCCTCCCTCGCGTGCGCCAGCGGCACGGCGCCCACCAGGACCAGGAGGGCGGCGGCGGGCACCGCGAAGACCGCCTCCGACCGCCCGAAGGGGCGGGCGACGGCACAGACCAGGACCACGACGAGGGCACCGGCCGACAGGGACGCGAACAGCATGGGCCCGATCATCCGGCACGCCCGTCCGGGCAGGCCCACGGGGGTGCGCGGGCCCCGCGGCGGAGGGATGCTGGAGGCATCACCTCGGGCCCCCGCGCCTCGGGAAGTACGGGCGGAGTCGTCATGACGGGCACCGCCGGACACAAGATCGCCTGGGCCGCCGCCGCGGCGACCACGGCGTCCCTCCTGCTCACGGGCCCCGCGACGGCCGTGGCGACGCCCGCGCACACGCCCACGCCGACGAGCGCGACCGCGACCGCGACCGCGCCGGCGCTGGTGCCCAGCCGCCCGGACGCCGTCCTCCGGCCGGACGTCCACGGGCCGGGCTGTGGAAGGCGAACACCCGCACGGCGGTCCCCGCCGACCTGAACGAGTTCTTCGAACGGCTGGACACTCCCAAGGAGCCCGGCGGCACCTGCGAGCCGGCGCACGACACGGCACGGGCGCCCAGGGCGCCCAGGGAGGCACACGCCAGGCTCCCCGCCGCCCCGGCCGACCGCATCCCCCACACCCACCGCACCCCCTTCACCCCCCTCCAGAAGCTCGCCCGCTACCTCGACGAGCTCCCGAAGGTCCTGCTGCGCCTCGGCCACCGCGCCTAAGCGCCCGTCCCCCGTGCGGAGGGCCCGCCGGAGTTGCGGGCGGGCGCGGGCGCGGAGCGCGGTGACAGTACGGGCATGAGACGCACCTCGCTTCGCGCGGCCCTCTGTGCCGCCCTCCTCGCCGTCGTGTCCCAGACCGCCGCCGCCCTCCCCGCCGCCGCCCGGGGCGAGGGCGGCGGCCACGGCGACCGCCCGTGTGAGCGGACCGCCCGCCCGCTCGACGGGCGGGCCCGGCAGGTCCTGGACATCACCCGCCGCGCCAAGGCCGACCTGCGGCTGAACTCCGTCGAGGTCAAGGTCACGGTGGACGGGCACGAGGTCCTCACCGACGCGCTCGGCGAGTCCATGACCGGGGTGCCCGCCCGGCCCGACATGCACTTCCGGGCCGGTTCGGTCGCCTTCGCGCACATCGGCACGGCCCTGCTCCAGCTCGTCCAGGAGCGCCGGGTGAGCCTCGACGACACCATCGAGCGGTGGCTGCCGGACGTGCCGAAGGCGCACGAGATCACGCTGCGGATGCTCGCGAACAACACGAGCGGCCTGCACGACTACGTCACCGACCCGGCGTTCGGGAAGGAGCTGGGGCCGCACCCGTTCCGCCAGTGGACCCCGGACGAGCTGCTGGCCTTCCCGTACAGCCACTCGTTCTGGTACGAGCCGGGCACCAGCTGGAGCTATTCGCACGCCAACTACCTGCTGCTCACGCAGGCGCTGGAGAAGATCACCGGGATGCCCATCCAGGAGTTCGTGGAGCGGCGGGTCACCGGCCCGCTGGGGCTGCGGAACACCCGGGCGAACCTCACCCCGGACATCCCGGCTCCGGTCCTGCACGCCTTCACCTCGGACCGCGGGATCTACGAGGAGTCCACCTTCTGGAACCCGTCGTGGACCACCGCGCCCGGCGCCGTCATCACCACCCACATCTGCGACCTGGCCCGGTCCGCCGAGGGCATCGGCAGCGGTGAGCTCCTCTCGCCGCGCGCCTACCGCACCCTGCTGAACCCGGGGACCGTGGGCCTCGGCGGCGGGACCGCCCACTGCCCCTCCGACATCTGCCTGAAGCAGACGGAGGCCAAGCACTTCGGTCTCGGCGTCCTCGTCGTCAACGGCTGGATCCTCCAGAACCCGTCCTTCTCCGGGTACGCGGCGATCCAGGCGTACCTGCCGAAGGCGCGGCTCGCGATCGCCGTGTCCGCGACGAAGACGGCGACCACGCCCGACGGCAACCAGGCCGAGGCCGTCGCGACCCGCATCGCCGCCGCGCTGGCCCCGGGCGACCCGCTGGCGATCGGCTGAGGCGGACGCCGGGACTACAGCGGTGTGGCCGTGTGGAGGATCGCGTACAGGGTGACCGCCGAGTTCGCCGAGGAGAGGGCGGACGCGGCGGTCCCGGCGGCGGCGCCCCAGGCGGCCATGCCGGTGGCCGTGCCGACCCCCGGCCAGGCACGCGCGGCCGGCGCGGGCGCCAGCAGGGCCGCGACCCGGCGCGGTACGGGACCGGGGGCGGCGAAACCGGCCAGCGTCGGGCCGGGCGTCCCGGCCGACACCAGCGCGGACTTGCCGATGGCGCGGGCCACCGTCCGGCGGCTGCCGACCCGGGCGGCGGCCTCCTCGTCGGCCCAGCGCTCGGCGGTGTAGCCGACGGCCGTGGACAGCGGGCGCAGGAACGGGTTGGCCCGCGCCGCGACCCGGACCAGCAGCAGGAAGCGGTGGTGGCGGCCCTCCAGATGGGCCCGCTCGTGCGCGAAGAGCGCCCGCCGCTCGCGGGAGCTCAGCCGCGCGAGCATGCCCCGGCTGACCACCACCCGGTCCCGGCGCCCGCCGGGCAGCGCGTAGGCGTACGGCACCTCGTCGGGGAGCACGGCGACCGCGCGGTCGGGCAGCGCGGCGAGCGCCCGCCCGGCCCGGCGGCGGACCCGCCGGTGCCGCAGCAGCGTGCCGCCGCAGGCGATCAGGACGGCGAGCAGCGCGGGGATCGCGAGCCGGCCGGCGACCTCGTCGTGGGGCACCGCGGCCCGCACCTCCGGGTCGGACCAGGCGTCCGGCAGCGGGTTGCCCGGGAGCTGGGCCGTGCCGACGACCATGAGGAGCGCCAGGCAGAGGGTGCTGCACAGGGCGAGGACGGCGGCGACGGCGGTGAGCATCCGGGTCGCGGTGCGCGGGTGCAGATGGTGTTCGGCCAGCCGCGCGACCGGCCAGGCGGTCAGCGGGAGGACGAGCGGCAGGAAGACGAAGACCCCCATGGCGTCAGTCTTCCCCGTCCTCCCCGGCCTGGGCCAGGAGTTCGCGCACCAGCTGCTCCTCGGCCGAGGAGAGTCCCGTCACGAACCGGGCGAGGACCGCCTCGCGGTCGGACTCGCCGTCGAGGACCCGGCGCATCCGCAGCGCGGCGAGGCCCGCCTCGTCGGCGACCGCCGTCCACTCGAAGGACCGGCCCGCGCGTTCGCGCGCCACGGCGCCCTTGGTGTGCAGCCGGGTGAGGATGGTGATGACGGTGGTGTACGCGAGGTCGCCGCCGAGCCGCTCCTGCACCCAGCCGGCCGTGACGGGCCCGTCGGCCGCGCGCAGCGCGGCCAGCACCAGGGTCTCCAGCTCGCCCTGTCCCCGCCGTCGCGGAACCTCCGTCATCCTGCCGCCCTCCGCCTCGCGCTCCCGGGACCGGTGCCCGGCCGTCCATCGTACTGACGCGCCACCCGCCGTCCCACCGGCGTTGGCCGGGACGACGCCGGAGGGGCCCCGGGCGGACCTGGGACGAGGGCCCGTCCCAGGTCCGGGCGCCGGGCCCCTTCCCTAGGTCCGGCCCTACGCCCCGCCCTACGCCCTGGCCTACGCCCCGCCTTACGTCCCGCCCTACGCCTCGTCCTACATCCCGTCCTACGTCCATGGTCCGTTCCGCCGCGCGGTGCGCCGCGCGTAGCGTCCCCGCATGGATACGACAGGCACCCTCGACGAGGCGCTCCAGCGTCTGCACTCCGCCGGGCCCGAGCGGCTCGGGCGGCTCACCAACCACGCCCCGATGGCCGTCGAGGCGCTCGCCGCGCGCGGGCGGCAGGCGGCGGTGCACCGCTGGCTCGACCACTACGCGCCGCGGCTGGAGGAGTTCCCGGCCCGCCTGGCGCCGGTCACCGACGCCGACTGGCCCGCCGCGCTCGGCGACCCTCGGCGGGCCGCCGACTGGATCGACCGCTTCGCGCGCGAGCTGGCCGAGCGGCCCTGGCGCGAGGTGCTCGCCCTGTGGTGGCCCCGGCTGCTGCCCGGCCTGTACGGGGGTTCCACGCACCCCGTGATCCGGGTCGGGCACGCCGTGCGCACCCTGCTCGCGGGCGAGCCGACCGCGCCGCGGCTGACCGAGCTCGCGCACGGCCTCGGCTACTGGGCCGCGCGCCACCGCCCCGTCACGGGCCTGGTGCCGCTGCAGGGCGCGGCGCGGGCCGCCGACGCGCTCGACGCGGTCCGGCCGATCGGCGAGCGGGACGGCGGCTTCCCCGACCGGCTGGCCCGGGTCGGGGCGCTGCCGGTGTGGGCGGACGGGGTGACGGAGCCGGAGGAGGCACGGCGGCTGCTGACCGAACTGGTGCGGGCGGCCACGCACCGGTACGCCACCCACGGGCACGGCGAGGAGACGATGCTGGTGCACGCGGCGACGGCCCCGAACGCGGTGCTGCGGGCCCTCCCGGCGCTCCCCGGGGCGCTGTGGGCGCCGAGCCTGCGCGCGGCGTGGACCGCCTCGGCGGCGGTGACCGCGATGTACGCGCCGGACGCCCCGGTCGCGTACGCGCCGCCCGGCTCGGTGACGGCCGAGGAGGTCTTCGAACGGGCCCTGGCGCACGGCGACGAACACGTCATCAAGCTGACCGACACGGCCCTCGACGTCGGCGACGCGCCCGCGCTCGCGGCGGCCCTGCGCGCGATCGAGCTGAGCGAGCCGCTGCGGTAGCGGCCGGGGGCAACCCGCCGCCGGGGGCACTCATCCGCCGGGGCCGCCCCGACGCCGAGGCCACCCCGCGCCGGGTGCACCCCACGCCGACGCCATCCCGCGCCGGGTGCATCCCACGCCGACGCCACCCCGGCCGAAGCCGCCCCGCGGCGAGGGCACCCCACGCCGGGGCGCGCCCCACGCCGGGCGCTCCCCTCGCCGGGTCCGCCCACCCGCGCCGGCGCCACCCCACCCCGCCCCCACCCCTCACCCATTCGGCCGACCCCGCCTGGTACCGCCGCCCCATCGCCGTGAGGCTCGGGGCACGGCGGGGTCGTCCGGGGTGGTCCGGGGCGGTGGTCCCCGTCCGGTGCGGGAGGTCTCGTGAGTCCGGTGCGCCGCTATCCGCCGATCGCCGACCACGGGCTCGTGGGCGACCTCCAGACCGCGGCGCTGGTCTCCTCCGACGGGGTCGTCGACTGGCTGTGCGCGCCGCGCTTCGACTCGCCGAGCGTCTTCGCCGCGCTGCTGGACCACGAGCGCGGCGGGCACTTCGCCGTCACCGTCGACACGCCCGGGGTCACCACCCGGCAGCTGTACTTCGCGGACACGGCGATCCTGGTGACCCGGTTCCTCACCCCCGACGGGGTGGGCGAGGTCGCCGACTTCATGCCGCCGGACCGGCCGGAGACGGCCTCCGCGCGGCGCCGGCTGATCCGGGTGCTGCGGGTGCCGCGCGGGCGGGTCCGGTTCTCCGTGGAGTGCCGGCCGCGCTTCGACTACGGGCGGGCCGGGCACACGCTGGACCTGCCGGGGCCGGACACGGCCGTGTTCACCGGGGCCGGGATCCAGGCGGCGCTGCGCACGGCGGGCCCGGTCGGGCTGCGCCGCGACGGCCCGGACGGGCGGGACGTGCGGGCGGAGGTGGAGCTGGCGCAGGGGGAGCTGGCTGCGGTGGTGCTGACCCTGGACGAGGCGGGCGCCCCGCTGCCGCCGCCGGCCGACCGGGCGGCGCTGACCGAGGACTTCCGGCGGACCCGCGACTTCTGGCACCGCTGGGTGCGCCGCAGCCGCTACCGGGGCCGCTGGCAGGCGGACGTCAACCGGTCGGCGATCACGCTGAAGCTGCTCACGTACGCGCCGACCGGCGCGCCCGTCGCCGCCGCCACCATGGGGCTGCCCGAGCGGATCGGCGGCGAGCGCAACTGGGACTACCGCTACACCTGGGTCCGGGACGCCTCGCTGTCCGTGCACGCGCTGCTCGGGCTCGGCTTCGAGGAGGAGGCGGACGCCTTCCGGCTGTGGCTGGGGGCGCGGCTGCGGGAGCAGCGGACGGTGACGGGCGAGCCGTTGCAGATCATGTACCGGGTGGACGGCGACCCGTACCTCGACGAGGAGGTCCTGGACCACCTGGAGGGCTACCGGGGCTCGGCGCCGGTGCGCCGGGGCAACGGGGCGGCCGGGCAGCTCCAGCTCGACATCTACGGGGAGGCGGTGTTCGGGCTTGCGCGGGCGGGCGGCAACGCGGCCCGCCGGATCGGCTGGGACGGCTGGCTGGCCGTGTCGGGGGTGCTGGACTGGCTGGCGGACCACTGGGACCGGCCGGACGAGGGCATCTGGGAGACCCGGGGCGGGCGGCAGGACTTCACGTACAGCCGGGTGATGTGCTGGACGGCCTTCGACCGGGGTGTCCGGCTGGCGACCCGGTTCGCGCGGCCGGCCGACCTGGCCGGGTGGACGGCGGCGCGGGACGCGATCCTGCGTCAGGTCATG
This sequence comes from Streptomyces sp. NPDC048659, assembly GCF_040650575.1. Lineage (NCBI taxonomy): Bacteria > Bacillati > Actinomycetota > Actinomycetes > Kitasatosporales > Streptomycetaceae > Streptomyces > Streptomyces sp. NPDC048659. Next base: position 59,596 of record NZ_JBEZHM010000048.1, on the reverse strand, counting down.
GAGCGGGGCTGGAACGCGGAGCGGCGGGCGTTCACGCAGCACTACGGGAGCGAGGTGCTGGACGCCTCGCTGCTGCTGATGCCGGCGGTGGGCTTCATCGCGCCGTCGGATCCGCGCTGGCTGTCGACGCTGGACGCGATGGGCGCCGAACTGGTCACCGACAGCCTGGTCTACCGCTACGACCCGGCCGCCTCGCCCGACGGGCTGAGCGGCGGCGAGGGCACCTTCTCGCTGTGCAGCTTCCTGTACGTGGGGGCGCTGGCGCGGGCGGGGCGGCTGGACGAGGCGCGGTATTCGTTCGACAAGATGCTGACGTACGCCAACCACGTGGGGCTCTTCTCCGAGGAGATCGGACCGGCGGGCGAGCAACTCGGCAACTTTCCGCAGGCGTTCACTCATCTGGCGTTGATCTCGGCGGCGATCGCCCTGGACGAGGAGCTGGACGGGGCGGCCGGCTGAGCCGGTGCGGGGCCGCCGCCCGGCCCGTACACGTCCCGGATTCGGCCTGGGTACGGCCAGGATTCGGGCCGCCGCCAGCACGGATGCGGTCCGCCCTCAAGGGCGATCAGGGGAGGTCAAGGTCACAGCGGATCCCCCTGCGCTCCTTTGTGGGGCTGACCTAGCATCCGAGCATGACTGTGCTGCCTGACGACGGCCTTTCGCTGGCCGCCGAATTCCCCGCAGCGACCCATGCGCAGTGGCAGCGCCTCGCGGCGGGCGTACTGAGCAGGTCGGGCAAGGACGTTCCGGACACCGAGGCCGAGGACGCCCTGTCCACCGCGCTCGGGGACGGCCTGCGGGCCCGCCCGCTGTACACCGCCGACGGGTCCGCCGGGGACACCGCCGCCCCCGCCACCGGACTGCCCGGGTTCGCCCCCTTCGTCCGGGCCGGCCGCGCCGAGGGGAACACGGCGAACGGCTGGGACGTGCGCCAGCGGCACACGGTGGCCGACCCGGAGGCCGTCCTCACCGACCTGGAGAACGGCGTCACCTCGCTGTGGCTGACCGTCGGCCCCGACGCCATCCCCGCGGGCGGGCTCGACCAGGTCCTGAAGGACGTGTACCTGGACCTGGCGCCGGTCGTCCTGGACGCCGGGGCGGAGACCGCGACGGCCGCCGCCGAGCTCCTCGACGTGTACGCCCGGCGCGGCGTCGCGCCCGAGGCGGCCCTCGGCAACCTGGGCGCCGACCCGCTGGGCACCGAGGCCCGCACCGGCGCCGCGTACGACGGCGACGGCTTCCCCGCGACGGTCGCCCTCACCCGGCTGTGCGCCGAGTCCTACCCGGGGCTGCGCGCGCTGACCGTTGACGCCCTGCCGTACCACGAGGCCGGCGGCTCGGCCGCGCAGGAGCTCGGCGCCTCGCTCGCCACCGGCGTCGCCTACCTGCGGGCGCTGACCGCGGGCGGGCTGACGGTGGAGCGGGCCCTCGGGCAGCTGGAGTTCCGCTACGCGGCCACCGCCGACCAGTTCCTGACGATCGCCAAGCTGCGCGCCGCGCGCCGCCTGTGGGCGCGGGTCGCCGACGCTTGCGGGGCCCCGGCGGCCGGGGCGCAGCTCCAGCACGCGGTGACGTCCTCGGTGATGATGACGGCCCGCGACCCGTGGGTGAACATGCTGCGGACCACGCTCGCCACGCTGGCGGCGGGGGTCGGCGGCGCCGAGTCCGTCACGGTCCACCCCTTCGACCACGCGCTGGGCCTGCCGGACGCCTTCGCGCGCCGGATCGCCCGCAACACCTCGACCATCCTCATCGAGGAGTCGCACCTGGCCCGGGTCATCGACCCGGCGGGCGGCTCCTGGTACGTGGAGCGGCTCACCGACGAACTCGCCCAGGCCGCCTGGGAGTTCTTCCAGGGCATCGAGCGGGACGGCGGCCAGGCGGCGGTGCTGCGCTCGGGCCGGCTCGCCGGGGACCTGGCCGCCACCTGGGCCGAGCGCTCGAAGGCGCTGGCCAAGCGGCGCGAACCGGTCACCGGGGTCAGCGAGTTCCCGCACCTGGGCGAAAAGCCCGTGGTCCGGGCGCCCGCGCCCGCCGCGCCCCCCGGCGGGCTGCCGCGGGTGCGCCGCGACGAGGCGTTCGAGGCGCTGCGCGCCCGCTCGGACGCGCACCTCGCGGCGACCGGCGCCCGCCCGAAGGTCTTCCTGGCCGCGCTCGGGCCCGCCGCCGCGCACACCGGCCGGCTCACCTTCGCCGCCAACCTGTTCCAGGCGGGCGGCGTCGAGCCGGTCACCGAAGGGTCCTTCGCGGACAGCGGCGCCGCCGAGGCGTGCCTGTGCTCCAGCGACGCGCTCTACGAGGAGCGGGCCGAGGCCGAGGCCGCCGGGCTGCGCGCGGCCGGCGCCACGCACGTCTCCCTGGCCGGCCGGGGCACGTACGCCGGTGTCGACAGCCACGTCTTCGCGGGGTGCGACGCCGTCGCCGTGCTCTCCGCCACCCTCGACCGCATGGGAGTGTCCTGATGGGAATCCCCGACTTCACCGGGATCGGCCTGGGATCCCCCTCGCCCGCGGGCAGCGCCGAGGAGTGGCGCGCCGCGCTCAAGCGCTCGACGGGCGGCGACGACCTGCTGTGGGAGACGCCCGAGGGCATCGGGGTCAAGCCGCTGTACACCGGGCGTGACCTGGAGGACCTGGACTTCCTCGGCACGTACCCGGGCGTGGCGCCGTATCTGCGCGGCCCGTACCCGACGATGTACGTCAACCAGCCGTGGACGATCCGGCAGTACGCGGGCTTCTCCACCGCCGAGGAGTCCAACGCCTTCTACCGGCGCAACCTGGCGGCCGGCCAGAAGGGCCTGTCCGTCGCCTTCGACCTGCCGACGCACCGGGGCTACGACAGCGACCACCCGCGCGTGACCGGCGACGTCGGCATGGCCGGGGTGGCCATCGACTCGATCTACGACATGCGCCAGCTCTTCGACGGCATCCCGCTGGACCGGATGTCGGTGTCGATGACGATGAACGGCGCGGTGCTGACCGTGCTCGCGCTGTACATCGTGGCGGCCGAGGAGCAGGGAGTGCCGGCCGAGAAGCTGGCGGGGACCATCCAGAACGACATCCTCAAGGAGTTCATGGTCCGCAACACGTACATCTACCCGCCGAAGCCGTCGATGCGGATCATCTCCGACATCTTCGCCTTCACCTCGCGGAACATGCCCCGCTACAACTCGATCTCCATCTCGGGCTACCACATCCAGGAGGCGGGCGCGACGGCCGACCTGGAGCTGGCGTACACGCTGGCCGACGGCGTCGAGTACCTGCGGGCGGGCCGGGAGGCGGGGCTCGACGTGGACGCGTTCGCGCCGCGCCTGTCGTTCTTCTGGGCGATCGGCATGAACTTCTTCATGGAGGTCGCCAAGCTCCGCGCGGCCCGGCTGCTGTGGGCGAAGCTGGTGAGGCAGTTCGATCCGAAGAACGCCAAGTCGCTGTCGCTGCGCACCCATTCGCAGACCTCCGGCTGGTCGCTGACCGCGCAGGACGTGTTCAACAACGTCACCCGCACCTGCGTGGAGGCGATGGCCGCGACCCAGGGCCACACCCAGTCGCTGCACACCAACGCGCTCGACGAGGCGCTGGCGCTGCCGACGGACTTCTCGGCGCGGATCGCCCGCAACACCCAGCTGCTGCTCCAGCAGGAGTCGGGCACCACCCGGGTCATCGACCCGTGGGGCGGCAGCGCGTACGTGGAGCGGCTCACCTACGACCTGGCCCGGCGGGCCTGGCAGCACATCCAGGAGGTCGAGGCGGCCGGCGGCATGGCGCAGGCCATCGACGCGGGCATCCCGAAGCTGCGCGTCGAGGAGGCCGCGGCCCGCACCCAGGCGCGGATCGACTCGGGCCGCCAGCCGGTGATCGGCGTCAACAAGTACCGGGTGGACGGCGACGAGCAGATCGAGGTCCTGAAGGTCGACAACTCCTCGGTGCGGGCGCAGCAGATCGAGAAGCTGCGGCGGCTGCGCGCCGAGCGCGACGAGCGGGCCTGCCGGGACGCGCTGGACGACCTCACCCGGGCCGCCGGCGGCGAGGGCAACCTGCTGGAGCTCGCGGTCCGCGCGGCCCGCGCGAAGGCGACGGTCGGCGAGATCTCGGACGCCCTGGAGAAGGTGTACGGGCGGCACGCGGGCCAGATCCGTACGATCTCCGGCGTGTACCGCAACGAAGCAGGATCGTCCCCGTCGGTGGACGGCACCCGGGCCCTGGTCGACGCCTTCGAGGAGGACGAGGGGCGCCGGCCGCGCATCCTGGTGGCCAAGATGGGCCAGGACGGGCACGACCGGGGCCAGAAGGTGATCGCGACCGCCTTCGCCGACCTGGGCTTCGACGTCGACGTCGGCCCGCTCTTCCAGACCCCCGCGGAGGTCGCCCGGCAGGCCGTCGAGGCGGACGTGCACATCGTGGGCGTCTCGTCGCTGGCGGCGGGCCACCTCACGCTCGTGCCCGCGCTGCGGGAGGAGCTGGCCGCGGAGGGCCGCGAGGACATCATGATCGTGGTCGGCGGGGTCATCCCGCCCCAGGACGTGCCGGTCCTCCTGGAGATGGGCGCGGCGGCGGTCTTCCCGCCCGGCACCGTCATCCCCGACGCGGCGGCGGACCTGGTGCGGCGCCTGTCGGCGGAGCTCGGGCACGCGGCGGCGGGACACGCGGAGCCGGGGCCCTCGGAGCCGGGGTCCGGCGCGGGGGACGACCGCTGATCCCATGGCGATCGACATCGACACGTATGAGAAGGGCGTACGGGACGGGAGGCGCGCGCTGGTGGCGCGCGCCATCACGCTCGTGGAGTCCACCCGGCCCGCCCACCGGGCGCTGGCCCAGGAGCTGCTGACCCGGCTGCTGCCGCACAGCGGCCGGGCCCGGCGGATCGGGATCAGCGGGGTGCCGGGGGTCGGCAAGTCCACCTTCATCGACGCCTTCGGCACCATGCTGACGGGCCTCGGGCACCGGGTGGCGGTGCTCGCCGTGGACCCGTCCTCGACGCGTACCGGCGGCTCGATCCTCGGCGACAAGACCCGGATGGAGCGGCTCGCCGTCGACCCGGCGGCCTTCGTGCGCCCCTCCCCCAGCGCGGGCACGCTCGGCGGGGTGGCCAAGGCGACCCGCGAGTCGATCGTGGTGATGGAGGCCGCGGGCTACGACGTGGTCCTGGTGGAGACGGTCGGCGTCGGGCAGTCGGAGACGGCCGTCGCCGACATGGTCGACTCCTTCCTGCTGCTCACCCTCGCGCGCACCGGCGACCAGCTCCAGGGCATCAAGAAGGGCGTTCTGGAGCTCGCGGACGTCGTCGCCGTGAACAAGGCGGACGGCCCGCACACCACGGACGCCCGCGCGGCGGCCCGGGAGCTGTCGGGCGCGCTGCGGCTGATGCACGGCGGCGACGCGGTGTGGACGCCGCCGGTGCTCAGCTGCAGCGCCCGCGAGTCGACGGGCCTGGACACCGTGTGGGAGCGGCTGGAGCAGCACCGGACCCTGCTGGACGCGACGGGCCGGCTGGCGGCCCGTCGCCGGGAGCAGCAGGTCGGCTGGGCCTGGACGATGGTCCGCGAGGAGCTGCTGGGGCGGCTGCGCGCCGACCCGGCGGTGCGGGCGCTCGCCCCCGAGGTGGAGCGGCTGGTCCGGGACGGCGAGCTGACGGCGACGCTGGCGGCGGAGCGGATCCTGGGCGCCTTCGGGGAGGGCTGCGCGCCGTAGGGGGGCGGCCTAGACTGCTCGGAGGGCTTCTACGGGGGAAGCCGTCACGGGGGATCCTTTGCGGAGGGTCCCTCACGGAGGGTCCTTCACGGGGAGCCTTCGCGGGGGAAGGAGCACGGTGTGAACTGGATATGGGTGATCCTCGTCCTGTTCTGGACGGGTGGGTTCGCGTGGGCGGCGGACAACGTGCGGACGGCGCTCAGGCACCGGCACGAGCGCAAGATGGAGGTCCTGGAGGCGGCGAAGCAGGAGCGGCTCGCCCTGGAGTCCGTCCACAAGTCGCCGGAGCCGGTCTGCGGCTGCACCCACCACCTCGCCAAGCACGACAAGCGGGGCCGCTGCCACGAGCGCGTGGAGGTGCCCACCGCCTGGGACGAGAACAAGAAGCCGGTCCGCTACGAGGCGGGGCAGTGCAACTGCCAGCAGTACGTGGGCCCGCAGCCGCTGTCGCAGATCTACGCGGACGAGCTGACCGACCTGGACTGAGCCGGGCGGGCGGCGGGGCCCACCGGGGTGGCCGAACCCCGATTGCGGGAGCGGGCCGCCGCCGGGACGCTGGGGGTGAGAGGAGAGCGCCCCGATGAACAAGGACCCGTTGTACGCGCAGAACCTGACCCACGCGGTCTGGCACAAGAGCAGTCACAGCGCCGCCGACGGCTGTGTCGAGGTGACCCGGCTCGGCGCGGGGGCCGTCGCGCTGCGGGACTCGCGCCATCCCGGGGGCGGTGACCTGCGGTTCACCGCCGCCGAGTGGGCGGAGTTCTGCGCGGGCGTGCGCGCCGGGGAGTTCGGCTAGCGGACGACGGGCGCGGCGGGTCCGCCGGGTACGGGCCCGGCGGGGCGGCTTTCGGGCCGCTGCGGGGCGGCCCGCGCGGGCGGCGCCGGGGCTTTCGCCCCCAGCCGTCGTCTCCGGTTCACCCGGGCAACTCCCCCACACCACCGGTGAGTCACCCGCGCTCTGGACGATCCCCGCCATGACCTCCGTTTCCCGCGCGCGGCGCACCGCCGCCGCCGTTCTGCCGCTGTCCGCCGCCCTCGTCCTGACCGCGGTCGCCTGGCCCGCCCAGGGCGCCCCGGCGCCGCACGGCTCGCCCGCCGCCGCCCGGGTCGTGTCCACCGCGACCCTGCCCGACATCCCGCTGGCCGGGTTCAGCAACCGGCTGCTGCCGGGGAGCGTCGCCGACGACCGCGGGGTGAACCTGGGCGGCATCGGCAGCGACCTGTACCCGGCCGGGCGGCACGGCGAGTACTGGACCGTCACGGACCGGGGGCCCAACGGGCAGATAGCCGTCGGCAAGGACAAGCGCCGCACCTTCCCGGTGCCCGGCTTCGACCCGGCGATCGTCAAGGTCCGCGCGGCGGGCGGACGGATCCAGGTGCTGGAGGCGATCCCGCTGACCACCTCCTCCGGCGCCCCGGTGACCGGGCTGCCGAACCAGCCGGGCCGGGACGAGGCCCCGTACACGTACGACGCGAAGACCCCGCTGGGCTACGACCCGAACGGCCTGGACACCGAGGGCCTGGTGCGGGACCGGGACGGCTCCTTCTGGCTGGTGGACGAGTACGGGCCCTCGCTCGTGCACGTCTCGCCGCGCGGCCGGGTGCTCGCCCGGCACGTGCCCAAGGGGCTGGGGCTGACCGGCGCCGGCTACCCGGTGATCGAGTCGCTGCCGTCGATCTACCTCCAGCGCAAGATCAACCGCGGCTTCGAGGGCCTCGCGCTGCTGCCCGGCGGCGACCTGGTGATGGCGCTGCAGAGCCCGCTGCTCAACCCCGACAAGGAGACCGGCGAGAACTCCCGCACCACGCGCCTGCTGCGCTTCTCGCCGCGCCAGGGCAAGGTGACGGCGGAGTACGCGTACCGCTTCGACCCGGTCGGCGAGGTCGAGCCGGGCCAGACGAAGACCTCCGAGCTGAAGATCTCGGCGCTGGTCGCCCTGGGCGGCGACCGCCTCCTCGTGCAGGAGCGCACGGACAAGGCGGCCCGGCTGTACGAGATCCGGCTGCGGCGGGGCGCGGACATCCTGGGCTCCGCCTGGGACGCGCCCGCGACGAGCCCGGCCCTGGAGCAGCTGGCCGACCCGGCCGCCGCGGGTGTCCCGGTGGCGGCCAAGCGGCTGGTGGTGGACCTGAACACGGTCGAGGGCGTCCCGGGGAAGATCGAGGGGATCGCGGTCGAGGGCGAGCGGACCCTGGTGCTGCTCAACGACAACGACTTCGGCATGACCGACGGGCCCGGCGCCTTCGACGCGGCGGGGCGGCTGGTGGACAGCGGGATCGAGACGACGCTGGTGAAGGTGCGGCTGGACCGCCCGCTGCGCTGACCTCCCGAGCCCTCCGCCCGCGCGCACGCACACTGCCCGCCCCCTCCCCCGGTCCTGTGGTCCGGCGGGGAGGGGGCGGGCTGCGTGCGTGGGGGGGTGATGTTCGTGGGGGGGCTTCGTGGGGGCGCGGCTACCGGGCGGCGAACTGCCTGCCGACGGCGGGCACGGTCCCGAGCGCGGGGTCCGTCGCGTCGCAGGCGCAGTCGGGCTTGACGGCGTAGCGGGTGAAGCCGGGGAGTTCCTCGGCCCTGCGCAGCCCGCCCTTGTGGAGGGTCACTCCGTAGACGTGCGGTCCGTCGGCGCGCCAGCAGACCAGGGGGGTGCGGTAGACGTCGCCTTCGGGGGTGGTGAACACGGCGACGTAGCCGTCGGCGGGCAGCATGCGGTCACGCTTCCTTCGGTACGGCGCGGAAGAGGCGCCCGTAGTCGGTGACGCGGGCGGCGGCAGCGGCGGCGCCCGCGAGGTGCAGGGCGTGCCAGAGGGCGACCTGGTTGGCGGTCAGCACGGGGAAGCCGAGCTCGGCCTCCAGGCCGCGCACGGTGCCGATGGCGCGGATGCCGTTGCCCGCGACGAGGACGGCGTCGGGGCGGGCGCCCGCGACGGTGGTGCGGATCCACGCGGAGAGGTTCTCCGGGGTGATGGCGGTCTGCTCGGAGGGCAGGCCCACCGGGCCGTGGTGGACCACGTCGAAGCCCTGGGCCTCGAAGTACTCCTCGCCCTGCCGGGAGAGCTTGTCGTCGAACCAGGGCGGGTTGACGACGGCGACGCGCCGGGCGCCGAGGGCGCGGAAGCCGGCGACGGCGGCCCGGGCGGTGCCGGTGAGCGGGATGCCGCGGGTGCGGGGGGCGAGCCGCTCGTAGAGGGCGTTCTCGCCGTCAACGCCAAGGACGTACGAGGAGCTGGTGAAGCCGAGCACGAGTGCGTGCAGCGGCGAGTCGGCCAGGAGTGTGACGGCGTTGTCGACGGCCGGGGGCTCGACGAACGCCGTGATGGGGTCCTGGGGGATCTTCTCCGCGACCATGTGCCCGCCGGGGAGCATCCCGCCGAAGTCGATGCGGGAGGCATGGATCGTCACCGAGTCCGGGGCGAGGCACTGGAGTTCGGCCTCGGGGCCGATGTCGGCCGAGGGGACGACGACGCCGACGCGGGTCACGGCGTCCCAGCCGTCCGAGGGCGGGCCGGACGGCGGGACGGGCGGCGGGAGGGTGGCGCTGCTCATGCTCTCGGGTCCTTATCTGCCGGCGGCGGTGGGGTCGGTGGCGGTGCCGGCCTCGGCGGCCAGCGAGCCGCCCTTGACGGTGCCGTCGCCTTCGCCGCTCAGGAAGTTGGGGTGCTTGGCGCGCATGGTGGAGATGACGAAGCCGTACGGCACGTCGTCGAAGGAGCCGTGGTCCGTGAGGAACTCCATGGCGCCCTTGCCGCCCTGGCCCGCGTACGGGTGGTAGAGCGAGTCGCCGGTGCCGTCGAACTCCAGGGCCTCCATGCCGTAGAGGCGGCACAGCAGCTTGTTGAAGACGGGGGTGGCCTTGACCCACTGGCCGTCCAGGTAGACCTGGGTGAGGCCGTGGAAGAAGACGTCGCCGCCGATGTGGGCGATCAGGCGCGGGCTGGCGAGGTGGTTGCGGACGTCGCCGTAGACCAGCTTGGACGGGATGCCGAGGGCGCGGACGGCGGCGGCGTAGACGACGGACTTGTGCAGGCAGAAGCCCTGTCCGGCGGCGAGGACGCTGGACGCCTTGAGGCCCCGGCGGCTGAGGTCGGTGTCGTAGACCTCGTAGTCGAGGCCGTCCCGGACGGCGTAGTAGAGCTTCACGGCGTTCTCGCGCCGGTCGGCGGCACGGTCCTTGACGACGGAGTCCACGAAGTTCTGGACCTCGTCGGACTCGTGGTCGAGGAAGTCCGTGGGCCGGGTCAGTGCGTGCAGTTCGTCGAGGGCGATGCTCATGACGGGAGAGCTCCTAGCTCAGAGTCCGAGGAGGGCGGCCATGCGGTTGCGCTGGATCTCGCTGCTGCCCGAGTAGATGGTTCCGGCGACGGAGTCGCGCAGGCCGCGCTCGATTCCGTACGAGGTGAGGACGCCGCGTCCGCCGTGGATCTGGACGGCGTCCAGGGCGGTCTTCACGTTGGCCTCGGAGACGACGATCTTGGTGGCGGCGAGGTCGAGGGAGATGTCCTCGCCGCGCTCGGCCTTGGCGCCGGTGTCGGCGAGCCACTTGGCGGCGGTCTCGACGGCGATCCGCATGTCGACGATCTTGTGGCTGACGGCCTGGTAGCTCCCGATGGGCTGCCCGAACTGGGTGCGCTCGGTCGCGAAGTCCAGGACGGTGTCGAGGCGGTGGCGCATCTCGCCGAGGGTGAGGGAGAAGGCGTAGAGGATCTCGCGCTTCATCACGTAGTCGAGGATGAGGAAGCCGCCGCCCTCGGCGCCGACCCGGTTGGTGACCGGGACGCGCAGCCCGTCGAAGCTCAGCCGGCCGAGGGGGGAGGTCCGCAGGCCCAGCTTGTCGAGGGGTTCGCCGATCTCCAGGCCGGGGGTGTCGCGTTCGACGAGGAGGCAGGTGAGGCCGAAGGGGCCGGGCTTGCCGGTGCGCACGTAGAGGAGGAAGAGGTCGGCGATGGGCGCGTTGGTGATGAACATCTTGCCGCCGTCGACGACGTAGTGGTCGCCCTCGCGGACGGCGACGGTGCCGATGTTCATGGCGTCGGAGCCGCCGGACTCCTCGGTGATGGCGTGGGCGGTGATCGCCTCGCCGGAGAGGATGCGGGGCAGGTGGCGGGCCTTCAGCTCGGCGGAGCCGAACTTCTCCAGCGGGGTGGCGAGGGAGACGATCTGGGTGGAGGCGGAGAAGGCGACGCCGGCGTCGCGGCAGTGCCGGCCGAGGCCCTCCAGGGCGCTCATGGTCTCGGTGAAGCTGCGTCCGCTGCCGCCGTGCTCCGCCTTGAAGGGGGTGCGCAGGATGCCGCTGTCCTTGATCGCCTGCCATTTGGCGCGGGAGAAGACGCCGGCCGCGTCGAGCTCCGTGAGGTCGGCGTTGAGGACGTCGGCGTAGGGGGCGACGAGTTCGGTGAGCGGGCCGTCCCGGTCGGTCGGGTGCGGCAGTACGTCGGCGGTCACGGTCTTCCTTCCTGGTGCGGGCGGGGCGGGCGTCCCCCGGGCGGGCCGTGTCGCGCCGGTACGGCCCGCCCCGGGGAACGTGGTGCTGCCTAGTACTGGGAGAAGCCGTCCTCGGAGAGTCTGTGCTGCTCCTGGCCCGTGAGCGGCGGGTTGAAGACCGAGATGAGGTGCAGGTCTTCATGCTCGGAGGCGACGAGGTAGTGCGGGTCGTGCTCGTCCAGGACGTAGATCGTGCCCGGGTTGATCTTGAAGACGGTGCCGTCCTTGTGCACGACCGCGCCGGAGCCGGCTATGCAGTAGCACGCCTCCAGGTGGTTGCGGTACTGGAGGGCGGAGTTGGTGCCCTTGCGGACGAGCGTCTTGCAGACCGTGAAGCCCATCTTGTCGGCGTCGGTCAGCAGCCGGTGGCTGGTGCCGTTGCCCCACTCGACCGGGGTGACGTCCTCGAGCGTGCGCGTGAACATGGTGACTCCTCTTAGGGATGTGCGGTTACCTGAAAGGGCCGTTCAGAGGGCGGTGTTGTCCGTGATGGTCTTGGTGATGGCGTCGATCGTGCGAAAGTTGTCCGGCCCGATCTCGATGTCGTCGACGGGCACGCCGTAGGTGGTGGCGATGTACTGGATGAGCTTGACGAGGCCCAGCGAGTCGACGACGCCCGACTCGATCAGCTCGTAGTCGCCGGGGAGGTCCTCGGCGGTGACGTCCTCGCCCTTGAGGTACTTCGTGAGCAGGTGGGCGCGGATCTCTCCGGCGATGTCACGGGTGGCGGCGCTCATGCGCTGATCTCCTCCTTGATCTTGTTGCGGTCCGGCTTGCCGGTCGAGGTGCGGGGCAGCGGGAGCTCGCTGATGCGGACGCTGGACGGGATGGCGTGGCGGGGCAGGTTGGCGCCCGCGTAGGAGCGCAGGGCCAGGGAGTTGAGGCGGGTGCCGGCCCGCTTGGTCAGGCGGGCGTGCAGCCGCACCCCGGCCTCCGGGTCGGGGAGGGCGACGACGGCCGCCTCCTCGACGTCGGGGTGGCCGGCGAGGACGGCCTCGACCTCCTGGAGGTTGGTGCGCACGCCGCGCACCTTGACCTGCCAGTCGGAGCGGCCTTCGAGGACGTACAGGCCGTCCGTGTCCCGGGTGACGATGTCGCCGGTGCGGTAGAAGACCCGGCCCCCCTCGCGGACGGTGAACACGTCCGGGTTGAGGGACTCCTGGAGGTAGCCGGCGGTCTGGAAGGGGGTGTGGACGGCGAGTTCGCCGCTGCCCGCACCGGTGAGGGGCCGGCCCTCGTCGTCGAGGACGACGGCCTCGACACCGGGCAGCGGGCGCCCGATCGGGATCCTGCCGTGCCGCTCGTGGGCGGTGGGCGGGTCGACGGGGTGCAGGAAGCTGTCGTTGGTCTCGGTGCAGCCGTAGACGTTGTGGAAGCGGGCCCGAGGAAACGATTCTGCCGTGCGCCCGAGGAGCTCGCGCGGTACGGCGTCCCCGGTGAGGACGACGTCGCGGACCGCCTCGTGGACGGCTCCGGCGCCCTCGGCGCCCTCGGCGTTCCCGGCGCCCTCGGTGAGCAGGCGGTAGAGCAGGGGCACGCCCTGGACGAAGCTCACCGTGCCGTCGGCGAGCAGCCCGCGCAGATGGGCCCCGTCGGCGGCCTTCTCGCGGTCGACCAGGACGACCCGCGCCCCGGCCCCGAGGAAGGTCCACACGTCGAGCAGGGCGAGGTCGAAGTTGAGCGGCGCGTAGGACAGCGAGCCGTCCCGCGCGGTGATGCCGAACTCCTCGACGGCCCAGGCGGCGAAGGTGTCGAAGGCGTCGGTCCCGATGGGCACCAGCTTGGGCGTCCCGGTGGAGCCGGAGGTGGTCAGGATCAGGCGCGCGGCGGCGGCCTCGGGCCGGGCGAAGCCCTCGGCGGCGGCCTCGTCGCCGGACTGGGCCACGACGGTGAGGGTGCCGTCGGCGGTGGCGGAGAGCCTGGCCGAGACCCGCGCCTGTCGGCAGATCCGGTCCAGCGCCTCCTCGCCGAGTTCGGCGGAGGGGGCGAGCACGACCAGGGGCCGGCCGAAGGCGGCGAGCATCAGGGCGACGGTCGCCGGGTCCTTACGGGCCGGGATGCAGACCGGCCGGTCGTCCGGGAGGTCCGCCGCGCGGAGCCGCTCCGACAGGAGCGCCACCAGCTCGGCGAGCTCCCCGTAGGTCAGCCGCTCGTCGTTGTGTACGAGTGCCGTCAAGGACGGCTGCCGCTCGGCGTGCGCGGCGATGTTCCTGGCAAGGCTGGGCGATGGCACGTTTCCCCCGCATGGTCTGGAAAAGACTGGGCCAAGCACCGTTCGGTCCGTTCGAGTTCTGTTCGATCCCTGTTCGAACCGATCTGCGCCGAACCAGACATTACCGAGTTTCCATGCAGGGTCAAGCATATACCGAGCGGTCGCGTTGTGACCTAGCTCACCGCTTGCACATACAACTAACACTCTAAGTCAAGATCATTAAGGCCGTGCTGCAGGCGTGTGAACGCAGAAAGGCCGCGCCCTTCCGTCTCCGAAGGGAGGAGACGGTGGAGGCGACGGCCTGGCGTTCGGGGAGGGGCGCGGTGCGGGGGCTGGGTGCGGGCGGGGAGGGCGGCGGGAGCGGCGCCGCGGGGACGGGGGCGCGCTCGGGGCGGTCGGTTACGCCGGGCGGGCGCTGCGCAGCGAGGCGACGGTGGCCGCGAGCGCGGGGTCGGACCCCTGCGAGTTGAGGGCCCCGGAGAGCACCTCGGCGTAGGTCGCGCGGGCGGCGACATAGCGGCTGCGGCCCTCGTCGGTGATCACCGCGTAGACCCCCCGCTTATCGGAGGGACACAGGTCCTTGAAGGCGTAACCAGCGCCTTTCAGCCGCTCGACGAGCCGGGTGACCGAGGACTGGCCGAGCCCGATCTTGTCCGCGAGCTCCTGCATCCGCAGCTCGCTGGTGGGAGAGGAGGACAGGTTCTCCAGCGCCCGGTACTCCGACAGGCCGATGCCGTGCCGGCGCTGGAGCGCGTTCGCGAGCTCGCGCTCCACGCGGGCGTGGAGGGTGAGGACGCGGTCCCAGACGGCCTGGTCGGAGGTGGGCGCGGGAGACGTGGTGGTGGCGTTGTTCATGTACCTCTCCTCAAAAGGGGGTTTGACAACAGGTTATATGACCATGCAAGATCCTAGCTAACACAGTGCAGGACCTAGGAGCTTTACAACCCTAAGGTACTTGCACGCACAAACAACAATGGAGGCAAAGTGTCCGCCGAGCAGACACAGAAGAACCAGAACATCGGCTGGGCCTGGCTGCTGTTCTCGTCGCTGTTCGAGATCACCTTCGCGCTCTCCACCGAGGCCACCCACGCCTTCACCCGCCTCGGCCCCTCGCTCCTCACCGCCGCGGCCGCCGCGTGCGGCATCTACACGCTCTCCCAGGCCCTCAAGTACATCGACGTCGGCGTCGGCTACACGGTCTGGGCCGGCATCGGCGGCGTCGGCACCGTCATCTTCGGCACGCTGATCTACGACGAGCCGATGACGATCTGGAAGGTCCTCGCCTTCGTCCTGATCATCGGCGGCGGCACCGCCCTGCGCGTCACGGACAAGATCGCCGCGGACAAGAAGGCCGCCGAGGAGACCGTCGCGGAAGAGCGCGCCACCGCCTCGGTCTGAGCCCCGCGCTCCCGCTCCGCCGCTCCCCCCGCGCCCTCCCCCGCGCGCTCCCCCACGCCCTCCCTCCCCGCCTCCGCCTCCCGCCTCCGCTTCCCATAGAGAGAGCCGCTCCCATGACCTGGGTCTACCTCGGCATCGCCATCGTCTTCGAGATCCTCTTCGCCCTCGGCACCAACGCCACCCAGGGCTTCACCAAGCTGTGGCCCAGCGTGCTGACCCTGCTCGCCGCGGCCGGCGGCATCTACACGCTCTCCCACGCGCTCCTGGAGCTGGACGTGTCGGTCGGCTACACGATCTGGACCGGCATCGGCGGCGTCGGCACCGTCGTCTTCGGCGCGATCATCTTCAAGGAGAAGATCACGCTCGCCCGGCTGCTCTCCTTCGCGTCGATCATCGGCGGCGCGATCATCCTCCGCGTGACCTCCGTCTGAGCCCGCCGTGACGACCGCAGCCAAGGACCACCTGACCAAGCAGGTGGTGGAAGCAGTCCGCATCAGCCGCGAGCACGTCGCCTCCGGCGGCATCCCCTTCTCGGGCATCGTGGTCCGCCACGACGGCCGGGTCCTGGGCACCGGCTTCAACCGCGTCCGCGAGGAGCGCGACGCCTCCGCCCACGCGGAGGTGGTCGCCCTGCGCAACGCCACCCGGCAGCACGGCTCGTTCGCCGTGCACGGCGCCACCCTGATCGCCTCCGGCGAGCCCTGCGCCCTGTGCTACCAGGTCGCCCTGTACTTCGGCGTCGAGCACATCGTCTACGCCGCCGACCGCCGGACGGCCGCCCGCTACGGCTTCGACTACGCCGGCTCGTACGGCATCTACCGTACGGACCCCACCGAGTGGGGCATCAGGACCACCCACCAGCCGGTCGAGGGCCACGAGGTGCCCTTCCAGGAGTACCTGGCCAACCGAGGGAGCGCCCGCACGTGAGCACCGACACCGAGGGCGCGCCCGAGAAGGTGCGGATCCAGGTCTGGTCCGACTACGTCTGCCCCTTCTGCATGCTGGCCGAGAAGCCGCTGGAGGAGGCCGTCGAGGGCCTGGACGTCGAGATCGAGTGGAAGCCCTTCGAGCTCCGCGCCGAGCCCAAGGCCACCCTGCGCCCCGAGGACCCGTACCTGCCCGAGATCTGGAAGCGCGCCGTCTACCCGATGGCCCGCCGCCTGGGCGTGGACATCACGCTGCCCACGGTCTCGCCCCAGCCGTACACCCGACTGGCCTTCGAGGGCTGGCAGTTCGCCGTGGAGCACGGGCTCGGCGACGCGTACAACCAGCGTCTGTTCCGGGCCTTCTTCCAGGAGGACCGGGACCTCGGCCGGCTGGACGTCCTGGTCGGCCTCGCCGAGGAGATCGGGCTCGACGGCCCGGCGTACCGCAAGGCCCTGGAGGACGGCACGTACTACGCGCGCCACCAGGACGCCCTGCGCGACGCCGAGGCGAACCGCGTCCAGGCCGTCCCGACCATCCTCGTCGGCGACACCCGCCTGGAGGGCGTGCCGAGCGCGGCGCAGCTGCGCAAGGCCGTCCTGGACGAGCGCGCGCGGCTCGCCGAGTCCGCCGCGTTCGAGGGCGTGGCCTGCCGCGCCGACGGTACGGGCTGCGCGTAAGGCGGCAGTACGGCAAGCACACAACGAAACGGCACGGCACCGCAGTACGACAGAAAGGGGACCCTTCATGACCACTTCCTCGCACCTTCGTGCGCCGGCATTCGACCCGACCCTGCTCGCCCTCGGCGAGGAGGTGTCGGACGCCCTGGCCGCCGGCAGGCCCGTCGTGGCCCTCGAATCCTCCGTCCTGTCCGGGTTCCCGTACCCGGACAACCTGGCCCTGGCCCGCGAGATGGACGCCGGGATCCGCGCCCGGGGCGCCGTGCCGGCCCGGATCGCGCTGCTCGGCGGCAAGCTGCGGGTGGGCCTGGACGAGAAGCTGCTCGACGAGTTCTGCGCGTACGGGAAGGTGCCGAAGGTCTCCACGCGGGACATCGGCGTCACCCTGGCGGCCGGCGGGCCGGGCGGCACCACCGTCTCCTCCTCGCTGCTCGCCGCGGAGCTGGCCGGGATCCGGGTCTTCGCGGTCGCCGGCATCGGCGGCGTCCACCGCGACGCCCCCACCAGCTTCGACATCTCCACCGACCTCGTCCAGTTCACCCGCACGCGGACCGCGGTGGTGTGCGCCGGGGCGAAGTCGATGCTGCACCCCCAGTGGACCCTGGAGTGGCTGGAGACGGCGGGCATCCCCGTCATCGGCTACCGCTGCGAGGACTTCCCCGCCTACCTGTCGGTCTCCAGCGGGGTGCGCAACCCGCACCGGCTGGACGACCTCGCCGACGTCGCCCGCGCCGCCTGGGCCCACTGGCGGTCCGGCAACGACACCAGCGTCCTCGTGACCCACCCGATCGCCGAGGCCGACGGCATCCCGTCGCAGGAGATCGCCGACGCGCTCGCCACGGCCACCGAGCTCGCCGCCCGCGAGGGCATCTCGGGCCCGGCGGTCACCCCGTACCTGCTCAAGGCGATCGCCGAGGCCACCGAGGGCCGCACGGCCGCGGCCAACGTGTCGGTGCTGAAGTCGACGACCGAGCTCGCGGCCGACTTCGCGGTGCACCTCGCCAAGGAGGAGCAGCGGTGAGCGCGGTCCTCTTCGACCTGGACGGCACCCTGCTCGACACGCCGTCCGCGATCGCCACGACCCTGCACACGACCCTCGCCGAGCGGGGCCGCAGCGCCTCCGAGGCGCGGGTGCGGGCCACGATCGGCCGGCCGCTGGCCGCGTCGTTCGCGGAGCTGACGGAGCTGCCCGAGGACGACGCGGAGGTGCTCGCCTCGGTCGAGCTGTTCCGGCGCCTGTTCCGGGAGCGGGCCGTGCCGCGCGCCCGTGAGCTGGTCTTCCCCGGGGTCCCCGAGCTGCTCGAAGGGCTGCGCGCGGAAGGCCACCGGATCGCCATCGTCACCAGCAAGATCAGGCCGAGCGCGGAGGAACTGCTGCACCCCGCCGGGCTGTACGGGCTGTTCGACGCGGTCGTCTGCCACGGCATGGCCGAGCGCGGCAAGCCGCACCCGGACCTGGCGCTGCTCGCGGCGCGGGAGCTCGGGCGCGGCCCGGAGGCGTGCGTGGTGGTCGGGGACGCCGTCGACGACATGCGGATGGCCCGCTCGGCGGGGATGCGCGCGGTCGGCGTGACGTACGGCGTGGCCGCCGAGGAGGATCTGCACACGGCCGGGGCGCACAGCGTGGTCCACTCCGTGGCGGCGCTCACCGAGGTCCTCGGCACCCTGCCGGCGCCGCCGCCGGCCCCGCACCTGCCCGCACCGCACTAGCCGTCCGCACGCGAAGAGACCAGAACAGACCGGCAGAGATCAGCAGAGACAAGCAGAAACCAGCAGAAACCAGGGGACATGACAGCCACACTCACCTCCTCCACAGCGAAGCGGAGCGCCACGGGAAGCCTGCTGACCATCTCAGCGGCGCAGTTCCTGATCGCCCTCGACTTCTCCGTCATCTTCGTCGCCATGCCCAGCATGGGCGCCGATCTCGATCTGTCCGGCTCGGCCATGCAGTGGGTGGTCAGCGCCTACAGCGTGTTCTTCGCCGGCTTCCTGATCCTCGGCGGCCGGATCGCCGACCGGATCGGCCCGCGCACCCTGTTCATCGCCGCGCTCGCCCTGTTCGGGGTGGCGTCGCTGGCCGGCGGCCTGGCGGCCGGGGCGGCGGTGCTGCTGATCTCGCGTGCCGCGCAGGGCGTGGCGGCGGCGGCGCTCCAGCCCTCGATCCTGGCCCTGCTCAACACGAGCTTCGAGGCGGGCCGGGAGCGCACCCGGGCGATGGCCGTGTGGGGCACGGTGGGCGCCAGCGGTCTGGCCGCGGGTGTCGTGGTGGGCGGTCTGCTCACGACGGTGTCGTGGCGCTGGACGTTCTTCGTGAACCTGCCGTTCGCGCTGATCTGCGTGCTCGCCGCGCCGAAGTTCCTGGGGCAGGCGGACGTGCGCACCCGCAAGCCGCTGAACGTGTTCAGCGCGGTGCTGTGCACGGCGACCGTGCTCGCCTCGGTCTTCGGGCTGACCTTCGCGGCGGGCGACGGCTGGGGAGCGCCGTCGACGCTGATCTCGTTCGGGGCGGCGCTGGCCGGCCTGGTGGTGTTCACGCTGCGCGAGCGCACCAGCGAGGTGCCGCTGATCGAGCGTTCGCTGCGGGGCACCCGCACGCTGCTGGTCGGCTGCGGCGCGACGGCGCTGTACATGGCGAGCGTGGCGGGTGTCGAGTTCTACCTGGTGACGCTGTTCCTGCAGGAGAACCGGGACATGGCGCCGCTGGCGGCGGGCATCGCCTTCCTGCCGCTGGCCGTGTGCATCACGCTCGGCAACATGATCGCGGGCCGGATCATCCCGAAGGTGGGCGTCGGGGTCAGCACCCCGATCGCGTTCCTGGTCGGCGCGGCGGGCCTGGTGCTGCTGGCGCTGGGCGTGCACACCACCTCGTACTGGACCGGGCTGCTGCCGGGCCTGATCGTCTCGGGCCTGGGCCACGGCATGATCTACACCTCGATGTTCGTGGGCGGCACCCGGGACGTGGACGACGCCAACCAGGGCGTCGCGGGCGCCCTCATGACGACCAGTCAGTACGCGGGCGGTGCCCTCGGCGTGGCGGTGCTGGTGATCCTGCTCGGCGACCAGCCGGCGGACTCCCGCTTCCTGCCGGGCTTCCTGGTGGCCGCGGGGATCGCGGCGGTCGGCGCGCTGTGGGGCTGGCGCGGCTTCGCGGGCCTGCGCGGGAAGGACGCCGCCGCATGACCCGCCTGGGCATCCTGGTCATCCACAACGATCCCGTGCCGGAGACCGAGATCTGGCGCGCCGCCCCGGAGGGCACCAGCGTCCACACGGCACGCTTCGAGTGCCCTCGGCTGGACGACGCCGAGTACACGGGCAGCACGGCGCGGCTGCTGGCCGACGCGCCCGACGTGGTCCGCTCGCTGGACTTCCTCGGCCGGCTCGGGGTGGACCGGATCGCGTTCTGCTTCGGCTCGCCGAGCTTCTTCGGGGGCGAGGGCTTCGACGCGGAGTTCGCCGAGGCGGCGGCGGCCCACACGCACGGGACGCCGGTGTTCACCTCGGGGCAGGCGCTCACCGGGGCGCTGGCCGCGGCGGGCGTGCGGCGCCCGCTGGTGGTGATGCCGCCGTGGTTCACCCCGCCGACGCACCGCGCGGCCGAGGCGTACCTGACGGCGCACGGCGTCGAGGAGGTGTTCGTCCACCCCTTCGAGCTGGGCCCGGAGTGGGCGCACATCGCCCCGTACAACGCCTTCGACGAGGGCGCCCGCTGGGCGATCGACGGCGCGGAGGTGCTGCGCCAGACGGTCGCCGCGTTCGAGGCGACGGGCGGGCGCGCGGACGGCGTCCTGGTCCCGGGCAGCGGCTTCCGCACCCAGGAACAGGTGCCGCTCCTGGAGAAGGCGCTGGGCGTCCCGGTGATCACGGCGAACCAGTCGGTCCTCTGGTACGCCCTGCGCGAGGCGCCGGTGCGGCCCCCGACCCCGCCGGGCGCCCTCTTCGCCACGCTGGCTCCCCAGCGGCCCCACCCGTAACCACCCCGGGGCCCCGAACCCCGTGCCCCGGCGCGCCGTCCCCTGCCGCCGGGGCACGGCCATGCGCGCGGGCGGCGCGGCCCGGGGGCGGGGAAGGAACGGACGGCGGCAGGGGTCTAGCCGACGTCCTCCGCCGGCTCCCCCGGCTCCGCCGCCTTCGCCGCCTTGACGAAGTCCCGGATGCGGGCGTGGTCCTTGACCCCCGGGGCGGACTCGACGCCGCTGGAGACGTCGACGCCCCAGGGGCGGGCCCGCCCGATCGCCTCGGCGACGTTGCCGGGGGCGAGGCCGCCGGCGAGGAGCCAGGTGCCCTCGGGGCGGGCGGTGTCGAGGAGGGAGAGGTCCCAGCGGGCGCCGGAGCCCGCGCGGGGCGAGTCGAGCAGCAGCACCTCCTCGCCGTAGGCGCCGACGCGGGTGTCGGGCTTCTCGTTCAGGGAGGTGGCCCGCCACAGGCGGGGGAAGGCGCGGGCGGCCTCGTCGAAGTCGGCCCGGGTGTACGTGCCGTGCAACTGGAGCGCGTCGACGCCGAGTTCGCCCGCCGCGCGGGCGGCGTCGGCGGCGGCCGTGTCGTTGACGACGAGGACGGACCGCACGTGGGAGGGGACGTGCGCGGCGAGCCGCACGGCCGTGTCCCAGTCCAGGCCCCGGACGCTGGTGCCGCTGATCACCAGCCCGACCGCGTCCGCCCCGGCCTCCACGGCCACGTCGATGTCGGCGGTCGTGGCGAGCCCGCACACCTTGACGAACACTGTTACTCCTCCTGCTCCCCTGCTGCTCCCGTTCGGCCGCCGAGCCTACTAGGGGGCCGTCCGGGGCCCGTGCCGTACGGCTCAGGCGTTGCCCGCGCCCTCCGCGTTCCGCGCGTCGCCCGCGTCGCCCGCGTCCCCCGCGTCCTCCTGTCCCTGGAGGTGTTCGTCGGCCGCGTAGGGGTGGACGTAGCGGTCGTCACCGAAGGGGGTGAACCAGGTGCCGAAGCCGAGGACCGGCAGCGCCCCGTCCGCCGCCCCGCCGGGGCCGGGGCCTTCGCCGCCGGTTCCCTCCGGGCCCTCCGGGCCGTCGGCGAACAGCCACTCCACGTCCCCGTCCTCGTACACCCCCGCCGCGAAGTGCTCCAGCGCCGCCGTGACCTCGGCGTCCAGCAGGCCGTACAGGTCGAGGGTGACGTGCGCCTGTTCCAGCAGGAACTTGAGGACCAGTTCCTCCGCCAGGCAGCCGAGCCGGTCGAAGCCGCCGTCGGTGAAGCGGGTGGTGAGGGCGATCGCGGTGACGAGGAAGCGGCGGGCGAACAGCTCGTCGTAGCGGGAGGCGTAGCGGGCGGGCAGCTGGTCCAGGTGCCACAGGTGGCCCTCGCAGCCCGCGACGTCGGTGTCCTCCTCGGCGAGCGCCTGCACGTCGTCGTACAGCTCGTCGATCAGCACCTCCGCCCCGTACACCAGCGCCCCCGCGGCCAGCTCGGCGCCACCGGGGCCCACGACCGGCCCCCCGGCGGCCTCGTCGTCGGCGTCGTCTGCGTCGTCTGCGTCCTCGGCGTCCTCGGCGTCCTCGGCGTCCTCCGCGGGCGCGGCGGCCGCGTCGGCCCCGAAGTCGGCCGGGGTGAACGATCTCAGCCGCGCCGCCATGGCCCGGATCTCGGCCTCGGGGTCGTGCGTCTCCTCCGCCGCCTCGAACGCCTCGTCCGCCTTCAGCGCGTGCTGGGCGCGCCGCACCTGCGGGTCGCTGGGCGGGGCGTCGGGGCCGTCGGCGGCCTCCAGGCTCTCCCGGGCCAGGTCGGTGTGGAGCTTGACCTCGCTGCTCTCCACCGTCCATTCGGCCAGCACCTCGGAGCGGTCGAGCACCTCCTGGGTCACCGAGCCGACCGCGTCCTCCGCGATCTCCAGCGAGGGCGCCTCGACGAACACCTTGAGCACCGCGCCGCCCGGATGGACCCCGACCACGACGTCGAGGACGTCGACCTCCACGCCGTCGGGCCCCTCGACCCCGGCCACGGAGTCGAAGCCCCGCTCCAGCAGCGTCCCGGCCCCGATCCGGCTGAGCTCGTCCAGCTCCGCAGCACCGTCGGCTATGCGCGTTTCCACGGTTACGACGTACGTCACGACGGCAAGGGTGCCAGCTCGCCGGGCGCGGATCGAGGTGATCGCCCAATATCGCGCAATCTCGTCGCCCGCCCGTCCCGGACCGCCGGGCCCGCCCGGCCGAAGCGCCCGTTTCGGGGTGCGTTCCGGATTCGTTCCGGGGCTCGCTCCGGATGCGTTCCGGATGCGTTCCGGGGCTCGTTCGGGGGTTCGTTCCGGGCTCTCTCCTGCGAACGATTCGCGTCAAACCGGCGTCAGGGGCGCGTCAGGGGAGGTCCCGGGCGGACCGGACGGGCGTAGCTTCGAGGTCGGCTCCGGCGCGAACGGCGCCGGGGCGCACGCCCGTTCCCGGGAGGAACCATGACCCACGTCCAGTGCGGCGAGCTGTACGGCGACGATCCCGAGCCTGCTGAACAGGTGCCGGCCGGACGGCTCTGCGTCCCCGTCCGGCCGGTCGCCCACGGCTGCGCGGCCCGCCTCTTCCGGACCCCCGTCGGGGCCCGTACGGCGGTCGCCTTCACGACGCCGGCCCGGCTGCGGGCCGCCCTCGGCGCCGCCCAGCCGTGGACCCCGCTCGCCGAACCCGCGCTCCGGGCGCTGGTCCGCCCGCTGGGCATCGACACCGTCACCGTGGACCCGGCCCTGACACCCCCGCTGCCGGACGCGCCGCAGGTGCCGGACAGGCCGCTCGCCCTTACCCCCTCCGCGTGCTGACGGGCCGGCCCGGGATGACCCTCACACCGCTGCCTCCGGTCGCCGTGCCCGCCGACGGGCTGTCCGTCTGGCCCGCCGGGACCGTAGAGGGGCCCGACGGGCGCCTGTCCGTCGGCGGGGTGCCGCTGGACGAGCTCGCCGAGAGCCACGGCACGCCGCTGTACGTCCTCGACGAGGCCGAGGTCCGCGAGCGCTGCCGCACCTACCGGGACGCCTTCCCCGGCGCCGAGGTCCACTACGCGGCCAAGGCGTTCCTGTGCCGCGCCCTCGCGCACTGGGTCGAGGAGGAGGGGCTCGGCCTGGACGTCTGCTCCGCCGGGGAGCTCGAACTCGCCGTCACCACCGGTTTCCCGCCCGAGCGGATCCTGCTGCACGGCAACGCCAAGTCCCCCGAGGACCTGCGGACCGCGCTGCGGCTCGGCGTCGGGCGGATCGTCATCGACAGCCCCGCCGAGATCGCCCGGATCGCCGCCGCCGTCGCCCCGGGCGAGCGGCAGCGGGTGATGCTGCGGGTCACCCCGGGCATCTGCGCGGGCGGGCACGCCAAGATCCGTACCGGCTCCGACGACCAGAAGTTCGGGCTGTCCCTGCGCGACGGGCACGCCCAGCACGCGATCACCCGGGTCCTCGGCCAGTCCCGGCTGCGGCTGACCGGGCTGCACTGCCACCTCGGTTCGCAGATCACGGACGTCAAGCCGTACCTGGTCGCCGTGCGGCGGCTGGTCGGGCTGATGGCGCGGACCCGGGACGCGCACGGCGTGGTGCTGGACGAGCTCGACCTGGGCGGCGGGCACGGCATCGCGTACCGGCCCGGCGACCCCGCCCTCGACGTGACCGCGCTGGCCCGCCGGGTGCGGGCCGAGCTGGCCGAGAGCTGCGCGGGCGCCGGGCTCCCGGTGCCCCGGCTGCTCGTCGAGCCGGGGCGCGCGGTGACCGGCCCCGCCGGGGTGGCCGTCTACCGGGTGCTCGCCGTCAAGTCGACACCCGAGCGCTTCTTCGTCGCCGTCGACGGCGGCATGAGCGACAACCCGCGCCCCGCGCTGTACGGGGTGCGGTACGCGCCGCGCCTGATCGGGCGCCGGTCCGCCGCCGCCCCGCGCCGGGCGACGGTCGTGGGGCGGCACTGCGAGGCCGGGGACGTGCTCGCGGAGGAGGCCGCGCTGCCCTCGGACGTACACCCCGGAGACCTGCTGGCGGTGCCGGTGGCCGGGGCGTACCACCTGTCGATGGCCTCCACGTACAACCTGGTCGGCCGGCCCCCCGTGGTCGCCGTCGCGGCGGGCACGGCCCGGCTCCTCGTCCGCCGCGAGACCCAGGCGGACCTGCGGGCGCGCGACGTGGGGCTTTAGGGGGGCTTCAAGGGGCCGGGGGCGGGGGGCGCCGCGTGCCTCTCCGCGCTACGCCGGGGTCCAGACCGTCCCTCTGGCCTCGTACTCCAGCATCGTCTCCAGGTCGGTGGCTGTGTCGGAGCCGAGTTCGCGGCGGACCAGCCACAGGGCGAGTTCGAGGCCCGAGGTGATGCCTCCGGCGGTGACGAGGTCGCCGTCGTCGACGACCCGGGCGTTCTTGACCCGTCCGCCCTGGGCCGTCAGGTCGGCCTTCGCCTTGTGGTGGGTGGTGCAGGGGCGGCCCCGGGTGAGGCCCGCCGCCGACAGGAGCATGACGCCGGTGCAGAGCGCGGCGACCGTCAGCCCCGGGCGGACGGCCGCCGCGAGGGCCCGGGGCAGGGTGCCCCGGTCGATCTCGGCCCAGACGCCGGGGCTGTCCCGCCGCGCGTAGCCGCCGCCGGGGACGACCAGCAGGTCGGCCTCCTCGGGAGCCCAGGGCCGCAGGCCCCGGACGGCGGTGCCGTAGGCGGCGGTGACGGAGCGGGCGCCGGTGGCGGAGACGTAACGGACCTCCACCGGGCGGGTGGTGAAGAAGCCCGCGGCCGAGAACACCTCGTAGGGGGCGGCGAAGTCGAGCTCCTCGACGCCGTCGAAGAGCGGGACGTGCACGCGCAGCGGGCGCTCCCTCGGCGGCGCGGCGTCCCGGGCCGGTGCCGGCGCGGCGGTGGCGGGGCCGGCCGCGGCCGTGAGGCCGCCGGTCGCCCCGAGGGCGGCGGTGGCGCCCGCCGCGGTCGTACGGAGTAACTGCCTGCGGTTCATGGGAACTCCTGAGGCTGTCGTGCCGGGTGGGGCGAGTGGTGTTGCCCTGGGAGGAGTCGGGGTCCGGCTCCCCCCGGTTCCGCCCGATCCTCGGGAACCCCCCGGCCCGGCCGCCCGACTTCTCCCCCGCCCCCGCGTGCCCGGCCGGGCCGCGGGCCGGGCGAGAGGCGGGGCGGGGCATGGGCGGACTGGACATACGGATGCGCGGCGTCGGCTGCCGCCACGGGCGCGCCGAGGTGGTCGCCGACGTCGACCTGGAGATCGCGGCGGGCGAGCGGGTCGCCCTCACCGGCACCAACGGCTCCGGGAAGACGACGCTGCTCCGCGCGGTCCTCGGGCTGCACCCCCGGACCAGCGGCGTCATCGAGGTCGGCGGCCGGACGGCCCGCACCCCCGCCGAGTGGGGCGCGCGCCGGCGGGCCTGCGCCTGGATCCCGCAGAAGCCGGCCGCCGGGCGCTTCCCGCTGCGCGGCGACGAGCTCCTGGCCAGCGGCGGCGCTCCCGCCGAGGCGGCCGAGGCGGCGGACCTGCTCGGTGTCGGCGGCCTGACCTCGCGCCCCGTACACACGCTGTCCGGCGGCCAGTTGCAGCGCATGTACCTGGCGCGGGCGCTCGGCTGCGTGGCGGCGGGCGCGCAGGTGCTGCTCGCCGACGAGCCGACCGCCGCGCTGGACTTCGCGGGCCAGGAGGAGGCCGCCGACGTGCTGGCCGCGCTGCCCGTCACGCTCGTCGTGGTCACCCATGACCGGGCCCTGGCCGCGCGCTGCGACCGGGTCCTGGAGATGGCGGCGGGCCGGCTGCGGGAGGTCCGGTGAGCGCCCTCGCCACCGCCAACCTGGGCGCCCTGCTCGATCTGGTGCCGGTGCGGCGGGCCGGGTTCGCGCTGCTGCTCGCGGCCGTGGGGCTGCCGGTGATCGGCGTCGTGATCGTCGGCCTCGACATCATGCCGGTGCGGTTCGCGATGATGCACGTGGCCCTGCTGGGCATCGCGGTCGGCCTGCTCACCGGGCTCGACCCGATGCTGTGCGCGCTGGTCGCCTGCGCGCTGTCGGGCGCTGGTGTGGCGCCGCTGGCCCGCACCCCGGACGGACTCTCGGGCGCGATGGGGCTGTTGATGAGCCTGGCCATCGCGGGCGCGCTGCTCGTGCTCGCCGTGTCGGGCGTCAACGCGTCCGGCGCGTTCGCCCTGTTGTGGGGGTCGA
The DNA here is from genome assembly GCF_040650575.1 of Streptomyces sp. NPDC048659. NCBI lineage: Bacteria > Bacillati > Actinomycetota > Actinomycetes > Kitasatosporales > Streptomycetaceae > Streptomyces > Streptomyces sp. NPDC048659. The sequence continues at coordinate 33,110 of NZ_JBEZHM010000048.1, read as the reverse complement.
TCCTGTCCGTCGGCACGGCCGACCTCGTGGTCCTGGCGGCGCTGGCCGTGACCGTCCCGGCACTGCTGTGGTGGCGGCGGCGGGAGGTGGCGCTGCTGCTGTACGACCGGGAGCTCGCGCAGTGTTCGGGCGTCCCGGTCCGGCTGCTGACCACGGCGCTCCTGGTGCTCGTCGCGGTCGCGGTCGCCGGGGCGATCAAGCTCACCGGCGCCCTGCTCGTCGACGCCCTCACCCTGCTGCCCGCGCTCGCCGCGCGGCGCCTGGGCCGCTCGCTGCGGTCGATCGTGCTGTGGGCGGTCGGCATCGGCGTCGGCGTCAATCTGACGGGCTTCCTGCTGGCCCTGTGGCTGGACTGGCCACCGGGCCCGGTCCTGGTCCTGACGGCGGGGGCCGTGGTGCTCGCCGTCCATCTCATCCCCGAACGGAGAATCCGCCCATGGCGCGCTGCCGCGTCCGAACCACCGCCGTCCCCTCCCCCCGCTCCCCCGGCTCCCCTCTCCTCCTCCGCCTCCGGCTCCCCGACCGACAGGACCGCTCCGCCCGCCCGGTCCACGCGGTCGTTCCCGTTCTCGCACTGAGCGCGGCCCTGGTCCTGACCGGCTGCGGCGCGTCCAAGCCGGCTCCCGACCGCGCGGCGGGCGGGAAGCCGGGCAGGCCGGTGGTGGTGGCGACGACCACGTGGGAGGGCGCCTTCGCCAAGGCCGCCGGCGCCGAGGACGTCACGGTGATCGTGCCGCAGTCGGTCCACCACGCCCCCGACTACGACCCGAAGCCCTCCGACCTGGCGGCCGTCGCCGGGGCGGACTTCGTGCTGTACGCGCCCTTCGAACCGTACGCGGCGAAGATCAAGGAGGCGGCGGGCTCGAAGGCGCGGCTCGTCGAGGTGAACCTGGACAACGAACCCGCGAAGGCCGCCGCCGAAGTGGCGCGCCTGGGCGCCCTGTTCGGTACGGGACAGGCGGCGGCCGACTGGAAGACGGGCCTGGACGCGGAGGTGGCGCGGCTGCGCGGCGAACTGCGCGCGGCGTGGCCGGGCGGGCGCAGCCCCTCGGCCGTCGCGCAGGTCTACACGGCCTGGGCGGCGACCCTCGCGGGCGCGACGACCGTCGGCACGTACGGCCCCGACCCGGTCACCCCGGCCCAACTGGCGGCCCTGTCCGCGAAAAAGCCCGCGCTGGTCGTCGACAACGCCCACATGTCGACGGGCACGGTCCTGCCGGACTCGGGCGCCCGGCAAGTCCAGATCGTGAACTACCCGGGCCGGGACCTGGACCTGCTGGCGGTGTACCGGGGGGCGGCGGCGGAGCTGCGGAAGGGGATGGGCGGGTTGGGTTAGGGGGCGACGGGGGTCGGGGCGGGGGGCGGAGCCGGGACCGAGGCCGGAGCCGAGGCCAGGGCCGGAGCCGGAGCCGAGGGCTGGGCCGGGGGCTGGGCCGGAGTCGGTCCCGGAGCCGGAGCCGAGACCAGGGCCGGGACCGGAGCCGAGGGCTGGGCCGGGACCGGAGCCGAGGACGGAGCCAGGACCGGGACCGGAGCCGGGGCCGAGACCGAGGGCTGGGCCGGAGCCGAGGCCAGGGCCGGAGCCGAAGGCTGGGCCGGGGTCGGGGTCCCGGCGGCCCCGGCCGCTCCTGACCCGGCGGTCCCCGCCGCCCCCGCCCGGTCGCGCAGCGCGCGCCGGTCCGGCTTGCCGGCGGCGGTGAGCGGGAGGGTGTCGAGGAGGAGCAGGAGCTCCGGGTGCTTGTGGCGGTCGAGACCGCGTGCGGTCAGATGGGCGCCGAGCGCGGCGAGGTCCGGGGCGGCGCCCGGCCCCCTGGCGACCACGCAGGCGGCGAGCCGCTCCCCCATCAGCGGGTCGGGGACGCCGACGCAGACGACGTCCCGGACCCGGGGGTGGGCGGCGAGCTCGCGTTCCACCTCGGCGGGGCTGATGTTGGCGCCGCCCCGGATCACGATGTCCTTGAGGCGCCCGACGACGTGCAGCAGCCCCTCGGCGTCGAGGTAGCCGAGGTCTCCGGTGCGGACCCAGCCCTCGGGGGTGCGGTAGCGGGCGTCGAGTTCCGGGGCCGCGACGTAACAGAGCGGGGTCATGGGCCCGCGCGAGACGATCTCCCCGATCCGGCCGCCGGGCAGCGGGCGGTGGGTCTCCGGGTCGGCGATCCGGATGTCGGCGACCCTCGGGTCGGGCCTCCCGACGACGACGCCCACGGGAGCGGCCCCCGCCGGTCCCGCCGACCCCGACGGTTCGGCCGTACGCGCCGATCCCCCCAGTCCCGTATGGCAGTTGACGCCGTCCGCCGACCCGTACAGGTTGACGACGGGGCAGCCGAAGCCGGTCGTGGCGGCGATGGCGGTGGCGTCGTCGAGGGGGGCGCCGCCGAGGACGAGCGCGGTCGGCGCGGGCAGGGGACGCGGGTCGCCGGTGCGTTCCAGGTGTTCCAGCATCATCCGGATCATGGTGGGGACGCCGAGGACGTGGGTGGGCGCGTGGGCGCGCAGGGCCGCGAGCGCCGCCTCGGGTGTGAAGTGGTCGAGCAGGACGAGGGTGCCGCCGTGCCGGGCGAGGGTGACGGCCGTGCCGCTGGAGCCGAAGGCGGAGGCCAGGGGGACGAGGAAGAGGCAGCGGGGCGGGACCGGCTCGGGCATGAGGGAGCCGAGGAAGTTGCCGCGCCCGCCCGCCAGGGCGTTGTGGGAGTAGGCGACCATCTTGGGCGCCGCCTCGGAGCCGGAGGAGACCAGGATGCGGGCGGCGCCGTCCGGGTCGGGGCGGGCGGGGCGGAATCCGCCGGGGTCCGCGCGCAGCAGCCGGGCCAGCGGAACCGTTCCCTCGGGTACGGTGCCGGGCCCGGCGGCGATCACGTGCCGCAGCGCGGGCAACGCGGGCGAGAGGGCGAGGAGTTCGGCCGCCGGGGTACGGTCCCGGTGCGCGGCGGCAGCGATGACGGCGACGGCCTCGGCGCCCCGCAGCAGGCTCTCGGCCTCGGCCGCGCCCCGCCCCACCGGGAACGGCAGGGCGACGGCGCCGAGGGCCGCGAGCGCGAGATCGGCGACGACGGCTGCGCGCCCGTCGGGGAGCTGCACGCCGACCACGTCTCCGGGGCCGACGCCGAGCGTTCCGAGCCCCTCGGCGAGACATCGGACCTTGCGGTCGAGGGCCGTGTAACAGAGCGCGCCTTTGGCGTCGATCACGGCGGTGCGGTGCGGGTCGGCGATCCGCCGGGCCCGGAACAGGCTGTAGAGGTCGAGGTCGGGGCAGAGACCCTCGGCCGCCCAGGAACGGCGGAGCCGGGCGGGCAGCAGATCGTGCAGGACGACGGTCACGCGAAGCTCCAGGGGTCGGGAACGACGGGCGCCCCGTGCGCGTCACGGCCGATCGGGGGTGCCGGGACGGGGGTGCGCGGGGGGACGGTGACGGGGGTGGAGGCGGTGGCGGGGGCGATGGCTATGGCGGTGGCGCTGCGGGCGGGCCCCGCGGCCGGCTCCGACGCCGGAGCCGGAGCCGGAGCCGACGCCGTGGCCGTGGCCGACGCCGTGGCCGGAGCCGGAGTCGGGGCCGGGACCGGGACTGGGACTGGATGCGCCCCCGTACCCGGCCTCCACCCCACCCCCGCCCCCGCCCCCAGCAGCTCGCGGAGGTCGGTGACGACAGGCGCGGCGGTGACGCCATGGGAGCGGAGCAGGGCCAGGGCCTCCGGCGTCGGCAGGGCGCGCAGGTCGTACGCGGCGGCGGCGCGGGCGGCGGCGTCGGCGGGGGCGATGTGCCCGTCGGCGGTGGCGAGGGGCGCCCGGAAGCCGGCCGGGCCGCGCGGGGCGGCGCCCCGGGCGGCGCGGCGCAGGGCGGGCGCGAGGAGGGTGTCGGCGGCGCCGAGCAGCGAGGAGTCCACGCGGACGCCCCGGCCGGTGCGTTCGCGCAGCAGCAGCCCGGCGAGGACGGCTTCGGCGCCGTGCACCCCGCCGAGCAGGTCGAGCAGGGTGAGCAGGGACGGTACGGGCTCCTCGCCGGCCGGGTGGACGGCCTCGCCGACACCCGTGCGGGCCTGCACCATGAAGTCGGTGCCCATGGGGGCGCCGGGGATCCGGCCGGACCAGCCGCCGGTGTACGCGTAGACCAGGGCCGGGTTCGCGGCGGTCAGGTCGGCGGTGTCCAGGCCGAGTTCGGCCGCCTTGCCGGGGGCCCAGTTGTGCAGGAACACGTCCGCGTCGGCGGCGAGCGCGCGCAGGGCGTCCCGGTCGCGCGGGGACTTGATGTCGAGCTCGACGGCGTCCTTGCCCCGGTTGAGGGCGAGCCAGCGCGCGGAGACGCCCGAGCAGGCGGGGGGCATGCCGCGCAGGGGGTCGCCGCCCGGGGGCTCGATCCGGATCACCCGGGCGCCGAGCAGGCCCAGCAGGTGGGCGGCGAGCGGGGCCTGGATCCGCCGCCCGGCCTCCAGGACCGTGAGCCCGTCGAGGGGCCGCCCGAGCGGCGGAGCGGTGGCACCGGCGACGCCGGGGCCCGACCGCGTCGGCCCGGCCCCCAGCAGCCGCAGCGACCAGGGATCCGCCCCGTCGTCCTCGGCGGCCCGCTCGGCGAGCGTCCGCAGCCGGCAGACCTCGGCGCCGGAGCGGGCGGCGGCCTGCCGGACGCCCTGGATGCCGTGCGCGCGGGCGGTGGCGTGCAGGGCGGGCGGGAGGGGCGCGCAGGCGGTCGCGTACCGGAACTGGAAGGGCCGCCAGCCCTCCCGTATCGCCTCGGCGGGTGCGTCGAGCTCCCGCCAGAACGCCGCCCAGACGCCGGGGTCCAGCGTCTCCAGTTCGAAGCGGACGCCGTCGCGGGAGGTGAACGGGGGCCCTCCGGGGGCGAGTTCGACGGCCTCGGGTTCGTCGGCGCCCGCCGCCGCGAGGTACTGCGAGACGAGGAGGAGTCCGGCGCGTTCGGCGGAGGTCTCGACGCGGGCGGCGGGGGCGCCGCCGCGGGCCCGGCCGAGGAGGGCGGCGAGGAGGCCCTGGACGGCGAGGACTCCGGCGGTGGTGGCGAGGAGGTCGAGGGCGAGGCCGCGCGGGGTGCCGTGGCGGCGCCCGTGGACGCCCATGATGCCGGTGACGGCCTGCGCGGTGACCTCGTCACGGGCCGCCGATCCGGGTGCTCCCCAGCGGATACGGGCCTCGACGGGCCCGAACCTGGGCCCGTCCAGGGAGAGTTCGGCGGAATGGGCGTCATCGCCCTTCCCGGGCCGGTCCGTACGGGCACCCAGGCGCCGCAGGTGGTCGTCGGCCACGCGGGTGAGCGCGGCCGGGCCCGCGAGTTCGAAGCGGAGGCCGTCGAGGGGGCGTGGGGCGCCCGGGGTCGTCGTCGGTGAAGCCATGCGGTTCTCCTCCAGGCGCGGGTCGGGGTGCGGGGTCGGGGTCGGGGCCGGGGTGCGGTGGGGTGCGGGAACCGCCGGTCGGCCGCGCCCGACCACGTGCACGCACGCGGCCCACGGAGCCCGGGCGACCCTGACGGTCCCGGCGGCCCCCGCGGTCCCTGTGGTCCACGGGCAGACAGTCGGACGCGTGTTCTGCCGAGTTCCCGGCGGCGGACGACGGGGCGAGAGCTGAGGAGACGGCGATGGCCATGGCGATGGCGGAGCAGGACACACCCGGCGGCGAGGCGCCGGACGAGGCGCTGCGGGAGCGGGTCGCGGCCTTCGTGCGCGAGCGGGTGTTCCCGTGCGAGGGGCCGCTGGACGAGGGCGGGCCGCGGGCGGCGGAGCTGCGGGCGCGGCTGCGCGAGCGGGCGCGGGAAGAGGGGCTGTGGGCCTTGCCACTGCCCGCCGAACTGGGCGGCGGCGGGCTGTCGTTGGCGGCCTACGGGGCGCTCGCGGAGGCCGAGGGCGCCAGCGACCACGGCCCGGTGGCGCTGGGTTCGGCGCCGCTGCTGGACGTACGGATGCTGGCCCGGCACGGCTCGCCCCGGCTGCGCGAGGAGCTGCTGCCGGGGCTGGTCGGCGGCGGGCTGCGGGCCTGTTACGCGATGACGGAGCCGGACTCGCCGGGCACGGAGCCGGTGCTGACGGCCACCCGGGCCGAGCGGCGGCCGGGCGGCGGGTGGCGGGTCAGCGGGCGCAAGTGGTTCGTGTCGCACGCGCGGGACGCCGACGTGGTGACCGTACTGGCCCGGACGGGCGGTGTGCCCGGGGACCGGGAGGGGCTCTCGCTGCTCGTGGTGCCGACCGGGGCGCCGGGGTTCCGGGTGGTGCGGGAGCTGCCGGTGTTCGGGGCGACGGGACAGTACGAGATCGCGCTGGACGGGGTCGAGGTGGCGGAGGACGCGCTGGTGGGCCCGCCGGGCGGGGCGCTGGCGGTGGCGGGCGAGCGGCTGCAACTGGGGCGCGTGCTGCGCGCGTTGCGCTGGCTCGGGCAGGCGGGGCGGGCGTTCGACCTGCTGTGCGCGCGGGCGGTGGAGCGACGGGGCGTCCGGGGCCCGCTGGCGGGGCACCAGTTGGTGCAGCGGCACGTCTTCGAGGCGCTGCTGGCGCTGCGTTCGGCCCGCCCGCTCGCGTACGAGGCGATGGCGCTGGTGGCGGCGGGGCGGGACGCGCACGTGGAGGTGGGGCTCGCGAAGACGGCGGCGGCGCGGACGCTTCAGGACGTGGCGGACCGCGCCGTCCAGGTGTTCGGCGCGGCGGGGCTCGGCCCGGACACGCCGCTGCCGACGCTGCTGCGCACCGGGCGGACGGCGCGGGTGCTCGACGGGCCGGACGAGATGCACATCACCTCGGTGGCCCGCCGGGTGCTGCGGGCCGGCCTCGACGCCACCGGGGGGACGGCGGGAACTTCCGGGGGCGGCGGGGCGTTGCCGAGGGCGACTTGACTGACTGTTCACCTCTGGTGAGCGAATGTGCCGATCGAAAGAATCGAGTGTGCGGCCATGGCCATGGTGGGCCTGTTCTGGATCGCCGAGGGCGATGTGTACGTGGGCGCGAAGCCGTCCGGGCACGCCCCTGGGATACGGCTGACCCCGGAGGCGGTGGTGGGGCTCGGCGACGGGCAGTCGCGGCTGCACCTGTGGGAGGACGTGCGGTCCCTGACGGTGTCGGACGTGCCGGTGAAGACGCTGCTGCGGCAGGTCGGCGCGGTGAAGGACCTGGCGATCGGCACGGTGCTGGAGCTGGCGATGGCGGGCGGCTCGGGGCTGGGCGGCGAGGCGCCGCCGCTGCTCACGGTCGCGGTGGAGGATGCCGAGGGGGTGCGGGAGCTGCGGGCGTACGTGGCCGCGGCGCGGGGCTACTCCCCGGCGGAGGCGGACCTGTCGCGGGAGCTGCTGTCGCGCCTGACGGAGGGCGCGGCGACGCTGGAGACGACGCTGGCGGCGATGGCCCGCTGGGGTCGCGCGCGGGAGGGCGGCACACCCCGGCAGGGGGAGCGCGAGGCGCTGCTGCGGGAGTGGCTGGACGCCCCCTAGAGCGGGGTCGGCGCGGGTCAGGCGTGGGGCGCGCGGGCCCGTCGGGTGCCGGTCCGGGCCCGTTCGGACCGGCGGCCGAGACCCTGCACCGACGGCGCGAAGAAGCAGTACCGGTGGAGCGAGAACAGCAAGCACTACAAGGCGACATGGGCGGTCGCCGCGTATAAGTGACGCGGTCCCCGGGCCGGCCCGCGTGGGCCGGCCCGGGTCCCCCCGTCTTCCCGTATCCGATCCGCTCGGCGCTCGGATCCGCTCGGATCCACTCGGATCCGCTCCACTCAGGCGTCCCAGGCGTGCGGCCGGTCCAGCCGCTCCCACTCGGGGCGCAGCAGCGCGTACTGGGCGAGGTCGTGGCGGCGGGCCCGGTGCAGGCAGGCGGAGCGGGCGACGCCCTCCTGGGTGAAGCCGGACGCGGCGAGCACGGCGAGCGCGGGCGCGTTGTCGGTGTGGGTGCTCGCGGTGAGCCGGTGCATGGGGAGCTCGCCGAAGGCCAGGTCGACGAGGGCGTCGAGGGCGGCGGGGCCGTATCCCCGCCCCCGGTACGGGGCCGCGAGCAGCAGCTCGACCTCGGCGGTGCCGTCCACCTGGCTCTGGTCGGTGAGCGCGATGTGGCCGACGGGGGTGCCGTCGGGTCGCAGGACCAGGAAGTCGTCCCGCTCGTTGTCCTCCACGTGCTGCTCGATCCGCTCGCGCAGCGCGGACAACGGACGTGGCCAGAAGCCGATGTGATGGGCCGCCACGGGATCGACCCGCCAGGAGGCGAGGAGTTCGGCGTCGTCCACGTCGAGCGCCGAGAACCCGACCCCCGCGCCCCGCCAGACGACCACTCGCTCCTCCCCCGCCGCGCCGTCGCCGTCCGTTTCGTTGAGGGCCGTGTTCGCGTCCTCGTTCATGTCCACGCTCATGGCCGGATGTTAGGTCGCGTCCCGGCTCGGGAACCAACGGTTTTCGCAGCTCAGTGCCGTCGGTTCGACGGGGTGGGCGTCAGACGCGGGTGAGGTCGACGTCGCCTCGGAGGGCGGCGAGGGCCAGGGCGAGGAAGAAGTCGCCCCAGATGAGTTCGTGGCTCGGCGCCGTGTGTCCGGCCGGGTCGTAGCAGCCGTCCAGGAGCATTCCGCCGGGCCGCCCGCCCGCGGGGTGCGTGGGCCGGGTCAGCCGGGTGTCGGCGAGGTGGCGCAGGACCGTGTCGGAGCGGGTCGCGCAGGCGGCGGCCCAGGGGGCGGCGGGGACCAGGGCGAGCTTGCGCAGGGCCACGGCGGCGATGGCGGCGGCCGAGGTGTCCGGAGGGCCCGCGGGTCGCCGGGTGTCGGCGGGCGGGACGAGCGGTCCGGTGAGGAACTCGCCGCTCTCCAGGAGCTGTTCGGCGGCTTCGGCCAGGTCATTCGGGGGGCGCGTCGGCGAGCCTTCGAGGGTGCCGACCCGCAGCAGGGCGTCCGCCACGGCCAGCAGGAGCCAGGCTTCGCCCCGGGTCCAGCCGGGGCCCGGCTCGGTGTCCTCGGCCCAGCGGGCGGCCGTCGTGTCGTACCGCCACGACGGCCGGGGGCGGCCCCCGGCGCCGGGCAGGCACAGCTCCAGGTGGCGGCGCAGATGCGCGCCCGCCGCCCGTGCCCCGGTCGGCCCGGCGGAGGTGAGCAGCGGTACGAGACCGGGCACGCCGTCCGCCCTGGCCCGCAGCCGCTCCCCGCCGAGCGCCGCGCCCCAGGGCACCAGGCCCAGGCGCGGGTCCCAGGCGTCCAGGGCCGCGCGGGCGGCGCGGGCCCGCAGCGCGTCGGCGCCGGGGTCGGCGACGGCGAGGGCGGTGCCGTACCAGAGGATCAGGCCGCGGGTCGCGGTGTCGGCCCTGGCCCAGGGGGCGAGGCGGGCGGTGCACGCGGAGGCGGCGAGCAGGTCGGCGGCGCCGAGGCCGGCCCGGTGCCGGGCCCGCAGCCACAGCAGCCCGGCCCAGAAGCCGCCGGTCCAGGAGCCCCGGCCGGTCGTCGTCCAGCGCCCGTCGTCCGGGTCGGCGTACAGGGGGAAGCGGGAGCCGACCTGCGCGGCGGTCCCGCCGGCCCGGTGCACCAGCAGGGCGAGGGCCGATTCGGCCCAGTCGGGGGCGGTCACGCCGCGCCCTCGCGGGTACGGCGGTCCCGCAGCGCCCAGGTGAGGGCGACCGCCCCGGCCAGGGCGAACTCGACGGCCACCAGCGCCCAGCCCTGGCCGTAGCGGGCGCGGGCGGCGAGGAGGCCGAACAGCGGCGGCCCGAGGGCGAACCCGGCGAAGAAGCCCGCGGCGACGAGCGCCGAGTCCTGTCCGGCGCGGCCGGGCGCGGACCGCTGGAGGACGAGGACCATGGAGACCGCGTTGCCCGCGACGGCGAGCCCGCCCACGGCGACGGCGCCCGCCCACACCAGCGGCGGGGCGTGTTCGGCGAGGGCCAGCAGGACGGCGGCGGCGACCGCGCCGACGGCCAGCAGGCCGGGCAGCCAGGGCGCCCGGCCGGGGACGGCGGCGCGGGACCAGCCGACGCGGCCCGCGATGCCGGCGAGGCCGAGGACCGCGACCAGGGCGCCCGCGAGCGCCGGGCCCATGCCGAGGCGCCCGGCGCCGTACAGCGCCAGGTACGTGTTGACGGAGGCGATGCCCGCGCCGAGGAACAGCGAGTAGCCGGCCAGCCAGGCCACCGGGCGGCGGTCGGCGACGGCCGGGCCGCCGGGGACGGCGGTGGGTGCGGGAGCCGTGTGCGGCGGCACCATGTGCCAGGCCCACACGGCGGCGAGGGTCGCCGCGCCGGCCGCCGCCCAGACCGCGCCGCGCCAGCCCAGCGCCCCGGCGGCGGAGGCGAGCGGCAGCCCGGCGGCGAAGGCGCCGAGCTGTACCCCGGACTGCTTGGTGCCGGTCACGGCGCCCCGGCGCGGGGGCGGGACGGCCGCCAGGATCGCCTTGTTGGTGGCCGGGTTGGCGAGGGCCTGCGGCACGCCGCCGAGGGCGACGGCGGCGAGCAGCGCCCCGGGGCCGGGGGCGGCGCCGATCAGGGCGAGGGCGAGCGCGGAGAGCGCGAGGAGGGCGACGAGGGCGTGCCGGGGGCCGACCCGGTCGACGATCCGGCCGCCGAGCGGCGACAGGACGGCGGCGGTGCCGAAGCCGACGGTGGTGGTCAGGCCGAGCAGGGTCGCGGAGACGCCGAGCCCGTCCACCAGGCGCGGGCCGAGCGCGCCGAGCAGGAAGAGCTGCAGCATGGAGAACGCCATGGCCGTCGTGAGCAGCGCGGTCAGCCCGCGCGCCGGGCGTTCCTCGCTCAACGGCCACACCACCCCGTACCGCGTGCGCCCGGTGCCTCCGGCCGCTTCCGGGAGGAGGAGTCGGCGGGGAGCGCCGGGGAGTTCCCGGGCCCTCTTGTGGGACGGGCCACATCTCGCGTAGGCATGTTCCGCGCCCGACGAGGGGGCGGGCGGTTCGGCGGGGAGGGGTGCAAGGATGGGCACGCCATGACACCGGACCGGTTAGCGCGAGCGGTACGGGCCGCCCTGTTCGCGGCCGTCTGCGTGCTGCTCGCCGCCACCGGTCACATCCTCATGTCGGGCCGCCCGGTGGCCGCTTGGGGGCTCGGCGCGGCGTTCGTCGTGACGGGCGCGGCGGCCTGGGCGACGGCCGCCCGCGAGCGCGGTCTGGCGGCCGTGACGGGCGCGGCGGTGGCGGTCCAGACCGTGCTGCACTCGGTGTTCTCGTGGGCCCAGGCCGGTGCATCCCCCGCCTCGGGTGCGGGCATGGGCATGGGCCACGGGGGCGGCGGCGCCGGCACGTCCGGCGCGCACATGTCCTCGGCCGCCATGGGTGCGGCGTCCGTGTCGTCCGGCGACATGGTGCCGCTCGACATGGCTCCGCCGGACATGTCGCCGATGGACATGGCCCATCTCGCCATGGGGCACATGCCCGGCCTCGGGGTCGACCTCGGCGGCGGTCTCGTCGGCGGTCCCGGCCCGGGCGGTGACCTTTCCGGGCTCCCCGTCTCCTCGTCCTTCGGGATGCTGGCGGCGCACCTCCTCGCCGCGCTGCTGAGCGGGGTGTGGCTGGCGTACGGGGAGCGGGCGGCGTTCCGGTTGCTGCGGGCGCTGCCCGCCGGGCTGTTCCGGCCGCTCGGGCTGCTGCTCGCGGTGGTGCCGGTGGGTGTGGACCGGCCGCGCTTCCGGCCCGTGCGCCCGGGTGACGAGCGGGCGCCCCGGCGGCTCCATCTCGCCCATTCGCTGGTCTCCCGCGGTCCTCCGCAGGCGGTCGCTGTCGGCTGACGACAGCCGGATCCCCCGGGCCCCCGTGCCCGGGGCCCCGGCCGTGCCCTCGGGGCCGGCCGGCGCACCCCTGTGCCCTTTCTTCCGCACTCCTTGACGAGGATCCGAGGACCCATGGCGATGACACCTGCCCTCGACCGGGCGGCCGGCCCGCCCCGCCATTCCGCCGAGTCCGACGCGGCGACGACGCTGCTGGCCCTGGCGGCCCGCGACGGCGATCCGGCGAAGGCCGACCAGTTCGTGCGCGCGCTCCACCGTGACGTGTGGCGCTACGTGGCCTATCTCAGCGCGGACCGCCAGTCCGCCGACGACCTGACCCAGGAGGTGTTCCTCAGAGCGCTGGCGGCGCTCCCGCGTTTCCAGGGCCGTTCGTCGGCCCGTACCTGGCTGCTGTCGATAGCCCGGCGCACCGTCGTCGACAGCCTGCGGCACGCCGCCGCCCGGCCCCGGCTGTCCGACCGGGACGACTGGCAGACGGCGGCCGAGCACGCCCAGCCGCGCGATCTGCCGGGTTTCGAGGACGGCATCGCGCTGGCCGAGCTCCTCGCGGCGATCCCCGGGGAGCGCCGTGACGCGTTCGTGCTGACCCAGTTGCTGGGGCTGCCGTACGCGGAGGCGGCGGAGGCGATCGGCTGTCCGGTCGGCACCGTGCGCTCCCGCGTCGCCCGCGCCCGCGCGGGGCTGCTGGCGCTGCTGCGGCACGAGGAGGGGGCGGCGGGAGCGGCGGGGCCGGCGGGCCGGGCGCCCGCGCTGGTCCTCGCCTGACCGACCCGGCCCCGCCGGGTCACCCGGCCGGGTCTGACCGGCCCGGCCGGGTCTGACCGGCCCGGCCGGGTCACCGGGCCGGGTCCGGTCGCCCGGCCCCGGCCCCGTACCCGCCCCCGTACCCGCTCAGGACGCCAGGGCGATCCCGCCGATGACGAGGGCCGCCAGGCCCAGCAGGATGGCGAAGGCGGAGCAGCCGAAGTCGGTGCGGCGGGCGCGGTGTTCGCCCTGGAAGTCCGGGGTGAAGACGGCCGGGTTGTCGGGGCGGTAGTGGATGGGGAAGGTCCGGCCGAGCGCCCCGGCCGGGCCCTTCGCCCCGGAACGGGCTCTGCCCTCCTCGGACTTGAGGCGGTGGGGCTCCCTGACCCCGTCGGGCCAGTACGCGGTGATCTCCGTGCCGTCGTGGGTGGTGAAGGCGACGACCGGCCGGTGGTGGGTGACGGTGTCGCCGTCCTCGTCGACGGTGATGTCCGTGAGGACGGCGAAGATCCGGCCGGGTACGGGGGCGAGGGAGGCCAGCGCGGCGGCGCGCTCGCGGGTGACCCGCCGGTTGCCCGGCAGGTAGAGGACGGCGCAGAAGCTCCAGGGCACACCGGCCCCGATCAGCGCCCAGGGCCAGCCCCAGGCGAGGGCGGCGGCGGTGACCAGCCCCGCGTACAGGAAGAAGAGGGCGGTGTGGGGCAGGCCGAGGCCGCTGCGGCCTTCCTGGAGGTCGTTGACGAAGCGGTACGCGTGCGGCCGGCCGGGCGGGTAGCGGAGGCCGACCTCGCGGCCCCGCCAGGCGGCGCGGATGAGGTCGCCTCGGTCGCCTTCGTTGGTGACGGTGAACTCCTGTCCCGTCTCCGGGTCCTGGAAGGTGACGACGACGGATATGCCCTCGCGTCCGGAGGATCCGTGGCGCGGCGGGGTGACCCGGTCGATGCGGCCGGTGACGCGGACGGCGCGCTGGGCGGCGGTCACGCCGGCCAGGGAGCGCGCGTAGCCGACGAGGGCGACGGCGGCGCAGAGCGCGCACCACGCCGTGAGGACGAACTGCCATACCGTGCTCATGCGTTGCTCCTCGGTCCTGCCTGCGGTCAGTGGGCCGGGGTGCGGCGCTGGACGGTTCCGGCGGCGTCGGCTTCGAGTGTGGCGGCGGCGCCTTCGGCGCCGGTGACGCCGACCCGGAGGGTGAGGGCGCCGGTGAGGTTCTCCGCGGTCAGCTGCCAGGTGCGCGGGGCGCGGACGCCGAGGGTGGTGGTGGCCTCGCGGACGAGGGCGGGGATCCGGTCGTAGGGCAGGCGCGCGGGGTCGAAGCCCGGTGTCGGGGAGCCGGTGGGGGTGAAGACGGCGGTGAGCTGCCGCTCCTGGACGACGAGGGTGAGGACGCGGCGGTGGTCCTGGCCGCCGCTTCGGGCCAACGCCTCCATGGATCGGCGGAGTTCGCCCTGGTCGAGCATCGAGCTGCCGGTGCCGAGGGTGACCGTGCCGGTCGCGGCGGACACGACGGTGGAGGAGCTTCCGGAACCGCCCCCGGAGGCGCCGGTCTCGGCGGGGCCGGTGGCGGCGGGCGGCGCGGCCGGGTCGGCGGGGTCGGGGCCGAAGAGCTCCGCGCGGAAGAGGAGGACCACGGCGGCGGCGGCGAGCAGCAGCGCGAGGAGGGTCAGATAGCCGACGACGGCGCTGTCGTCGGCCGGCTCGTCGGAGGTGACGGCGGGGCCGGGGGCGGAGTCGATGCGGGCGTCCGCGGCGCGCTCCTCCCACTCCGGGGTGGGGCGGCGCACGATCCGCACCTCCCAGGGGCGGTCGGGCGGGTACTGGACGACGACGATGCCGCCCGGCCGGTAGTCGGAGAGGTCGACGAGGTTGATGTCCTGGACGAAGGCGACGCGGTAGGCGGGGGCGCCGTCGGGGGCGACGGTGACGTCGAAGCGGACGGGCACGTCGCTGTTCTCCCCGCCGGTGGCGCGCCGCTCCTCGATCAACGCAAGTGCGGTGTACGGGACTTGGGCGGCTTCGCGGGCGCGCCTCGGGGCGGCGGCGGCGACGTGCAGGAGCCCGTAGACGGTGGGCACGACGAGGCCGGCGACGAAGAGGAGGACGTGTTCCACGATGGTGCCGACGACGAGCGCGGCGAGGGAGCCGCCGATAACGGCGCCGGTGAGCATGCTGCGGACGCAGTGGAGGAAGGGGGAACGGCGCGGCGGGGCGCCCACGGCTGCCGGGCTGATCGTCATAGGGGGATTGTGGCGGGCGGGGGCGGCGACCGGTAGGCGTTTGCGCCTCTTCGCCTACGGCGGGCCTTGGACAACCTGGGGGCGGCGGCACGGGCGGCACGGGTGCAGCTCACGGGCCCGGCGGCGGTGCCACGGGTGCGGGAGTGAGGGGTGGGGCCGGGGTGACGGCTCGAAGATGACCGGTTCCGGGGGACGTGACGACCGCCTCCCCGGGGACCCCTTGTAGGCGGGTATGACGGTCGGGTTAGCATATGAGCACTGCCTAGCTCGATCGAGAGATGCTTTCTGTGACTGTCAACGAGGACTCGTTCACGAACTGGAAGAACCGCGAGGAGATCGCGGAGTCCATGATTCCGATCATCGGGAGGCTGCACCGGGAGCAGGACGTCACCGTCCTCCTGCACAGCCGCTCCCTGGTGAACAAGTCGGTGGTGAGCATTCTCAAGACCCACCGATTCGCCCGCCAGATCGACGGCGAGGAGCTCTCGGTCACCGAGACCATGCCGTTCCTGGAGGCGCTGACCACCCTCGACCTGGGCCCGTCCCAGATCGACATCGGCATGCTGGCCGCGGAGTACAAGGCCGACGACCGCGGTCTGTCCGTGGCGGACTTCACCGCCGAGGCCGTGGCCGGCGCCATCGGCGCCAACAAGATCGCGCGCGGCGACGGCCGTGACGTCGTCCTGTACGGCTTCGGCCGCATCGGGCGCCTGGTCGCCCGCCTGCTCATCGAGAAGGCCGGCTCCGGCAACGGGCTGCGGCTGCGCGCCATCGTCGTGCGCGGCGGCGGCGAGCAGGACCTGGTGAAGCGCGCCTCGCTGCTGCGCCGGGACTCGATCCACGGCCAGTTCCAGGGCACCATCACCGTCGACGAGGCGAACAGCACCATCGTCGCCAACGGCAACTCGATCCGCGTGATCTACGCCAACGACCCCTCCGAGGTCGACTACACGGCGTACGGGATCGACAACGCCATCCTGATCGACAACACCGGCAAGTGGCGCGACCGCGAGGGCCTGTCCAAGCACCTGCGCCCCGGCATCGACAAGGTCGTGCTGACGGCTCCGGGCAAGGGCGACGTCCCGAACATCGTCCACGGCGTGAACCACGACACGATCAAGCCGGACGAGCAGATCCTGTCCTGTGCGTCCTGCACCACCAACGCGATCGTCCCGCCGCTCAAGGCCATGGACGACGAGTACGGGGTGCTGCGCGGTCACGTGGAGACCGTCCACTCGTTCACGAACGACCAGAACCTGCTGGACAACTACCACAAGGCCGACCGTCGCGGCCGGTCCGCGCCGCTCAACATGGTGATCACCGAGACCGGTGCCGCCTCGGCCGTCGCCAAGGCGCTGCCGGAGCTGAAGGCCCCGATCACGGGCAGCTCGATCCGCGTCCCCGTCCCGGACGTCTCGATCGCCATCCTCAGCCTGCGCCTGGGCCGCGAGACCACCCGCGAGGAGGTCCTGGAGTACCTCCGCGACGTCTCGCTGCACTCGCCGCTGAAGCGCCAGATCGACTTCACCACAGCTCCCGACGCCGTCTCGATGGACTTCGTGGGCTCGCGCCACGCGTCGATCGTGGACGCCGGCGCGACCAAGGTCGACGGCGACAACGCGATCCTGTACCTGTGGTACGACAACGAGTTCGGCTACTCGTGCCAGGTCATCCGGGTCGTCCAGCACGTCTCCGGTGTCGAGTACCCGACCTTCCCGGCACCGGCGGTCTGATCCGGCCGGACACCACCGGACACCACGCGACGCCGAACGGCGGCGGGGCTTTCGCCCCGCCGCCGTTCGGCGTTTCCCGGCACCGGTGAAGCCCGGGGAGGGGCCGGGAACCACGGGGCCCACTGGTACGTTCTACAAGCCAGTAGAAACAACCGACGTCTGGAGTGCTTGCCCCATGGCCCTGTGGGACCGCATCAAGGAGTCCGCATCGACGATGCAGACCCAGCTGCTCGCCAAGAAGAACGACCTGAAGAGCGGCGCCTTCCGCGACGCGAGCATGGCGATGTGCGCGCTGGTCGCCGCCGCGGACGGCACGATCGACCCGTCCGAGCGGCGCCGTGTCGCCCAGCTCATCGCGACCAACGAGGTGCTGCAGAACTTCGACGCGATCGATCTGCAGCGCCGCTTCGACGCCAACCTCGACAAGCTGGCCGCCGACTTCGACTTCGGCAAGGTCAGCGTGCTCCAGGAGGTCGCCAAGGCGAAGAAGAAGCCGGCCGAGGCCCGCGCCGTCGTGCAGATCGGCATCATCATCGGCGGCGCCGACGGCGACTTCGACAAGACCGAGCAGGGCGTGGTCCGCGAGGCGTGCTTCGCGCTCGACCTGCCGCCGCACGAGTTCGACCTGTAGGCGCTCGCCGCACGGCACGTGGAAGGTGCCGCGGCGCACCGCCGTCCTCGGGGCCCGGTCGGGGGCTTGGGTCCGGGGAGGGGGCGGTGTGCCGCGGCACCGGTTCAGGGGCGGGACTGCCCGCGCCTCAGGGGGCGCGGCGGCCCGCGACACCCGGGTCGAGGGCCGGGAGCGCCGCCGGGTCCTCCCGCCCGTCCGGGTAGACGGCGCAGGCGAGCGCGGTGGCCTGGCGGAGCGTCTCGGTGAGGTTCTCCCAGTCGAGCGCGGGGCGGTCGTCGGCGCGCGCGGAGACCAGCGAGGCGTTCCAGCGCATCCGGGGGACGCCGGGCAGCGGGCGCAGTCCGGTGGCCTCGCGCGGGGAGGCGGCGAGCGCCATGGGCAGCATCGCGCAGCCGAGCCCGGACTGGGCGGCGGCGCGGACCCCGGCCATGGAGCCGAGCTCGTGGATCTCGGGCGGCCCGTCGGAGCGGAGCCGGAGGAATTCGGGCAGCCAGCGCTGCGAGGGACAGTCGGGGTCCGCGATGACCACCTGGCGGCCCGCCGAGGCCCGGCCGCGGGCCCGGGAGACCCCGGTGACGGGCACGAACTCGACTTCCTGGAGGCGTACTTCGGTGAGGTCGTCCGGGCGTTCGGCGCGCGGCTGGTCGGGCAGTCCGGCCGGTCCCGCGATGGGGTCCTCGGCCTCGACGACGGTGAGGACGAGCGCGCCGTCGATCGATCCGGCGCGGAAGGCGTCGTGGATCTCGGCGGTGCCCATCACCCGCAGGGCGAGCTGGACGCCGCACAGCAGCCGGCGGCCGATGTGGGTGACGCGGGCGAGCTGCTGCCCGTACGCGAGGGCGGGGACGATGCCGACGGTCATCCGGGGCGGGGGCGCGGCGGGGCGGCGTAACGCGTTCTCCATCTCGCCGACGAGGGTGAGGATCTGGCGCGCGTAGTCCGTCAGGACGGTGCCGGCGCGGGTGAGGCGCACGCCGTTCGGGAGGCGTTCGAAGACGGGCTCGCCCACCTGGCGTTCCAGGGCCCGCATCTGCGCGGTGACGCTGGACTGCGAGTACCCGAGGCGGCGGGCCGCCTGCGTGAAGGACCCGGTGAGGGTCACCTCGCGGAAGGTACGAAGGGTTCTTGCGTCGATGTCCACGTGAATAACCCCCTTGCCGCCCCCCGGCGGCAGCTGGCACTCGGATGACAGGTCACGCCACCCGTTCGATCGCCCCGGTCGCTCTGTCACACCACAGGGGTGCCGGCACGCTCCCTCGCGCGCCGGCACCCCTGGTCGGCCGCGAAGGACTCTACTCGGCGAGCCCGGCCGGGACCAACGGAAAGTCCAACTCCGGTTGCGCAACGTGATTGAAGAAGTTGGACAGCACGTTGAGCGCCACATGTCCGACGATTTCGGCCAGTTCGGCGTCGGTGACGCCGGCGGCGCGGGCGTCGGCGAGGGCCGCGTCGGTGACCCGGCCGCCGGTCTCCATGATCGCGCCGGTGATCCGCAGCACCTGGTCCATGTGCGGGTCGCCGGCGTCGGCGCCGCGGCGGGTGTCGAGCAGCTCCCGCTCGCTGAGGCCGACCTTGCCGCCGCGCATCGTGTGCGCGGAGACGCAGTAGGTGCAGTCGTTGCGCTGGGCGATGTAGAGCGCCAGCTGCTCGCGCTGCCTCGCGTTGAACGCGCCGCCGACCAGCGACTCGCGCAGGGCGAGGTAACCGCGCAGCGCGGCCGGGCCGTTGGCGAGGGCGGCGTAGAGGTTGGGCAGCTTGCCGAGCTGCTTGAGGGTGCCTTCGAGCAGCTCGCGCTGCTCCTCGTTGGCGGTGTCGACGGTCAGTTGGGGCAGGCGGGGCATGACGCTCTCCTTGAGCCGTACGCAAGACGGAGTCGCGAAACGGGATCGCGCGAC
The DNA here is from genome assembly GCF_040650575.1 of Streptomyces sp. NPDC048659. Classification (NCBI taxonomy): domain Bacteria; kingdom Bacillati; phylum Actinomycetota; class Actinomycetes; order Kitasatosporales; family Streptomycetaceae; genus Streptomyces; species Streptomyces sp. NPDC048659. The sequence continues at coordinate 14,191 of NZ_JBEZHM010000048.1, read as the reverse complement.
GAAATCGCGGGACGAATCGCAAGACGGAACTGATCGGTACCATCCTGACGGTACCGATCGGTTCCGCCCGGCGCAATGGGAGGCGCCCGGTCCGGTACGGGGATCCGCCGCGACGGAACCGAGTGGTACCGTCTGGTATGGCCACGAACGCTAAAGAACGGCTCCTCAGCGCGGCGGAGCGGCTCTTCTACGAGGAGGGCATCCGGGCCGTCGGCATCGAGCGGATCCTCTCCGAGTCCGGGGTGGGCCGCGCCTCCTTCTACCGCCACTTCCCCAGCAAGGACGACGTCGTCGTCGAGGTGCTGCGGCGGCGCGACGGCATGTGGCGGGCCTGGCTCAACGGCCGCATCGAGGCGAGCGCCCGCGAGCGCCCCGAACTGCCGCTCGCCCTCTTCGACGGGCTCGCCGAGCGCTTCGCCTCGGCCGACTTCCGCGGCTGCGCCTTCATCAACACCATGGTCGAGACGGCCGACCCCGAGAGCCCGGCCCACCACGTGGCCGCCGAGCACAAGGAGAAGGTCATCGCCCGCCTCGACGGGCTGCTCGCCGACGGCGGCTACCGCGACCACGAGAACCTCGCCCGCCAGCTCGCCCTGCTCGGCGACGGCGCCATCGTCACCGCTCTGCGCGAGGGCACCACCGAGGCCGCCGTCCGCGCCCGCGCGGTCGCCACGGTCCTGCTGAGCACCGCCGCACGCGAACCGGCGGGCGACCCGGCCTGAGCCCCCGGCCAGGCGCCCCGGCCCGGGGGGGCTCCCGGCCGGGCGGCCCCCTACGGGACGATCCCCCCGTCCGGCCGCAGCGCCCCCCGCCGCACCTTGCCCGAGCGGGTGCGGGGCAGCGACGGGACCACGGCGACGCCCCGGGGGACGAAGACCGGCGCCATCCGCCGCGCCACCAGGGCCGTCAGCTCCCGCTCCAGGAGTTCGGCCTGGTAGGCGTTGCGGATCTCGACCACCGCGTACGGGGCGAGGCCGCCGTGCTCGTCGGGGCCGGGGACCACGGCCGCGTCCGCGACCGCCGGGTGGCCGCGGAGCACCGCCTCGATCTCCATCGGGGAGACCCGGTGCCCGTCCGACTTGAAGACCTCGTCCATCCGCCCCAGCAGCCGGATCGACCCGTCGGCGCAGCGCTCGCCCCGGTCGCCGGTGCGGTACAGCCCGTCGGCGAAGACGGCGGCGGTACGCGGGTCCGGACCGTCCGGACCGTCCGGACCCTCCGCACCGTCCCGCCCGCCCCGCCCGGCCCTCTCGTCCACGTATCCCCGCATCAGCCCCGGCGGCCGGTCCGCGAGGTCCACGCACACCTCCCCCGCCTCCCCCGCGAGGCCCGTCTCCGGGTCCCGCAGCACGATCCGGTAGCCCGGCAGGGGGTGGCCCAGCGGGGAGAGCGGGGCGGGGGTGTCGGGGGCGCGGCCGATCAGGGCGGTCGCCTCCGTCTGGCCGTAGCCGTCCCTGACCCGTACCCCCCAGGCGGCCTCGATGCGGTCCGTGACCTCGGCCGTCAGCGGCTCCCCCGCCGCCGTCGCCTCCCGCAGCCTCGGCGCGGCGCGGCCCTCCGTCACGTACGGCAGCATCGCCCGCCACGCGCTCGGCGGCGCGCACAGGCTGCTGATCCGCTGGGCGGTGAGGACGCCGGGCAGCGCGGACGGCGGGAGTCCGCCGTCCGGCGGGGCGACGACGGTGGCGCCGGCCGTCCAGGGGACGAAGAAGCTGGACCAGGAGTGCTTGGCCCAGCCGGGCGCGGACAGGTTGAGGTGCCGGTCGCCGGGGCGCAGCCCGCTCCAGTAGAGGCTGGAGAGGTGCCCGACGCCGTAGCCGGCGTGGGAGTGCTCGACCAGTTTCGGCAGCGAGGTCGTGCCGGAGGTGAAGTAGCAGAACGACGGGTCGGCGGCGCGGGTCGGGCCGGCGGGCAGGAAGGGGCGGCGGCGGGCGGCGTCGCGCGTGTCGGGGTACGGGGTCCAGCCGGGCAGTGCCGCCGAGCCCGGCGCCACGCGCAGCCCGGGTACCGGCAACTCGCCCATCATGTGGATGAGTTCGGGGGCGCAGACGACGTGCCGGACGCGGCCCCGGGCGAGCCGGTCGGCGGCCTCGTCGCGGGTGAGGTCCTGGTAGCCGGGGACGACGACCGCGCCCAGCTTGACGCAGCCGAGGAGCGTCTCCCACAGTTCCGTACGGGTGCCGAGCAGGATCAGCACCCGGTCGCCGGGCCGCACCCCCGCCTCCGCCAGGGACACCGCCAACTCGTCGGAGCGGGCGGCGAGTTCGGCGAAGGTGACCCGGTCGACGACCGGCACCGTGCCGTCCCGGGCGGGGCGGCCGAGGATCTCCAGGGCGGTCCGCTCGTTGCCCTCGGCGACCACGTCGAACCACTCCAGGGCCCAGTTGAAGTGCCGGGCCCGGGGCCACCGGAACGCGGCCTCGGCCGCCTCGCGGTCGCCGCGCAGCCGCAGCAGCAGGTCCCGGGCGGCCCGGTACTCCTCGTGCGCCGCCGTCGCCCGGTGGGCGGCGTAGGCGGCGCCGGGGCGCGCGAGGGTGCTCATTCCGCCGCTCCTCTCAGTGCCGAGGCGATCGCGTCGGCGTCCTTGGTGAAGGAGCCCCACGGGCCGGGCCGTCCGCTGCCCACCTGGGTGAACCAGCGGGTGTGCTCGCTCGGGATGCCGAGCACATGGGTGGTCCGGTCCGGCTCCCCGTCCGCGCCGAGCGGGTGGAACGGCGCTTCGGTGCAGTCCATCCCGCCGGTGGCGAACTCCCGCAGAGCGCCCTCGGGTTCCTCCGCCGCGTTGACGAAGGGCCGGATCCGCCCGTCGGCGAGCAGGCCCCGGATCAGCGGATCGCGGTCGGCGGCCAGGTCGGTGCCGGGGACGCGGGCGTCGACGAGGACGTCCAGCGGGGTCCAGGAGTTCTCCACCGCCGCCGACTCGACCGTGAAGCGGCCCTCGACCGGGTCGGTGCCGAAGCGGGCGCCCGGACCGACGGGTTCCAGCACCCCGGCCGCGAGCAGCGCCAGGAACTGCTCGGACCGCAGCTGCGGGGGCCCGGTCGACACGAGCGAGGCGACCGGCCCGAACACGGCGAGGAACCAGCGGTGCGACTCGGGGGTGAGCCCGCCGAAGTCGACCACGCTCCGGATGGTCTGCCGCACGTCCCGCAGCACGTCCGCCGCCGCCTTCATCGGGCCGTCCGCGTTGCCGAGCCGGGCGTCGCCCAGGTCGGCGCGCAGCCACTCGGTGAGCACCTTGTGGAACTCGGCGGGCGAGCCGAAGCGGCGTTCGCCGAACGGCCGGGCCAGCGCGTCGAGTCCGGTCAGCGGCAGCGGGTCGATCCGGTAGCCGGCGGCGATCCGCTGGAGCACCGCGAGCTCCGGGGCGCCGGACAGCTCCTCCTCCGCGCGCTCGGTGAACTCCCGTGCCGCGTCGGGCCCGTGGACCTGCCGGATCCGGGTGGCCAGCAGCACCGTGTTGACCTCGGCGAGCAGCCACGGCAGCACGGACCGCTGGAAGTCGAGCGGGGCGTGCTCCTCGCGCAGCCGGGCCATCCGCCCGGGGGTGAAGAGGACCGGGCGGTAACGATGGCCGGGCGCCTTCTGGTTGGCGCCCCGGGTGAGCAGCGGGACCCCGCCGCGCGAACCGGCGTGGATCCGGGGCTCCTTGCCGCTCGGCAGGTACAGCAGCCCGTCGCCGCCCTCGGTGAAGGCGCCGCCGCGCCCCAGGGTGAGCTCGGCGAGCACGTCGTAGAAGGTGAGGCCCATGCCGATGACGCCGACGCTCGCGCCCGCCGGGATGTCGGCCAGCGGCATCTCGGCCGCCGAGCCGCCGGGCACGTACCGGACCGGGCGGGCGGGGGTGGAGTGGGCGCGGGCGAACTCCGCGCGGGCGCGTTCCGCCGCGTCCGGCAGGGTGACGGGGTGGCCGGTGGCGAGCACCAGCCGGTCGGCGGTCAGGACGTCGCCGCTGTCGAGCCGCAGCCGGTGGACGCCCTCCGCCCCGGCCCCGTCGGCCCCGACCCCCGCCGCCCCCGCCGCCCCGGCCGGGTCGGTCCCCTCGGCGGCGGCACCGCCCGCGCGGTCGGCGCAGAGCACCCGGGCGGGCACCCGGTGGACGGTCAGGCAGGGCGGCAGGGTCGCCTCGATGCGCTCCATCACGTAGGCGAGGTAGCGTCCGTAGACCCGGCGCGGGGCGTAGCCCTCCGGTTCGGCGTGCGCGGGGTCCTCGGCCGCCCACCACTCGCCGAGGGTGGGTCCGGCACCCGGCCGGTGGGGCCCCGCGTCGGCGGGGCCGGAGAACATGGTGACCTCCTGCGCCGGGGTGTTCATGAGGAACAGCGGCGACTGGTCGGTGCGCCAGATCCGGCCGGCCCCCGGCGCGTACGGGTCGATCGCGTACGCCTCGATCCGGCGGCCCGGCGGGCTCTCGGCGCAGTGGGCGGCGAGGCGCTCCAGGACGGACAGGCCGCGCGGGCCCATGCCGGCGAAGGCGACCCGCAGCGGCGGGCGGACCGGGTCGGCGAGGCAGCGCGGGGCGGGCGGCGGGGCGGGCTCGGGCGGCGGGTCGGTCTCGGCCGCCAGGTCGTGTTCGCGGGCGACCCGGCCGAGCATCCCGGCGAGCTGGCGCGAGGTCATCGGGGTGGTCCTCCGGCTGGTGGTGAGCAGCGGCAGCGCGCCGAGGTCGGTCCACTGGAGCCGGCCGTCGGCGGCGACGGCCGAGCGGGCCGCGCCCCGGTTGTCGGGGTGCAGGCAGAACGGCACGTCGAGCAGGCCCCGGTCGAACGCCTTGAGGAGCGCGGTGCCGAGGTCGTCGGAGAGCGCGAGGACGGCGCCGACGAGGGCGCGGGCCTCGGCGAGGATCTCCTCCGTGTCGGCCCCGGCGGGGCCGCCGCCCGGTGGCGCGGCGGCGCCGTGGCGGGCGCGGGCGGTCCGGGCGGCGTCGGCGGCGACGCGCAGCGCGGTCAGGTTCTCCTGGACGGTGGGGATGCGGTGCGCCTCCGTCTCGGTCTTCACGATGAGGCGCTGGGCCCCGCCGCGCACGGCGAGTTCGGCGCTGCGGCGCAGCAGCAGCCGGGCGCCGGGCACGGTCCGCGGGTAGACGCCCATGTACGTGTAGAGCACGAGGTGCCGGTCGACGGCGGGCGGCAGCAGTTCGTCGGCGAGCAGCCGCAGCGCGGCGAGGGCGCCGGTGTCCTGGGCGGCGTGGGTCTGCTGGGCGTACGAGAGGGAGACGCTGGTGGCGCCGTTCTGCGCGAAGAAGAGGCATTCCAGGACGGAGACGGCGACGAGCAGCGACGGCGGGCAGAGCTGGCCGAGGAGGCAGCCGCCGAAGGATTCCAGGTGGGCGCGGCGGCCCTGGTCGCGGCTCTCCTGGGTGAGGAACTGCACGGAGTCCCGCCAGGCGGCGACGGATTCGGCGAGCGGGGTGCGCCCGTAGGGCAGGCAGTAGGAGACGGGGCCGCCCTCGCTGGCGGCGAGCCCGGCGGCGGTCATGGTGCGGAAGATGGCCATCGGGTCGGCGGAGCCGTGCCGGACCTGGACGGGGGTGCGGCGGCCGGCCGAGGCGGCGACGCGGGCGGTGGTGGCGGGGCCGTGGCTGACGAGCGGGAAGCCGTTGAGGGGCCGTCCGGCGCGCAGGGCGGCGGTGGCGGCGGCGTGGTCGCCGACGCGGGTGTAGCTGTCGATGGTGAGGGTGGCGACGGTCCGCTCGGGGAACTCGGCGACGGCGGTGACGCCGGCGGCCATGTCGGCGGGGGCGACCATGCCCATCCGGGGCTGGACGACGAGTTCTCCGGCCTGGGCGGCCTCGTGGACGAACGCGCCGAGATCGGGCTGCGCGGCAGGGGTCACGCCGCGGCCCGCCCGGTACACGCGCCTCTGAGCGCGGCGGCGGGCACGGCCGCGGGGGCGGCGGCGGGGCCGGCGAGCCGCTTCAGCAGGGCGGTGGGCGCGGTGCCGTCGGCGTACACCTCGGCGTAGCCGGCGTCGAGGAGTTCGGCGGTGCGCCGCTCGGCGCCCTCGGGCGAGATGCCGAGGAGGCCGCCGATGACCATGGGGATCCCCCGGGTGCGCCGGTCCGCGCGCAGGGCGCGGGCGGCGCGCAGCCCGTCCTGGTGTCCGTGGCCGTTGACGGAGGAGAGGACGACGAGGTCGGGGTGGGTCATCCGGGCGGTGTCGACGAGCAGCCGCTCGGGCACGCAGGGCCCGAGGTTGAGCACGGAGTGCCCGTGCTCCTCCAGGAAGAGCTGGAGGTGGACGAGGTTCCAGGTGTGCGCGTCGGAGGATCCGGTGGTGAGCAGGACCCGGCGCGGACTGTCGCTGTCCGGACGGTACGAGGGGTGCATGACGACTCCAGAGACGGTGCGGATGCGGGGTGTGCGGGCGTGCGCGGTCGCGCCCGGGGCGGTGTGCGGGACGCACGGGTGCCCGGGGCGGGAGGGTGTGCGCGGCACGGCGGGGAGGGTTCGCTCGCGGTACGGGCACGGGGTGCGGGTGCGGGTGAAGCGCGGGTGCGGGTGCGGTCCGGGTGCGCCGGTCGGACCGGCCCCGGCGGCGAGGCCGGGACCGGGACCTGGCGACCGACGGCCAGTGACCGGTGACCGACGGCCGGTGCCGGTGGCGGGTGGCCGGATCAGGCCGCGTCGGCGGGTGCGGGCGCGCCGGCGCCCACGCCGGTGGTGATCTCGCCGGCCTCCGGGGTGCGCGGGGAGGCGGGGCGGGCGCGGACGGCGAGGACGGTGCAGCCGGTCGCGCTGGACATCTGGTGGCGGGTGCCGGGCTCCTCGACGACGAGGTCGCCGCGGTGGAAGCGGCGTCCGTCGCTGTGGTCGAGGGTGCCGTCGAGGACCAGCATCAGTTCGTGCCCGAGGTGTTCGTGGAAGTCGCCGTGGGCGCCGGGCGGGAAGCGGAGCAGCAGGGAGGCGGAGTCCTCCTCGCCCGCGTGGCCGGGGCCCCACAGGACGACGAACTCGACGCCCTCGCGGCCGGGTTCGGTCCACGGCGTCCAGGGCAGCTCGGTCTGCTGGAAGCCGTCGCGGAGCACGTCGCGGAAGACGGTGACGTCAGGCACGGGCGGTGACCTCCGAGGGGGTGCGCTGGGCGACGACGGACGGGATGCCGTCGGGGCCCCAGGGCTGGGGGCCGTTGACGATGGGGGCGCCGATGAGGGAGCCGAACTCCCGCCAGGCGCCGTCGTAGTTGCGGATGCCGGTGCGGCCGAGCAGTTCGTGCAGGACGAACCAGCTGTGGGCGGAGCGCCAGCCGACCCGGCAGTAGACGACGGTGGCCCGGTCGTCGGGCAGCGCCCCGTAGGCGGCGCGCAGTTCGGTGTCGTCGCGGAAGGTGCCGTCGGGGTGGATGGCGGTGTGCCAGGGCAGGTGTTCGGCGGAGAGGGCGTGGCCGCAGCGGACGCCGGTGTCCTCGGGGACGCCGGGCGGGGTGTTGCTGTGCCCGAGGTACTCCTCCAGGGAGCGGACGTCGAGCAGGGTGCGGCGGCCGATGTGGTCGAGGAGGTCGTCGCGGCGGGCCCGGATGGACTCGTCGGGTCCGGCGGGCACCGGGTAGCGGGTGGCGGGCCGGTCGGGCGCCTCGGCGGTGAGGGGGGCGCCGAGGGCCTCCCAGCGGGCCCGGCCGCCGTCGAGGAGGCGCAGCTCCCGGTGGCCGTAGAGGCGGAACTGCCAGTAGCCGGCGGCGGCCCACCAGTTGTTGTTGCCGCTGTAGAAGAGGACGGTGTCGTCGGGGCCGATGCCGTGCCGGCCGAGGAGGGCGGCGAAGGCTTCGGGGCCGATGACGTCGCGGCGCACCGGGTCCTGGAGGTCGCCGCTCCAGTCGAGGCGGACGGCGCCGGGGATCCGGCCGGCCCGGCCGCCGCCGTCGTTGCCGCCGTCGGTGATCTCGACGACGACGGGCCGGTCGGGGCCGCCGGGCCGGCCGAGGAGGTCCCGGAGGGCCTCGGCGCTGACGAGCAGGGTGTCTCGGGTCATCGGTTCACCACCAGTACGTCGGGTATTTGGCGATCACACCGGCCTTGGAGGCGATCAGGCCGACGAGGACGAGCAGGGCGCTGCCGAGGGCGAGGAGGACGAGGAAGCGCAGCGGCGCCGGGTGCTGGAGGACGGCGAGGGCGGCGGTGGCGGCGGCCGGGGCGTGCAGGGCGCGCAGCGGCAGCATCACGGCGACGCTGAGTCCGGCGGCGACGGCCGCGACCCACAGGCTGTGCCCGAAGAGGGCGACGGCGGCGAGGCCGAGGACGCCGGAGCCGACTTGGCCGAGGAGGACGTTGCGGGGCTGGGCGGGCGGCAGCGCGGGGGTGGAGCAGATGATCATGGCGGTGGCGGCGAGCGGCGCGATCATCAGGAGGCTGCCGGTGGCCTCGCCGAGCGCCACGAGGACGAGCAGCGAGACGGTGGTGGCGAGGGTGCCGAGGACGGTGGCCTTGGCGCCGGGGAACGGCGGGGCGCCGCTGCCCGTCCGGGGCGGGGTGGCGTTCTGGGTCTGGGTCATCGTTCGTCTCCTCAGCGGTGCGAGCCGGTGAAGTAGCGCTCGGCCTGCCGGTGGACGACCCGGCCGATGCGGTGCCCCATGGCGATGCCGGGCTCGTTGTCGAAACTCCAGTGCATGCCGCCGTACACCCGGGAGATGCCGGCCTGGTGGGCGGCCTCGCTGAAGGTGGGCCAGGTGAGGACGACGTCGGTACGGGGGGTGAGGCCGGGCTCGACGGTGGAGGCGCCGGCCTTGAAGCGGTAGGAGTCGCCGAAGGCGTCGGTGCCGGTGAAGCGGCGCAGGAACTCGGCGGCGGCGCCGGAGAAGGTGCTGTGTCCGGAGACGGTGGCGGGGAACGGGGGCACGGCCACGTACGCCTGCCAGTCGACGCCGTTCATGGTGACGGTGCCCTTGCCGGGGCCGCCCCAGGCCCGGACCCGCTGGCCGCGCCGGTCGTAGGGGATGAGGGTGGAGGGGCGGGCGAAGTCGTACTGGGCCTTGACCGCCCAGGAGCCGATGGCGGCGTCGCACTCGGCCATGTTGAGGCCGAAGAAGAGCTTGGCGTCCTCGTCTATGCCGTGGCCGTCGCGGGCGGAGACGTAGCGGCCCCACATCTGCTGGGCGCCGGGCGGGGTGACGTCGTCGTTGAGCCAGAACTCGGCGATGGCCTTCTGCTCGTCCGTCAGGTTCGCGCTGATGTCGAGGAGTTCCTCGATGGCGGCGGTCATCCGGACCGAGGGGTACGCGGGCGGCGCGGCGACCGTGAACTGGTCGGGGCGGCTGAGCGCGAAGGGCTTCATGACGGCGAACTGCGGGGTGAGGTAGCGCTGGGTCTTGCCGCCGACGATCAGCGGGCTCCAGTGCTCGGGCGCGACGACGAGCGACGGGTCGAAGGCGCCGGCGGTCTGCGGCGGGTTCTTCGGCACGTAGCCGGTGGTGTCGGTGTACGCGGGGGTGCCGAGCTGGTTGGCGCCGTCGGCGTGCCGGTAGTCGAGGACGGCGCGGGCGGTGCGGCGGCCGATCCAGGCGGGGCTGTGGCGGCGCGGGTCGGTGAGCGCCGGGTCGTAGCCGAGGCTGCTCAGCATCGAGTCGATGGCGACCTTGTACTCGGGGAAGAGGTCGAGGAGCGCGAGGTGGGCGGCGTAGCTGACGGCCTCGTTCTTGTGGTCGAGGGTGCGCTCGGCGCGGGGGCGGCGCAGCGCGCCGCCGTAGCGGGTGCCGACGGCGTGGCGGTCGTAACAGGACCAGGCGTCGTAGACGCAGTTGTGGATGATCGCGAGGGCTCTCGCGTTGACGGTGGCGGGGCCGAAGCGGTTTCCGGCGGCCTGGTAGCGGCCGAGGATGGCGTCCATGGCGGCCTGGTTCCAGCGCACCACGACGCTGGGCTCGCCGCCGGCGCCGGGCGCGCGGCGGCCGGTGCGGGTCTCCGCCTCGAACCGCGTGACGGGCGCCGCCACGGCCGTGCCGACGCCGGGGGCGAGCGCGAAGGCGCCGGCCGCGGCGGCGGTGACGGTGAGCACCCGGCGCCGGGTCAGCGGCGCGCGGGCCGCGGGGGCGTCCGTCACGCGGTGCGGGGCGGTGGTCGGGGCGGGTGAGACGGGTCGCTGAGACATCCCTGGTTTCCTTCGCGTGTGGTGCGGGGCGGGAGCGGGTCACTCGTTCGGACAGAGGTCGAACAGAGCTCAGGCTGGCGAGATCCGATCGCGGCGGGCAACGGCCTATCGGCTTCTTCCATCGCGGGCATGCAAGGACTCGATGGGCGTCGCCGCGGCCTCGGGGAGTGGCTAGCGTGGGGGGACGCCGGGCACCGCCGGGACGGGTACGCCGTGCCCTGCGGGCACGGCACCCGGTCCCGCCCGTTCCGGACCGGCGGGTCCCACCCCGGTCACCCTGGCCACCCCGGCGCCGCCCCCCTTCTCGTGGGCGGGCCCGCGGGCCGCCGGCCGCCGGACGCTCCCCCTTCGGACGCGCGTCCCCGTGCGGCCCCGCCGCGAGCGGTCCGCGTCCGCCGACACCTCACCGATCCCGTATCCCGTTGCGATCCGTCTGGAGTGGCCGCGCATGACCGTTTCCTCGCAGCTGACCCCGTCCACCCGCCGTCCCGCGAGCCCGCCCGCCGTGGCGGCACCCGGTTCCCTCTTCGCGCGGCTCGCGCCGCGGCTGCACCGCTTCGGCCTGGGGCTGCTGCGGGCCGGTCTGGGCGGGGTGTTCGTCTGGTTCGGGGTGCTCAAGGCGATCGGGCTGAGCCCGGCGGCGGCGCTCGTCGCCGGGGTGATGCCCTTCGACACGGGCGGCTGGTTCGTGCCGGCGCTCGGCTGGGCGGAGATCGTCCTCGGCGTCTGGCTGCTCACCGGGCGGGCCGGGGCGCTGCTGCTGCCGGTCCTCGGCGGGCATCTGCTGGGGACGTTCGCGGTGCTGTTCGTCACTCCGGAGCTGGCCTTCGACCACGCGAATCCGGTGCTGCTGACGCTGGTGGGCGAGTTCGTGGTGAAGAACGTGGTGCTGTTCGCCGCGGCGGTGGTGCTGACGACGCGCCCGCGCCCCGGCTTCTGAGCGACGGGGCTCCCGGACCACTAGCATCATGGCACTGAGTGTGTTTTGCTGAGGGTACTCAGTGCCAAAGTGCCACAAGCATTGCTAGGGGAGCCCCAGATCATGGCCAAGGACTTCGACCTGTATCGCCTGTCGGAGGAGCACGACATGCTCCGCGAGACGGTCCGCGCCCTCGCGGAGGCGAAGATCGCGCCGTTCGCCGCCGCGGTGGACGAGGAGGGGCGGTTCCCCCAGGAGGCGCTGGACGCGCTGGTCGCGGCCGATCTGCACGCCGTCCACGTCCCCGAGTCCTACGGCGGCGCCGGCGCCGACGCCCTGGCCACCGTGATCGTGATCGAGGAGGTCGCCCGCGCCTGCGGCTCCTCCTCGCTGATCCCCGCCGTGAACAAGCTGGGCTCGCTGCCCGTCATGCTGTCCGGCTCGGAGGAGCTGAAGGCCAAGTACCTCGGCCCGCTCGCCAAGGGCGACGCGATGTTCTCGTACGCCCTGTCCGAGCCCGACGCGGGCTCCGACGCGGCCGGCATGAAGACCCGCGCGGTGCGCGACGGCGACTTCTGGGTGCTCAACGGCGTCAAGCGCTGGATCACCAACGCCGGCGTCTCCGAGTACTACACCGTGATGGCCGTCACCGACCCGGAGAAGCGCTCCAAGGGCATCTCCGCCTTCGTCGTCGAGAAGAGCGACGAGGGCGTCTCCTTCGGCGCCCCGGAGAAGAAGCTCGGCATCAAGGGCTCCCCCACCCGCGAGGTCTACCTCGACAACGTCCGCATCCCCGCCGACCGCATGATCGGCGCGGAGGGCACCGGCTTCGCCACGGCGATGAAGACCCTCGACCACACCCGCATCACCATCGCCGCCCAGGCCATCGGCATCGCCCAGGGCGCCCTCGACTACGCCAAGGGCTACGTCAAGGAGCGCAAGCAGTTCGGCAAGCCGATCGCCGACTTCCAGGGCATCCAGTTCATGCTCGCCGACATGGCCATGAAGCTGGAGGCCGCGCGCCAGCTCACCTACGCCGCCGCCGCCCGGTCCGAGCGCCTCGACGGCGACCTGACCTTCTTCGGCGCGGCGGCCAAGTGCTTCGCGTCCGATGTCGCCATGGAGGTCACCACCGACGCCGTCCAGCTCCTCGGCGGCTACGGCTACACCCGCGACTACCCGGTCGAGCGCATGATGCGCGACGCCAAGATCACCCAGATCTACGAGGGCACCAACCAGGTCCAGCGCATCGTCATGGCCCGCAACCTCCCGTAACCACCCGCCCGTTGAAAGGAGACAGGCCGTGACCCTGAAGATCGCTGTCTGTGTGAAGTACGTTCCCGACGCCACCGGCGACCGCGGCTTCGCCGACGACCTGACCGTCGACCGCGACGACGTGGACGGGCTGCTCTCGGAGCTCGACGAGTACGCGGTGGAGCAGGCGCTGCGGATCGCCGAGGAGGCGGACGACGCCGAGGTCACCGTCGTGACGGTCGGCCCGGAGGCCGCCAAGGACGCGCTGCGCAAGGCGCTGTCGATGGGCGCCGACAAGGGCGTGCACGTCAGCGACGAGGACATCCACGGCTCGGACGTCATCGGCACCTCCGCGATCCTCGCCAAGGCGCTGGAGCGGACCGGCTTCGACCTGATCGTCTGCGGCATGGCCTCGACGGACGGCACCATGGGCGTGCTGCCCGCGCTGCTCGCCGAGCGGCTGGACCTGCCCCAGGCCACCCTGCTCTCCGAGGTGACCGTCGAGGACGGGACCGTGAAGGGCCGCCGCGACGGCGACGCGGCCACCGAGCTCCTGCAGGCCCCGCTGCCGGCCGTCGTCTCGGTCACCGACCAGTCGGGCGAGGCGCGTTACCCCTCCTTCAAGGGGATCATGGCCGCCAAGAAGAAGCCGATCGAGAAGCTGGACCTGGACGCCCTCGGCGTCGAAGCCGACGAGGTCGGCCTCGCGGGCTCCTGGACCCTGGTCGAGTCGGCGGACGCCCGCCCGGCCCGCACCCAGGGCACGATCGTCACGGACGAGGGCGAGGGCGGCAAGCAGCTCGCCGCGTTCCTCTCCGCCCAGAAGTTCATCTGACCGCCCGTCACCACCACTCAGGAGCAAGGAATCATGGCTGAGATCCTGGTCCTCGTGGACCACGCCGACGGTGCGGTCCGCAAGCCGGCCCTCGAACTGCTCACCCTGGCCCGCCGGATCGGCGAGCCCTCGGCGGTCGTCCTCGGCGCCGGGGAGGCCGCGGCCTCCCTCGCGGCGAAGGCCGCCGAGTACGGCGCGGCCACCGTGTACGTCGCCGACGGCGCCGAGTTCGCCGAGCGGCTCGTCGTGCCGAAGGTCGACGCGCTCACCCAGATCGCGAAGGACAAGGGCGTCGCCGCCGTCCTGGTCACCTCCTCCGGCGAGGGCAAGGAGGTCGCGGCCCGCGTAGCGCTGCGGCTGGGCTCCGGCCTGATCACCGACGCCGTGGAGCTGGAGGCCGGCGCGGACGGCCCGGTCGCCACCCAGTCGGTGTTCGCCGCCTCGTACACGGTGAAGTCGGCCGTCTCGCGCGGCGTCCCGGTCATCACCGTCAAGCCGAACTCCACCGCCCCCGAGGCCGCTCCGGCCGCGGGCACGGTCGAGAACGTGTCCGTCGCCTTCTCGGGCAACGCGGCCACGGTCGTCTCCCGCACCCCGCGGGTCTCCACCGGCCGCCCGGAGCTCACCGAGTCGGCGATCGTCGTCTCCGGCGGGCGCGGGGTCGGCGCGGCCGAGGGCTTCGCGGTCGTGGAGAAGCTGGCCGACTCGCTCGGCGCGGCCGTCGGCGCCTCGCGCGCCGCCGTGGACGCGGGCTGGTACCCGCACGCCAACCAGGTGGGCCAGACCGGCAAGCAGGTCTCCCCGCAGCTGTACGTCGCGGCGGGCATCTCCGGCGCGATCCAGCACCGGGCGGGCATGCAGACCTCGAAGACGATCGTCGCGGTCAACAAGGACGCCGAGGCGCCGATCTTCGACCTGGTCGACTACGGCGTGGTGGGCGACCTGTTCGAGGTGCTGCCGCAGCTGACGGACGAGATCGGCGCGCGCTGACCTGGAAGAAAAAAAAAAAGGGGGGTGGGTGGCACTCTGTGCCATCCCCTGGGAGGTGAACCCGCTCGGCCTGTTCTACCGGCACGACTACTTCGAGAAGGCCGGCGTCGATCC
>NZ_JBEZHM010000047.1:0-73786 GCF_040650575.1 Streptomyces sp. NPDC048659 | reverse complement strand
GACATCACCGGCGACAAACTCCCCGACCTCGCCATCACCACCGGCACCCAGTTCTGGATCCTCTCCGGCTACACCGGCGCCACCATCCAGACCGCAACCCTCATGGAAGGCACCGCCTGGGCCCCCCGCGACATCATCAACATCGCGGACATCGACCTCGACAACACCCCCGACCTCCTCTGGCGCAGCCACGACTCCGGCACCATCTACATCCGCCACGGCAAGCCCGGAACCGTCCCCGGAAGCGTCGACATCAACTCGTTGAAGACCGCGGCCGCTTCCCGCGAAGGTGTCGACACCTCCTACGGGACCGGCTGGACCACGACCAACATCACGGCGGTCATCGGGATCCCGGACGTCAACGGGGACAAGATCCCCGACCTGTGGGTGCGCTACGGCGCCGACGGCACGATGAAGGTCTACCACCCCTCCACCACCAACACCGGCCCGGCAGTGAAGACGGTTCTGTCGACTAACTGGACCGGTATCAAGTCCTTCGGCTGATCACCGACCGAAGAACCCGCGTCACAGAACAGCGAGCCCCCGGCGCCTCACGGCGCCGGGGGCTCGCCCCATTTCGTCTCACAGGGCCGGTGTGCTCTCCCGTATCACCCGGTCCGCCGGGAGGAGGAGGCCGGAGGCAGGTGTGGCGGCCGTGCCCTCCACCGTCGTGACCAGCCGTTCGACCAGCGCGTGGGCGATCGCGGCGAGCGGCAGGCGGACGCTGGTGAGGGCGGGCTGGAGGACCGTGCACAGCGGCATGTCGTTGAAGCCGGTGACGGCGACGTCGGTGCCCACGGCGAGGCCGGCCGCGCGGACGGCCTGGTACGCGGTCAGGGCGAGCCAGTCGTTCGCGCAGACCAGTGCGGTCGGGCGGTCCGCGCCGACGAGGATGCGCCCGATCGCGTGGGACAGGGCGGCCGGGTCGTCGTCGGGGACCCCGACCTCGAAGGCGCCGCCGGGAGCCGAGGCCGCGGCCTGGAGCAGGCCCGCCCGGCGGTCGGCGAGCCAAGGCAGGTTCGCGGCGGAGTTGACGTAGCAGATCCGGCGGTGGCCCTGGTCGAGGAGGAGCCGGACCAGTTCGGCGGTGGCCCCGGCGGAATCGATGTCCACCCAGTTCTGGGGGCGGCCGGGCGCCGTGCGGCCGAAGGCCACGAAGGGGAAGCCCGCCTCGCTGAGCACGTCGACCCGGGGGTCGTCGTGGATCACGTCGGAGAGGACGAAGCCGTCGACCTGCCGGGCCGCGATCAGCCCGTTGAAGGACCTGGCGACCGCGTCCGCGCCCCGCTCGGGGTCGCAGCGGAAGAGCAGGACGCGGTGGCCGACGGCGTCGGCGGCGCTCACCAGTGCCTGGAGGAAGCCGCCCATGAGGGGGTTGGGGTCGGCGGGGTTGTCGGCGGGGGCCGGGTAGCCGATGACCCTGCGCGTGCCGGTGCGCAGGCTGCGGGCGGACTGGTCCGGCTGGTAGCCGAGCTCGTCGATGGCCGCGGTGACCCGGGCGAGCGTGGTCGCGCGCAGCCGGTGGGGCGCGTTCAGGGCGTTCGAGACGGTCTGGCGGGAGACTCCCGCCGCGCGGGCGACGTCCTCGATGGTCACCTGTTGAGCGGGCATCGTTCCTCTGCGGGGGCTTCGGGTGCTGTGGGGGCCGTGGAGCTGTGGAGGCTGTATACGAAGGGTGTGTGTGCGGGCTGTGTGTGTGTGGGGGGGCGGTCGGGGGGCTGGCGGCGGCGCGCGAACCGGCCGTCGGCCCCCCGCCTCGTTCAGCCCTGTCGGGTCAGCGTGAGCAGGCCGCCGGTCGGCACCGGCACCGGGTTCGCCCCGGCGACGAGTTCGAGCACGGTATCGGACAGGATCTCACCACGGCAGTCCTGGACCAGGGCGAGGGCCCGTCCGGGGCGGGCAGCCGTGAGGAGGACGGTGGGGTCGGCGTCCGCGTTGGCCACGAGGACCCGCGCCCCGGCCTCCTCCGGTACGGCGACGGGCACGGGTGCGTAGCGCCCGACGACCGTCGTGTCCCGGGCGTGCGCGCGGACGAGGATGTAGCCGAGGTCCGGGCGCGCCGGTTCCAGGGCGCCCTGCTGGAGGACGTCGGCGTGGCGGCGGAAGACGTCGAGCCAGAAGCGGACGGCCGCGAGCTGGTCCTGGGTCTGGGCGGCGAGGTCTACGGAGATCTGCGGGACCGAGAACAGCGCGTTCACCAGGTGCACCGCCACACCTTCGGGCGTCTCGCCGGCGTGCCACATGATCATGTCGGCGTGGACGGCGAGCGGGCCCGCGAGCAGCCGGCAGTCGATGGTCCGCTGGCGGTTCTCGGCCGGGCTCAGCGGGCAGTCGACGGCGCGGACCATGGTGGCGTACGGCCAGAGGCCGGGGCTGACGTACGGCTGGCGGTGCTCCACGATCACGTCCGGGCGCGTGCGTCGCAGCCGGGTGTCGAGCTCGGCGAGCAGGCGGCGTACGCCCTCGTGGACGGTGGCCTCGTCGGCGCCGGGCGGCGCGGGCGGGGCGTCCGCGACGGCGAAGCGGTCGATGAAGTCGAGCTTCACGCCGTCCATCCCCCAGTCCTCGACGGCGCGGGACACCTTGTCGACGAGGTGGGCGCGGACCTCGGGGTGGCGGGGGTCGAGGACGGCCGCGTCGAGGTTCGGCTCCTCGCGGAGGATCAGCCCCTTGAACCGGTCCCATGCGTCGTTGTGGCGCCCGATGAACGGCAGCGCGTACCAGAGGAGGTAGGCGAGGCCGCCGCGCCGGACCTCGGCGACGTGGGCGGCGAGGTCCGGGAAGGCGGTCCGGTTCGGCTCCCAGTCGCCGCAGTGGCCGTAGCCGCGGGCGCGGTCGGCGGTCTGCCAGCCGTCGTCGACGATGACGCTCCCGCAGCCGACGGCGGCGGCCAGCGCGGCCTGGCGCTCGACGGTGGCGGCGTCCACGTTCTGGTGGAGGCTGTACCAGGTGGAGTACGCGGGCAGCCGCGCGGCGGGCGCGACGCCGGGGTGCGCGGTGCCCTCGGCCCACCAGTCGGTGACGTCCTGGAGGGTGGCGGCGTAGTGCCGGCCGCTGAGGTCGACGCGCAGCGTCAGCGGAGGGCCGTCGGGGGTGAGCTCCTGCTCGAAGACGAACGCGAACTCGCCGCTCTCCTCGACCACTCCCGCGCCGACCCGCACGGGCGCGCCCGTCTCCCCCGCCGCGGCCGTGCACAGGGCCCGGTCGCCGGTCCCGACCAGGCTGGCGACGGGCGCGCCGAGGGCGAGCGAGACGGTGCGGGGCACGGTCCAGGAGGGCGGGAGCCAGCGGCCCGCGGTGGTGCTCGGCGTCCAGTACGCGGTGGCCCCGACGCACGGGACCCGCCACTCGGCCCGGACGGTGACGGGGGCCGTGGCCCGTACCTCGATGAGCGCCACGCCGTCCGCGACCGGGGTGACGGCCGCCTGCCAGGCGCCGTCGTCGCCGCCGCCTGGGACGGTGAGGTGGACGGTGAGGGGGGTGCCGGTGGGGTGGTGGAGGGGGGTGGGGAGGGCGCGGCCCGCGCTCGTGGTCGGCTGTTCCCTGTCGTCGTGGGGGCGCCAGGCGGCGACGGGCGGCTCAGCGGGCGGGGTGGCGGGCGGGGCTTGGGTGGCGGGGTCGGTAGCGGCGGGGTCGGTCGTGGGATCGGTGTCGGTGTCCGGGGTGGAAGTCACGGGGCGGGTCACTCCTTGGTCGCCCCGGCCAGGAGGCCGGAGATGAACTGGCGCTGCAGCACGAGGAAGAGGGCCATCACGGGGATCGCGGCGATGGCGCTGGCGAGCAGCACATGGGCGTAGTTCGTGGTCGAGAGGCCCTGGAGGGTGGCCGTGGCCACGGGGAGGGTGTACATCTCGGGGCTGCGCAGGGCGATCAGCGGCCAGACGAACTGGTTCCAGCCGCCGAGGAACACGAAGAGCGCGAGCGCCGCGATGATCGGCCGGTTGACCGGGATGACGATCCGCCACAGGACGCGCAGCTCGCCGGCGCCGTCGACGCGGGCCGCGTCGAGGAGTTCGTCGGGCATCGAGCGCAGGGCCTGGCGCATCAGGAAGATGCCGAACGGGGTGACGAGGCCGGGCAGGATCACCGACTGGTAGGTGTCGATCAGGCCCAGGTCCATCATCATCTGGAAGATCGGGATGAGCATCACCGTGTCGGGGATGACGAGGGTGCTGAGCAGCAGGACGAAGAACAGGTTCCGGCCGCGGAAGTCGAACTTGGCGAAGGCGTAGCCCGCCAGGACGGACACGACGACGGCTCCGGCGGTCTGGACGCCCGCCACCACGAGGGTGTTGAGGAGGACGCGGGCCAGGCCGATCGACTCCTGGAGTCCCTGGAGGTTGTCCAGGAGGTGTCCGCCCGGGAGCAGTTTCGGCGGCCAGGAGAAGACGTCCTTGTCCTCCTGGGTGGCGGCCATGGCGAGCCAGTAGAAGGGGCCGACGCAGAGCCCGAAGGCGCCCGCGAGCAGCAGGGTGAGAAGGGGGCCGCGCGTCTTCACCGGCGCTCTCCCATCAGCCGGACCTGGATGATGCCGAGGACGGAGACCAGGGCCGCGAGGGCGTAGGCGAGGGCCGAGGCGTAGCCGAAGTCGAAGTATTTGAAGCCGTTGTTGTAGAGGTACATGGTGACGGTGAGGGTGGAGTTGTCGGGGCCGCCGCCGGTGAGGACGTACGGCTCGTCGAAGAGCTGGAGGGTGCCGATGGTGGAGAGCACCACCGTGAGGAGGAGGATGGGCCGCAGCTGGGGCAGCGTGATGGCGAAGAAGCGGCGGACCGGTCCGGCGCCGTCGACCATGGCCGCCTCGTACAGCTCCTTGGGAATGCCCTGGAGTCCTGCCAGGTACATGACCGCGTTGTAGCCGGTGTAGTGCCAGGTGATGACGAGGACGACGGCCACGCGGGCCCAGAAGGGGCTGCCGAGCCAGTTGACGGGGTCGATGCCGACGAGCGAGAGCAGCCAGTTGAGCAGGCCCGCGTCGCGGTTGAGGATGACGGAGAACATGACACCCGCCGCGACGAGTCCGGTCAGGGACGGGACGAAGACGCCGAGGCGCCACAGGGGGCGCAGCCAGACCTTGGTGGAGTTGAGGCCGAGGGCGACGAGCAGGGCGAGGCCGAGCATCAGCGGCACCTGGACGACGAGGATCAGCGCGGTGTTCTTGAGCGCGGTCCAGAACAGCGGATCCGTGAGCAGCCGCCGGTAGTTGGCGAGGCCGGCGAACCGGGACTCCTCGCCGCTGCCGGTGGTGAGGCTGATCCAGAAGGACGCGGCGATGGGGTACGCCTTGAAGACGGCGAAGCCCAGGACGGCGGGCATGATCAGGAGGTACGGGAAGGAGCGGCGGGTCTGCGGTCCGCGCCGGGTCAGCGGTCCGCGCCGGAGCGGCAGTCCGCGCCGGGTGGGTCCTGATCGCCTGATGGAGTGGGCTCGCCGGGTCGGCGGGGTGCCCGGGCGCTCCCGGACGGCGGCGGGGGCCGTCCCGGGTGCGGGCGCGTCGGTCTCGGCGCGGGGCGGGGGCGGGGACGGGTCGGGGCCCGGGACGCGTTCGGGTGGGGCGAGGGACATGTCAGGCCGCCTGCTGCCGGCCGGTCTGCTGCGCGAGCTGCTTCGCCGCGGCCTTGAGGGCGTCGGCCGGGTCGGCGCCCTTGACCAGGACCTGGCTCTGGGCGTCGCTCGCGAGCTTCAGGGCGCGGCTGTAGTCGCCGGTGAAGTTGGTGGCGTCCGAGCCCGCGTCGAGCGAGTCGACGAAGGAGCGGAGGACCTGCTGGCCGCCGTAGAAGGGGTTCGGCGCGCTGAACTTCGGGTCCTCGTACGCCGACTTGAGGGCGGGGAAGACGCCGCCGGAGGCGAACATGCGGTTGATCTCGGCGGGCTTGGTGAGCGCGTACTCGACGAAGCGCCAGGCGGCCTTGCGGCGCTTGCTGGTGGCGGAGACGGTGAGGTAGGTGGAGTTGACGATGGCGCTCCGGCCCCCGCCGGGGACGGCGGCGGGCGGCTGCATCACGCGCCACTTGCCGCTCTGTGCGGGGAACTTGCTCGACAGGTACTCGATCGCCCAGGCGGGGTACGGGGCGGTGGCGAGCTTGCCCTGGCCGACGAGGCGCTTCCAGGTGCCCTGGCCGGCGGTGTCGGCGAGGAGCCCGGTGTCGTTGAGCCGCTTGATGACGGTGAGGGCGTGGACCGCCTCCGGGGAGGCGAGGGTCACCTTGCCGTCGTGGTCGAAGTAGAAGGCGCCCTGGAGCTGCATCAGGTTCTGGAAGAAGTCCATGTCCTGGGTGGTGCCGGGCTTGTCGAGGCCGAGCAGCTGGGCGCCGGTGGCGGCGCGGATCCTCGGTCCGGCGGCTATCAGGTCGTCCCAGCTGGTGAGGGAGGCGGGATCGACGCCGGCCTTCTCGAAGTAGTCGTGCCGGTAGAACAGGCCGAGCGGGTTCACCTCCCAGGGGAGGGCGCGGGTGGTGCCGTCCTTGCCCTTGACGGTCGGCCACAGGCCCTCGGCGAACGCGTCCTTGTACCGGTCGGCCCCGAGTCTGGACAGGTCGGCGAGGCCCTGGGGGAACTTCTGGAGGTAGCCGGGCAGGTAGTCGACGCCGATGTGCAGGACGTCGGCGAGGCCCTTGCCGCCCGAGGCGAGACCGACGGTGATCTTGTCCCAGATGGCGGGGTTGCCGAGGTCCTGGACGTCGACCTTGATGCCGGGGTTGTCGCGCTCGAAGGAGGGGACGACCCCGCGCAGGGCCTCGGCGGCAGTGGTCCAGCTCCAGACCGTGATCTGGCCGCTGTCGCCGTCGGCGCCCGCCGCTCCGGCACCGGATCCGCCGCCGCCACAGGCGGTCAGGCCGAGCCCGGCGGCGGAGGCGGTCGCGAGGTGGAGCATCCGGCGGCGGCTCAGGTGGTGGGACATGTCGGCTCCTGGCTCGGGGGGTTGAGGGGATTGACGGAGTTGAGGGGGGTGACGGGGCTGAGTGGGGTGACGGGGCTGAGTGGGGTGAGGGGGGTGTCGGAGGGGAGGCTGGGGAGGGCCTTCGGGAGGGGTGGGACGGGTGAGACGGGTGGGGCCGGTAGGGCGGTCGGGAGGGTCGCGCGGGAGCTTCCGGCGAGCGGGCGCAGGGCCTGCGCGAGGAGATCCGCGGCCACCGTCCCGGTGGGGAGGTGGGGCGAGAGCCGGATCCATTCGCCGCGGCGGGTGGTGATCACTCCGGCGGCTTCGAGGGTCCGGTGGACGGCGGCGGGATCGTGGCCGGGCAGGCGGAAGGTGCCGATGCCGGCGCGCTCCCGCTCCCCCAGCCCGTCCAGCAGGACCTCGGCGCCGGCCCGGCGCGCCCGGTCGAGCAGTTCGGCGAGGGTCGCGCGGATCCGGTCGCCGACGGCGGCGGGGCCGCCCTGGGCGAGCAGTCCGTCGACGGCGGCGCCGAGGGCCGCGGCTGCCGGGAAGTCCGGGTTGGTGGCGAGGTGCGCGGCGGCTCCGGGCAGGGCGGGTGCCGGGTGCCGCTCGGCGAAGGGTTCGGTGACTCCGGCCCAGCCGCCGAGCCCGGGGAGCAGCCGTTCGGCGCAGCGGTCGCGGATGAGCAGCAGCGCGGCGCCCCAGCCGGCCCGCAGCCACTTCTGGCCGCCGCTGACGAGGACGTCGGCGGCGTCGGTCTCCAGCGGGACGGCGCCGAGCCCCTGGATCGCGTCGACGATCAGGAGGCGGTCCGGCCCGAGGATCTCCTTGAGGGCGCCGAGCGGGGCGAGGTGTCCGGTGAGGGAGTCGACGGCGCTGACGGTGAGGGCGGTGACCTCGGGGGTGAGGTGCCGTCGCAGGAGGTCGGCCGAGATGCGGCGGTGCCCGTCGGGTTCGACGAGGCGTACGTCGGGTCCGCCTCGGCCGGCGAAACGGAGCCAGGGGTAGACGTTGGCGGGGAACTCGCCCCGGGGCACCAGCACCGTGCCGGGGCCCTGGAGCGCCGCGGCGGCGGTGAAGAGGCCGTTGCTGGTGGACGGGACGAGGGCGATCTCGTGCGGCTGGGCGCCGAGGAGCCGGGCGGCCGAGGCGCGGGCCGCGTCGCTGAGGGCGAAGAGCCGGTCGAGCTCGGCGGGACCCGCGCGGCGCGCGAGGGCGATGGCGGCGGCGGACGCGGCGACGGCCTCGGGGGCGAGCGGGCCCACCCTGGCGTAGTCGAGGTAGCCGGGCACGGGGCCGTCGTCGTCGGATACGGGGCCGGAGCCGGGTTCGGGGGCGTGGCCGGGGGCGTGGCCGGAACCCGGAATTTGATCGTTCAAAGTATGTCCCGCACGAAGCTACTCCTATGGCATCCCTGGGATTTGAAGGTTCACATTAGAGAGGCAGGGGTCGCCCGACAAGAGGTCGGACAAAGCCGATGCCGAGAGACTCGATACGGCGATACAGCGGTACAGCGATACAGCGGCACGTCGATACGACGGCGCGTCGATACGGCGGCACGCCGGTCCGCTTACGATCGGGGGCATGACGACGACAGACGGCTCGCGCTGGTCCCTGTGCTCCCGGAACTCGTTCCTGTCGATCGGTTCGGTGGGCTCGACGCTGTCGATCGGCTCGGTCGGTTCGTTCCTGTCCGTGGGTTCGATCGGTTCGGCCGCGTCCGTCCTCTCGGTCGGATCGTGGGCGAGCCTCGGTTCGCTGCTCTCCGCCGAGTCCTGCTGGTCGACCCTCTCGTGGCGCTCCCGCCGCGGGGTGATGGCCGCCGGAGGCACGGCCCTGACGCTGGCCCTGGCGACGACCCTGGTCCTCGCCGCCCGGCGGGACGGCACGGACTGATCCGGCCCACCCGTCTGCCGTCGGTGAACACCGCCCCGGGCGGGCGCGGAGGCCACTAGCGTCGGGCCGCATGACGACGGTCACCACGCGCACGGTCGAGTACCGAGCGGACGGACTGACGATGGTCGGCCACCTCGCGCTCCCGGCCGGCGACGGACAGCGGCCCGCCGTCCTGGTCGGGCCCGAGGGGATGGGGCCCAGCGACGTGGAGCGGCGGCGCGCCGAGGCGCTGGCCGAGCTGGGGTACGTGGCGCTGGCCTTCGACCTCCACGGCGGGCGCTACTTGGCGGACCCTGAGGACATGCTGGCCCGCTGCCTGCCGCTGCTCGCCGATCCCGGCCGGATGCGCGCGATCGGCCACGCCGCGCTCGACGTGCTCCGGGGCGCGCCGCGGGCCGACCCCGACCGGGTCGCCGCCCTCGGCTACGGCACCGGGGGCGCGGTCGCGCTGGAGCTCGGCCGGGACGGTGCCGGCCTGCGCGCGATCGCGACGGTCAACGCGCTGACCACGGGCCGACCGGGCGAGGCCGCGCGAATCCGCTGCCCGGTGTGGGCGGGGGTCGGGTCGGAGGACCCGATCATGCCGCCCGCTCAACGGGCGGCGTTCACCGAGGAGATGCGGGCGGCGGGCGTCGACTGGCGCCTCGTGGTGTACGGAGGAGCCCTGCACGCCTTCCATCACCCGACGGTCGACCACGCCACGCCTCCCGGCGTGGGCTACCACCCCCTGCACGCGCGGCGGGCCTGGCGCGACGTCGTCGCCTTCCTCGACGAGTGCGTGCCCGCCGCGGGCTGAACCGATCAGCCGGCTGACGACCGCTCGGCGGAAGCGGGACCTTGCTCCCCGCCTCGGCGATCCCGCGCCGGGTCAGGCCGTGCCCGTACGGCTGCGGAGTTCCGTGAGGCGGCGGAGGGCCGACTGGCGTTCGCCCTGGAAGCGGCCGACGCGGGTCTGGGTCAGGGCGGTCCAGTGGTCGACGGCCGCGCGGGCGTGGCCGAGGGCCTCGTTCTCGCGGCCCTGGGCGGTCAGTTCGTCGCGCAGGCGGTCCGCCTCCTCGGCCTGCCGGAGCAGGGTCGGGGTGGGGTCCTCCTCGGTCGCGGCCCGGGCGGCCTCGGCATGGGCCTCCTGCCGGCGGCGGCGCGCGGCGCTCGCGTAGCCGACGAGGCCGACCAGCGCGCCGACGATGGCGCCTGAGACGAGCTTCATCACGAGTTCATCCATGGCGGCAGTATGAGCCCGAAGCCCGCCTCTTTAGAACTTACTTCTAGAAAAATATTCGAGTTCTTCACCTCTGCCTATACTCCCTGCATGGCAAAGCAGTCCCGTGGCGAGGCCACCGTCGAACGCCTCCTGGCCGCGGCACTGGAGGTGTTCGCCGCGTCCGGACAGGCCGGGTTCACCGTCAACGCCGTGACGAAGGCGAGCGGGGTCAGCCTCGGCAGCCTCTACCACCACTTCGGCAGCTTCGACGGGCTCGCGGCGGCGCTGTACGGTCACTGCCTGCGGCAGACGTACACGGAGGCGCTCGGGGCCGTCGACCGGGCCCGTACCGCGCGCACCGGGATCCGGGCGTTCGTGACGACGTATCTGCGCTTCATCCAGGCCAACCCGGACGTGGCCCGTTACCTGCACGGTTCGGCGTACTCCAGCTATCTGGCGGTCGACGCCGACCGGGCGCGCGGTGTGGAGCCGGACCACTTCCCCCGGGTCGCCGACCGGCTGCGGCGCTGGGTCGACGCGGGTGAGATCGCCGCGCTGCCGGGCCCGCTCCTGGAGGTGCTGGTCGTCGGCCCGGTCGCGGTCGCCGCGCACCGCTGGCTGGCCACTCCGGAGGAGCTCGACCCGGAGCAGGCGGCCCGGGTGCTGTCGGACCGCGTCTGGGCGTCCGTGCGCGCGGACGGCACGTAGGTCCCGGGGCGGAGTACAGGTCGGGCCGCGGGCGTAGGTCCCGCGCCCCATGCGCGGGGCCGGTGGCGCTGGCTAGGGTCGGTGATCATGCAGGCGACGAACATCGTTCCCCGTGGTACGGCGGAGCGCACCCGGGACACGCTCGAACGGCTCGGCACGGAGCACGACATCTGGCTCTCCACGGCCCACCCCGAGCACGGGCCGCACCAGGTGCCCCTCTGGTTCCTCTGGGACGGGCGCGCGGTGTGGCTGTGCACGGCCGACGGTTCCGCGACCGTGCGCAACGCGCGCGCCGAACCGCGCGTACGGCTCGGCCTGCCGGACGCGCATGACGTGGTGCTGCTCCAGGGAGAGGTGACGGCCTGCCACGGGGCGGCGGAGGTGCCGGAGGACGCGGCGGACGCGTACGCCGCGAAGTTCGGCTGGGACCCCCGCCTGGAGGAACGGCCGTACGTCTACCTGCGCGTGGCCCCGCGCGTCGTGCGCGCCTGGCGCGGGGAGCCCGAACTGCGGGGCCGGGTCGTGATGCGCGACGGGGAGTGGCTGGGCTAGGACTCCCCGCCCCGTCACCTCGGCGACAGCAGGCAGAACTCGTTGCCCTCCGGGTCCGAGAGGATGCGCCAGGAGATCGTCGACTGGTCGATGCCGGGGTCCTGTGCGCCCAGGGCGCGCAGCCGGGCCTCCTCCGTGGGGATGTCGCCCTCGCGGTAGGGGGCGACGTCGAGGTGGACGCGGTTCCAGCCGGTCTTGGCGTCGGGGGTGCGGACGAACTCCAGGTACGGGCCGACACCCTTCGCCGAGCGGAGGGTCGCGTGGGTGTCCGCCACCTCGTGGAGGGTCCAGTCCATGGCCCCGTCCCAGAAGCGGGCCATCTCGCGCGGGTCCGCGCAGTCGACCACGACGGCGGCGATCGGGCCGGTGTCCCCGTAGACGGCGCGCGGCTCCAGGACGCAGAACTCGTTGCCCTCGGGGTCGGCCATGACCGTCCAGGGCACGTCGCCCTGCCCCACGTCGGCGAGGGTCGCGCCGAGGTCCAGCAGGCGGGCGACGAGCTGTTCCTGGTGCGCGGCGGAGGTGGTGGCCAGGTCGAGGTGGACCCGGTTCTTCGCCGTCTTGGGCTCCGGGCGGGCGATGATGTCGATGCAGACGGCCGCGGGGTCGGGGTAGGAGAAGCCCACGGGTTCGAGGTTGGTCACCCCGGGGCCCTCGCTGTCGATGCCCCAGCCGAGCGCCTCCGCCCAGAAGCGGCCGAGGGCCACGTCGTCGTGGGCCTTCATGTTGATCTGCACCAGTCGTGTCGCCATGTGGATCATCTAAACATCGGAGGCGCGGACCAGGCGAGCGAGTTGCCGGCCCGCGACGTGGAGGGGTTCCTCGCTGCGGGCCACCTGGGCGGTGACCTCCGCGCCCTCCAGCGCGGAGATCACGACGCTCGCCAGTTCGCGGGCGCTCTCGGCGGAGTGCCCGCCGCTCAGCAGCTTGTCCTGGACGAGCCCCTGCCAGTCCCGCAGGGCGTCGCCGCACGCCCGCTGGATCTCCGAGTCGGTGCCCAGGGTCTCCAGCGCCGCCGCGGTGACCGGGCAGCCGTCGATCCAGCCCGACTCCCGCAGCTCCTCCGCGAGCCGCCGGGAGCAGGCCAGGATCGCCTCCGCCGGCTCCTCCTCGCTCTCCAGCGCCGTCCGCAGCAGAGCGCCGAACTCCTCGCTGCTGTGCCTGATCGCGGCGACGGCGACGGTCTCCTTGCCGCCGGGGAAGAAGTGGTAGACGGAGCCCAGGGTGGCCTCGGCCTCCTGGGCGATCTGCTTGATTCCC
Source organism: Streptomyces sp. NPDC048659 (assembly GCF_040650575.1). NCBI lineage: Bacteria > Bacillati > Actinomycetota > Actinomycetes > Kitasatosporales > Streptomycetaceae > Streptomyces > Streptomyces sp. NPDC048659. The sequence continues at coordinate 61,289 of NZ_JBEZHM010000047.1, read as the reverse complement.
GTACCGACATAGCCCTGGCGCTGCAGGAGTCGCGCGGCGGCGACGACGATCCGGTCCCGTGTGCTGGTCTGCATGGGCTCAGCGTATCCGGCGACTAAGTAGAGCGCTCGTTCTAGAACCGTGCTACGTTCTCACCACGCACTAAATAGAGCGTTCGTTTTAGCTCACCTATGGCACCAGACTGGAGATCGTCATGCGCAGCAGCACCATCACCGGCACCGGCACCGGCACCGGCACCAACCGCCCCTCCGTCACCGTCATCGGCCTCGGCCCCATGGGCCAGGCCATGGTCGGCGCCTTCCTCGACGGCGGGTACGAGGTCACCGTCTGGAACCGCACCGCGTCCCGCGCCGACGCCTTGGCCGCCCGCGGCGCGACCGTCGCGGCCGATGTCCGGGAGGCCCTCGCCGCCAACGAGCTCGTCGTCCTGAGCCTCACGGACTACGACGCCGTGTACGCCACGCTGGGCACCGCAGAGGACGCGCTCTCCGGCCGGGTCCTGGTGAACCTCAGCTCCGACACCCCCGAGAAGGCCCGCGCCGCCGCCCGCTGGGCGGCCGAGCGGGGCGCCGTCCAGCTGACCGGCGGCGTCACCGTGCCGCCCTCCGGCATCGGCCAGGCGGAGTCCTCGACCTTCTACAGCGGCCCGCTGGACGCCTTCGAGAAGCACCGGCCGGCCCTGGAGGTCATCACCGGCCGGGCCGACCACCGGGGTGAGGACCCGGGCCTCGCCGCGCTCATGTACCAGATCGGCATGACCATGTTCTGGACCTCGATGCTGAGCTACTGGCAGGCCATCGCCCTCGCCGACGCCAACGGCCTGAAGGCGGCGGACATCCTGCCGCACGCCGTGGAGACCGCGCACTCGCTCCCCGGCTTCCTCTCCTTCTACGCCGAGCGCATCGACGGGGCGCGGCACACCGGCGACGTGGACCGGCTCGCCATGGGCACGGCCAGCGTCGAGCACGTCCTGCACACCCACGCGGACGCGGGCGTCGACACGACGCTGCCGGCGGCGGTCGTCGAGCTGTTCCGGCGCGGCATGGACGACGGGTACGCGGCGGACAGCTTCTCCTCCCTCGTGGAGCTGATGAAGAAGGCCCCGGCCTCGGTCTGACCCGTCCGGGGCCCGTCCGATACCCGTCCGAGGCCCTGGATACAGTTCGGCGGTGGACGGTGATCAAGAGGTACGAGAGGTACGCGCGGGGCACGACGGACGCGACGGACGCGAGGTGCCCGGCTGGCGCGTGCTGGTCGTCGGGGGCGCGTCCGGGATGGGGAAGACGCGGCTGGCCCGGGAGCTGGCGCGGCGGTACGGCGTTCCGCTCGTCGAGGTCGACGACATCGTGGAAGCCCTGCTCGCCGTGACCCGCCCGGAGCACCTCCCCGAGGTGCACTACTGGCGCACGCACCCCGAAGCCGCCGACCGGGAGCCCGGCTTCGTCATCGAGCGGCAGATCGCCGTCGCCCGCGCGCTCGCGCCCGCGGTGGAGGCGGTCATCGCCAACCACGTCGACACGGACACGCCCGTGATCCTCGAAGGGGACTACCTCCTGCCCGGCGCGGCGACGCCGAACGGGCCGGTCCGCGGGGTCGTCGTGCACGACGACAGCGAGGACCGGGTGGTCGCCAACTACCTCTCCCGCGAGCCCGAGGAGGGCGAGCAGCGCCATCGGGCCCGGGTCAGCGTCGGCTACGGGCGGTGGCTCGCCGAGCAGGCGGACGCCGCCGGGGTGCCGGTCGTCGCGCCGCGTCCGTGGCACGACGTGGCCGACCGGGTCGCGCTCCTGCTGGCGGACGGTACAGGGCCCGGAAAAGATCACGACAGCGGCGGGCACGGCTGATAGAACCGGACGTTCGGGGGTCGGTTCGTCGGACGGAAAAGGGCGGTACGGGTGGAGGTCTTCGCGACGGGAAGCGGGCGGGTGCGCGGTGTCCGGGCCGCCGAGGGGGTCGTCGCGGTGCTCGGGATCCCGTACGCGGCGCCGCCGTTCGGCGCCGACCGGTTCAAGGCGCCGCGTCCCGCGGAGCCTTGGGCGGGGGTACGGGACTGCACCCGCTTCGGGCCGGTCGCGCCCCAGTCGGCCGAGCTGCCCGGCGCGCCCGTCTGGGCCCCCGGGGACGAGGACGTGCTCAGCCTCAACGTCTGGACGCCGGCCCCGTGCCTCTCCCCCGGCCCGCTGCCCGTCCTCGTCTGGTTCCACGGCGGCGCCTGCACCTTCGGCTCCTCCGCGCAGCCCGACTTCGACGGCACGGCGCTCGCCCGCGCCGGTCTCGTCGTCGTCACCGTCAACTACCGGCTCGGCTTCGAGGGCTTCGGCCACGTCCCGGCCTCGCAGCCGACCCCCGACCGGGCCCCGGACCCGACCGCGTACCGGGACCCGACCCCGGACCCGATCGCCGACCCGGCCCCGGCCCCGACCCCCGCCACCGTCGCGTACCCGGAGAACCGTGGCCTGCTCGACCAGGTCGCCGCGCTGCGCTGGGTGCGGGAGAACATCGCGGGGTTCGGCGGCGATCCCGACGCCGTCACCGTCGCAGGCCAGTCGTCCGGGGCCGCCTCCGTGGCCTGCCTGATGGTGATGGACCGCGCCCGGGGACTGTTCCGGCGCGCGATCGCCCACAGCCCCGCCAGCCCCTGCTACCCGCCCGCCCTCGCCGCGGCGACCACGCGGGAGCTCGCCGCGGCGGCCGGCTGTCCGGCCACCGCCGAGGGGCTGACCGCGCTGAGCCCCGAGGCGCTGGTGCGGGCCGGGGACGCGGTCGTCGAGCGGTACCCGAACGACCCTGGCTCCGGGTCCCGGCACTACGACCCCTCGCTCTACGCGCCCGTCCTCGACGGGGACGTGCTGCCCGTCGATCCGCTCACCGGGATGGCCGAGGGCCGCTGCCGGGACGTGGACCTGCTGGTCTGCCACACGACCGAGGAGTACTGGCTGCTCGACGCCGTCGGGAGCTGCGCCGAGGTCGCCACCGACGAGCGGCTCCGCGCCTTCGCCGCCGACTTCGGGCTGCCCGAGGGACTGGTGGACACCTACCGCGCCCGCGCGCCCCGGGCCCCCGTGCGCGAGATCTACCTGGAGGTCTTCGGGGACCTGCTCTTCTGCGCGTACGGAGAGCGGCTCGCCGACGCGCACGCGCGGGCCGGGGGCCGGGCCCGCCTCGCCCGCTTCGACCGCCGCCGCGAGGGCCCGGACGGTCCCGTCCGGGCCTGGCACTGCGCGGACGTGCCCTTCGCCTTCGGCACCCTCCACGACCGGGCCGTCGCCTTCCTCGTCGGCGGCGGCTCCCCCACCCCCGCCGACGACGAGCTGTCCGCCCGTATGGTGCGCGCCTGGGCCGACTTCGCCCGTACGGGGAACCCCGGCTGGCCCGCGCTCGCAGGCGCCGACACCGACACCGACCGGATCATGGTGTGGCGCGCGGACGGCGACGGGGGCGTGCGGGTCCGGCCCGAGGGCACCCGGGTCCGGTGGGCCGGGGCGGAGTTCCCGCTGCTGCGCGCCTGAGCGCGGTCACCCCCCGGCGGTCTCCAGCGCGTCCGCGATGCCCCGGGCCAGGCAGGGGACGCGGTCGGCGGGGACACCGGCGATGTTGATGCGGCCCACGCTCGTCCCGTAGATGCCGGAGCGGCGCCGCATCCGGGCCATGTGCGCGGGGGTGAGCGGGAGCATGGAGAACATGCCCTGCTGCCGGGCCAGGACCTCCGCCTGCCGCTCGTGGCCGAGGGCGGCGAGGTGGGCGACTAGGGCGGTGCGGTTGGCGCCGATGCGGCGGCGCATGGTGTCGAGTTCGGTGCGCCAGGCGGTCCGCAGCCGCTCGTCCGCCAGGATCGTGGCGACGACGGCGGCGCCGTGGTCGGGCGGCATGGAGTAGAGGGTGCGGGCCGCGTTCTGGAGCGTGGTCTCGACGTGCCGGAGGGTCCGCGCCGAGGTGCCGAGGACGATGGCGCAGCCGGTGCGGTCGCTGTAGAGGCCGAAGTTCTTGGAGCAGCTGACGGCGATCAGGGTCTCGGGGAGGCGTTCGGCGAGCATCCGGGTCGGTGCCAGGTCGGTGTCGAGGCCGTCGCCGAGGCCGTGGTAGGCGAGGTCGACGAAGGGGACCCAGCCGTGCGCGGCGGCGAGGCCGGCGATCTCCTCCCACACCTCGGGCGAGGGGCTGACGCCGGTGGGGTTGTGGCAGCAGCCCTGGAGCAGGACGACGTCGCCTCGGTCCGCCGCGCTCAGGTCGGCGAGCAGCTCCGCCGGGTCGAGCCAGCGGTAGGTGCGGACGGTGAGCCCGGCGCCTTCGAGGATGGGGCGGTGGTTGACGTAGGCGGGGTCGCTGATCCAGACGGTGGTGCCGGGGCGGGTCTGGCGTACGAGGTCGGCGAGGAGGCGGAGGGCGCCGGTGCCCGCGACGGTCTGGACGGCCGTGGCGCGGCCGGTGAGGTCCCCGCCGCCGAGGACCATGGTGAGCATGGCGCGGTTGAACGCCGCGTTGCCGGAGAGGCCGAGGTACTCCTTGGAGCCGGAGCGTTCCGCCAGGCGTATCTCGGCTTCCTTGACCGCGGTCATGACGGGGGTGCGCCCGGTGCGGTCGCGGTAGACGCCGAGGACGAGGTCGAGCCGCTCGGGGCGCGGGTCGTCGGCGTATTCGGCGGTGAGGTCCCACAGCGGGTCGACGGGCGGGGCGGGCAGCAGTTCGAGCATCGGGGGGCCTCGGTTCGGTGGTGCGCGACGGTGCGGGGGTGTTTGGTGGGGCGCGGGTGCGGGTGCCGGGACGTGGGCCTATCCGGTACGGGCCTCCCCGGCGCCGGAACGGAGCCTGCGGGGGCGCCGGTTGGCCAGCACCACGCCGAGGGTGATGAGGGGGACGCCGATCACGACGGGCAGGGTCGGCCGCTCGTCCAGGAGGACGGTCGCGAGGAGCACGACGACGGCCGGGCTGAGGCTGCCGACGACGGCGCTGCGTTCCGGGCCGAGCCTGCGGATGGCGAAGGCGTACAGCAGGCCCGCGCACAGTCCGACGCCGAGGCCCTGGACGACGAGGAAGAGGGCGATGTCGGCGCCGGCGGCGTGGGCGAGTCCGGACGGCAGGACGCCGGTGAGGGTCAGCAGCACGATGACGGCGAGGGAGGGCAGGCAGAGCAGGCCGATGGAGCCGACGGGGTCGAGGTCCACTTCGCGCAGGCCCACGGTGTAGAGCGCCCAGAATCCGCTGGCGACGAGCAGGGTGCCGGTGCCGAGCAGGACGTCCGCGTCGAGGGCGGTGAGGTGGCGCGAGACCAGGGCCGCGACGCCCGCCACGATGAGCACGAGTCCGGCGGCCTGGGTGCCGCGCGGGGCGGGCCTGCCGCCGGCGGCCATGAGGACGGAGACGAACAGCGGGACCATGCCGGGCACGATGGCGCCGACGAAGGCGGCGGAGGTCAGGGATCCGCCGTACATCGCGGCGAGGAAGAACGGGACCCCCGCCCCGCAGACGATCTTCGCCGCCGGGCCCGGCCGGACGGCGGCCAGTCGCCGCCTGCGCCGCCAGAGGGCGGGGGCCAGGACGACGAGGGGGACACCGAAGCGGAGCAGCGCGGCGTCGGCGGGCAGCAGGGTGGAGGCGCCGAGGGCGCGGGCGCTCAGCGCGAACGCGGCCCAGATCGCGACCGTGAGCAGCAGGGCGGCCATGCCGACGGCCCGTGGGGAGAGCCCGGGGAGGGCGGGGAGCGCAGACTGGGCGGGCGGGGCGGGCGGGTGTGCCGCCGCCCGGTCCTCGGTCGTTCGGGTCGCGGCCATGCCGGTGGTTCCTCCCGCTCGGAGACGTCGGTGACGTGCGTGACGTACGTGACGTCGGAGCCGTATCGGAGGAACCGTCGTTCGATTTCCCCCCGATGAGCAACCGTAGGGCTTGACCGCGGGCAGATGATTGCTAGTTCTGCCCTCCAGGCATAGCGTGGGGGCAGAATCTGCCAAGGAGTGACGATGGACGCCGTGGACTTCCAGATCATCCACGAGTTGCAGGCCGACGGGCGCCTGTCGAACCAGGACCTCGCCGACCGGATCCGGCTCTCCCCCTCCCCCTGTCTGCGCCGGGTCCGGCGGCTGGAGGAGGCGGGTCTGGTCAGCGGCTACACGGCGACCGTCGACCAGGTGGCGTTCGGGCTGCCGATCACCGTCTTCGTACGGATCCGGCTGGACCGCCACAACGCCGAGGCGGTCAACGTGTTCGAGGAGCACGTCGGGCTCATCGACCACATCCAGGACTGCTATCTGATGGCGGGCAGCAGCGACTACCTGCTCCGTGTGGTGATCGAGAGCCTTGAGGCGTACGAGGCGCTGGTGCGCACCCGGATCCACGCCATCCCCGGTATCGCGTCGATCGAGTCGAGCTTCGCCTTCGGCAGCGTGAAGCAGTCCCGGGTCTACCCCCGCCCGCAGGCGCCGTCGTGCTGACGGGCTGACGGGCTGACGGGCTGACGGGCTGACGTGAGGTCACCGGCCCCGATCCGGCACGGCGTCACCGCCTCGGGTGGTGACGCCGTGCGGCGGTTCAGCGGGTGCGGTCGAGGACGTGGGTGAACAGGGCGTCCAGCCGCCGGGCCGCGGTCGGCTCCAGCGGGGTGTCGCGCAGGGCGCGGCGGGCCGCGTCCAGGTGGCGGCGGGCCTCGTCACGGGTCGCGGCGCGCCCGCCGGCATCCGCCACGAGCGCGGCGACGCGCGCGGCGCCCTCGTCGTCGAGCGACCGGGGCGCCGAGAGCAGCGCGACGAGTTCGCGGGCGGTCTCGCCGCCGCCGGACAGGGCGACCAGCAGCGGGTAGGTCTTCTTGCCGCGGCGCGGGTCGGCGTGCACGGGCTTGCCGGTGAGTTGGGGGTCGCCCCACATGCCGAGGATGTCGTCGACGGCCTGGAAGGCGAGGCCCAGGTGGCGTCCGGCGCGGTCGAGCGCGGTCACGGTCCGCTCGGGGGCGCCGCCGAGCAGCGCGCCGAGGGCAAGGGCGCAGCCGAGCAGGGCGCCCGTCTTGTGCTCGGCCATCGTGCGGTACTGCGCCGGGGTGACGGCACCGGGGCCGTGCCAGGGGCGGTCTTCGAAGCGCAGGTCCTCGGCCTGGCCGGAGACCAGGTCGTCGAGGGTGCCGCACAGGCGCCGGACGGCGGCCCCGGCGTGCGGGCCGGGCGTCTCGGCGAGGATGCCGACGGCCCGCGCGTGGAGCGCGTCGCCCGCGAGGACGGCCGGGCCCGTCCCGTACGCCTTCCAGACGGCGGGACGGCCGCGGCGCAGGGCGTCGGCGTCCATGACGTCGTCGTGGAGGAGCGAGAAGACGTGGACGAGTTCGACCGCGACGGCCGCCGGGACCGCCTCGGCCGCGTCGGCGCCGACGGCTTCCGCGCCCAGTAAGGCGAGGGCCTGGCGCACGCCCTTGCCCTCCGATCCGCCGGGTTCGGGGCGCCCGTCGGGGCCGGCCCAGCCCAGCGCGTAGGCGGCCATCTCGCCGGTCCACGGGTGCAGCCGTGCGACGGCCTCGACGAGCGCGGGGCGGACGTGTTCGCGGCAGCGCTCCAGGACGTCCCCGAGGGCGTCGGCGGGCGGGTGCGCGGCGCGGACCGTGGTGAGGGGTTGTGCGGGCGGGCGCGGGCCGGTCGGCGCCGGCTGCGGCGCCTCCGGCGGGTGGCGGAGCGGCGTCGGGGGTATCGGGAGCGCCGTCACCGCAGCGCCTCCACGTCGGCGGCGCGCAGGGCCCGTTCGCCGACCTCGGGCAGGATCCCCGCCGCCGCGCCGTCCTCGGGCAGCGGGCCGACGCCGAGTTCCGCGGCGGCCTTGTCCACCATGTCGCGGGCGTGCCGGAGCCCGATCCGGTCCAGCGTCGTGCGCAGTTCGGCGAGGTCGGCGGCGGTCCGCCCGGCGTCGCGGCCGAGGCGCGCCTCGGACTTCACCAGGCCCAGCCGCGCGAGCGCGGTGCCGCGCGGTTCCTCCATGCCGCGGAACTCCTCCAGCGCCTGCGCGTACAGGTCCCTGGCCTGGTCGTAACGGCCGGCGCGGTAGAGCACGTTGCCGCGCATCTTGTGGTTGTAGGCCAGCGCGCCGGCCAGGCGTATCTCCCGGCACGCCTCCTCGGCCCGGGAGAGCAGCTCCAGGGCGCGCTCCACGTCCCCGTCGCGTACGGACACCACGTCGGCGATGCCGCGCAGCGCCCAGGCCCAGCCGCGCCGGTCCTCGGCGCGCGACGCGGTCTCGGCGGCCTCCTCGAACAGGGCGAGGGCCTTGTCGTGGTCGCCGGTGTTGCGGTGCATCTGCGCGATGCCCTCCAGCGCCCACACGGTGTGGCGGGCCTCGCCTCGGCGACGGGCCTCGGCGAGGAGCTGTTCGTGGAGCCGGCCGACGGCCTCGTAGTCGCCCTGGATGCGTCCGGTCTCGGCGAGTCCGGCCAGTGAGTAGCCGCGGACGACGACGTCGCCGCCGCGCTCGCCCATCTCGGCCGCGAGCCCCAGCAGCCGGTACGCGAGCCGGAGCGCGCCGCGCTGCCGGGCGAGGGTGCCGCCGCTCCACAGCGCCCAGGCCATCGCGCCCTGGTGTCCGGCCGAGCGGGCGGCCCGGTAGCTGGCCTTCCACGCCCGGTCGGACTCCTCTATCCGGCCGAGCCTGCGGCATGCCTCCGCGACGGCGAGGCCGCAGCGCGCCACCTCCGCGAGGTCCCCGGCCCGCTCCGCCGCGCGGAGCTCCTCGACGCCCTTGGCCAGCACCTCGGGCAGGGAGGCGTTCACCGACAGCGACCCGAGCGCCCCCTGATACTCCGGCGCGGACGCCTTCGTCCGCGTCGCCCCGCTCACCTGACCCGCCATGTGTCCCTCCTCCGCCGGCTCGACGATCAAGCCGGCACGAGGAGCTAGACGGTGCTCGCGGCGCGGGGTTCCCTTTCCGGCGCGAAGATCCATCTCGATGGGGGCGGGACGTCATCCTCAAGTGCTACGCGGGCGCCCCGGAGTCCTCAACAAGGGGGATGACCAGCGGTGGTGACGGCTCCTCACGGTCCCTCGCGGGGCGGCGGCCGGGGCGCGGCCGCTCGCGGTGGCGGCGGGTGCCGGGCCGCCTCAGGCCAGGACGGAGAGGGCGGCGGGCCGGACCCGGAGGGTGACCGGGAGGGTGGCGTCCACCTCGCCGTCCGCGCCGTACGGGAGGGGGCGGTCGGCCTCGATGCGGATCTCCCGGCCGCGCAGGATCTCGACCTCGGGGCGGCGCACGTGGGCGCCGGTCTTGAGCTCGTTCATCATGGCGAAGAAGAGGCGCTTGGGGGCCTTGTTGATGACGACGACGTCGAGCAGCCCGTCGTCGACGCGGGCGCCGGGCGCGACCTGCCTGCCGAAGCCGTAGAAGCCGGAGTTGGCGGCGATCACGGTGTAGCCGGTGCGCTCGTGGCGGGTGCCGTCGACGGTGATGCGGTACGCGGCGGGCTTCCAGGCGAGGACGGCGCGCAGGCCGCCCGCGTAGTAGGAGGCGGCGCCGCGCAGCAGCCTGGAGGTGTTGGCGTGCCGGTTGGCGACGGCGTCGACACCCGCGTACACGCTGCCGAGGACGCAGGTGCCGGGGTGGACGGCGGACTCGACCTCGATGGTGTCGACGGCCCGGGGCTCGCCTTCGAGGAGGACCTTCGCGAGGCCCTCGGGGTCGGTGGGGAGCCCGAGGGCGCGGGCGAAGTCGTTGCCGCGGCCCGCCGGGACGAGCCCGAAGACGGTGTCGGTGCCGCTGAGCGCGCCGCCGACGGTGCCGGCCATGCCGTCACCGCCGACGGCGAGCACGACGTGGCCCTTGGCTCCCGCGTTCCGGGCGAGTTCCCGGGCGTGTTCCAGGCTGCGGCTGTAGACGGTGTCGAGTTCCGCGCCCGCCTCCCTCAGCAGCCGGGCGAGCGGGAGCAGGCCCGCCGTGCCGCTGGAACCCCCTGCGGTGGGGTTGACGACGGCGGTGAACTGTCGCATGGGTCTGCCCTCCGGGCGGCAGGAGAAGGGAGGTGCGGGGACTGCGGGGACAGCGGGCGCGCGGCCGTGCGGGGCCGCGCGCGGGGCGCGTCAGCGGGGCGGGATGAGGACCCCGGGGCTGAGGACGCCGGACGGGTCGAGTTCGGCCTTGAGCGCCTGGAGGGCGCGGACGCCGAGCGGGCCGATCTCGCGGGCGTACCAGTCGCGGTGGTCGGTGCCGACGCCGTGGTGGTGGCTGATGGTGCCGCCCGCCGCGAGGATCGCGTCGTTGGCGGCGTGCTTGGCGGGGGCCCAGTGCGCGACGGCGTCCTCGCCCTGCGCGGAGACGACGGTGAAGTAGAGCGAGGCGCCGTTCTCGTAGGTGTGCGAGATGTGGCACATGACGAGCGGCGGGGTGCCGGCCTCGGTGAGGGTCCGGGTGAGGGCGTCGCGGACGCCGGCGTAGAGCCCGGGGATCGCGGACCAGAACGCGGCCGTCTCCAGCGTCTCGGCGAAGGCGCCCGCGTCGAGGAGGGCGTCGCGCAGGTAGGGCGCGTCGTAGCGGCCGTGCGCCCACTTCTCGCCGGGCTCCTCGCCGATGAACTCGCCGTCGCAGGCCAGGAGGACCTCGCGGACGGCGGCGCGGCGGGCGGTGGTCTCCGCCTCGGTGCCCTCGAAGCCGACGATGGCCGTGCAGCCGGGGTTCGGCGGGAGTTCGGCGCTGCCGATGGCGTCGGGCTGGGCGAGGCCGATGAAGGTCTCGGACTCGTCGGACAGGCGCAGCACGGTGGGGCGCGGGCCGTCCTGGGAGAGGCGGCGCAGGGCGGCGGTGCCTGCGTCGAAGGAGGCGAAGCGCCAGCCCTCGTAGACGCGGGTGGTGGGCAGCGGGCGGATCCGGACGGTGACGGCGGTAATGACGCCGAGGGCGCCTTCGGAGCCGAGGACGAGCTGGCGCAGGTCGGGTCCGGCGGCGGAGCGCGGGGCGCGGCCGGTCTCCAGGGTGCCCTCGGGGGTGGCGACGGTCAGGCCGAGGACCATCTCGTCGAAGCGGCCGTAGCCGGCGGACGCCTGGCCGCTGGAGCGGGCGGCGGCGAAGCCGCCGACGGTGGCCCATTCGAAGGACTGCGGGAAGTGGCCGAGGGTCCAGCCCTGCGCGTTGAGCAGTTCCTCGCACCGGGGGCCGCGCAGTCCGGGCTGGAGGGTGGCGGTGCGGGAGACCTCGTCGACGGCGAGGAGCCGGTCGAGGCGGCGCAGGTCGAGGGCGACGAAGGGGCGTCCGGCGGCGGGGGTGAGGCCGCCGACGACGGAGGTGCCGCCGCCGAAGGGGACGGCGGACAGGCCGTGTTCGGCGCAGGCGCGCAGCACGGCGAGGACCTCGTCGTGGCTGCCGGGCAGGACGACGGCGGCCGGGATGTCCGTGACCTCTCCGGCGCGGATGCGGAGCAGGTCGGGGGTGGACTTGCCGCGGGTGTGCCGGATGCGGGTCTCGGCGTCGTCGTGGACCGCGTCGGGGGCGGCGACGGCGGCGCGCAGCGCGCGGTCGGCCTTCTCGGTCAGGGCGGGGGCGGGCGTCTCGATCCGGTCGAGGGTGGCCGGGCCGGCCTCGCGCGGGGTGACGCCGAGCAGGTCACGCAGCAGGCCGGTGACCGATTCGGGCAGGGGCGCCGCCTTGGCCGGGTCGCCCCAGCCGCTCCACAACATGTCCACTTCGAGAGCTTCCTCACGGTCTGTTTCACGGACGGCGCTGCCATTCGGCCCGCGCTGGCATTACACTGTGACAGATGACGCCCATTCGTCACAACCATGCGGACGCAGATCCCGTCCTCGACGCCGCCCGCGACTGCGTCCTCGCCGTCGGCGTGCGGCGCACCACCCTCACCGACGTCGCCCGGCGCGCGGGCGTGTCCCGGATGACGCTCTACCGGCGCTGGCCCGATGTGCGCAGCCTCGTCGGCGACCTGATGACCCGTGAGTGGATCGCCGTCGCCGCCGGCGCCATGCCCCCGCCCGACGACACGGACCCGGAGACGGCAACGTCGGCGTCGGCACCGACGCCGACGCGGGAGCGGATCGTCGAGGGGCTGGTCGAGGGCGCGCGGGCGTTCCGGGCCCACCCGCTCTTCCACAAGATCCTCGACGTGGACCCCGAACTGCTCCTGCCCTACGTCCTGGACCGCCGCGGTGCCAGCCAGGACGCCCTGCTCGGCCTGCTCCACACGGCCCTGGAGGACGGCCACGAGGACGGCTCGGTCCGGCGCGTCCGGCCGGACCTCCAGGCCCGCACCCTGCTGCTCGTCGTGCAGTCCTTCACGCTGTCGATGCGCACCATGACCGACGAGACCGATCCCGAACTGAGCGAAGCCGCCTTCCTCGACGAGCTGCGCACCCTGCTGGAGAGGACCCTCACGCCATGAACCCCACGAGCGGCACCGCCCTGCCCGGCTCCTCCCTCGACGCCGAGCGGCGGCGGCGCGAGCTGGCGCGGCTCGCCGACGGCGAGACGGTCGACGTCCTCGTCGTCGGGCTCGGCGCCACCGGCGCCGGAGCCGCCCTCGACGCCGCGTCCCGGGGGCTGAGCGTCGCCGCGATCGACACACACGACCTGGCCTTCGGCACCTCCCGCTGGAGCTCCAAGCTCATCCACGGCGGGCTGCGCTACCTGGCGTCGGGCCAGCTGGACGTCGCCCACGAGAGCGCCGTCGAGCGCGGCGTCCTGATGGAGCGCACCGCGCCCCACCTCGTGCGCGCCCAGCCCTTCGTGCTGCCGCTCACCCCGCTCGTCAGCCGCGGCCAGGCCGCCCTCGCCCGCGCCGGGTTCCTCGCCGGGGACATGCTGCGGGTCGGCGCCCGCACCTCGCGCCGCACCCTGCCGCGGCCCCGGACGCTGTCCGCCGTCGAGACCCGCCACCTCGCCCCGGCGCTGCGCCCGGTCGGGCTGCGCGGCGGGCTGCTGTCCTGGGACGGACGGCTCACCGACGACGCCCGCCTGGTCACCGCCGTCGCCCGCACCGCCGCCGCGCACGGCGCCCGGATCCTCACCCGGGTGCGCGCCCTCGAACTGTCCGGCGGCGGGGCGCTGGTCCGCGACGAGACCACCGGCCAGGAGGCGCGCCTGCGCGCCCGCACGATCGTGAACGCGGCCGGGGTCTGGGCGGGCGGCCTCGTCCCCGACATCCGGCTGCGGCCCTCGCGCGGCACCCATCTCGTGCTGCGCTCGGAGACCCTCGGCGAGCTCGCCGCCGGGCTGCACATCCCGATCCCCGGCGAGACCAACCGCTTCGTGCTGGTCCTGCCGCAGGGCGACGGGCGCGTGTACGTGGGCCTCACCGACGAACCGGTCGACGGCGAGGTCCCCGACGTGCCGGAGGTGCCGGAGACCGACATCGGCTTCCTGCTCGACGTGCTCGGCTCCGCGCTCGACGTCACCGTGGGACGCGCCGACGTGGTCGGGGCGTTCGCGGGGCTGCGGCCGCTGCTCGACACCCGGGACGCGTCCGGCCGCACCGCCGACATCTCGCGCAAGCACGCGGTGCTGACCTCGCCCGACCGGGTCGTCACCGTCGTGGGCGGCAAGCTGACCACGTACCGCCGGATGGCGCAGGACGCCGTCGACGCGGCCGTGGCCGCCGGGGGCCTGTCGGCGGGCCCGTGCCGGACCGCGTCGCTGCCGCTGGTCGGCGCGGCGAGCCCGCGCGCCCTCGCCGGGCTCGACCTGCCGCCCCGGCTCGTCCGCCGCTACGGCACCGAGGCGGCGGGGGTCCACGCGCTCGGCGTCGCCGACCCGGCGCTCGCCCGGCCGGTCGTGCCCGGCCACCCGGTCACGGGTGCCGAACTCCTGTGGGCGGTCCGCCACGAGGGCGCCCTCGACACCGGCGACCTACTGGACCGGCGCACCCGCGTCGGCCTGGTCCCGGCGGACCGGGCGCTCGCCGAGGAGGCGGCCCGCGACGCGCTGGCCCGGGGCGCGCGGGTGGGCTGACGCACGGCGAGGGCCCGCCTCCCCCGGTGTTTCCGGTCCCGGGGGAGGCGGGCCCTCGCCATCGGCTCACGGGGGGCTCAACGCCCCTGGAGGGCCTTGACGTTGTCGCCGAAGGTCCAGCCCTTCGAGCCGTCCCAGTTCGCGGACCAGGTCATCAGGCCCTTGAGCTGCCCGCCGTAGCGGTTCCACGCCTGGGCGACCAGGGACGGCGACATGTAGCCGCCGCCCGCGCCCGGCTGCGCGGGCAGGCCCGGGACCTGCTTGTCGTACGGGACCTTGATGGTGGTGCCCTGGACGACGAGGCCCTTGTTCAGGCAGTCGGTCTGCGCGGCGAACCCGGCGACGGTGCCGGCCGAGTAGGAGTCGCCCGCGCAGCCGTACATGCTGCCGTTGTAGTACTGCATGTTGAGCCACCACAGGCGCCCGTTGTCCGCGTACTTCTTGACGATGGGCAGGTACGCGCCCCAGATCGAGCCGTAGGCGACGCTGCCGCCCGTGACGTACGCGGTCTCCGGCGCCATCGTCAGGCCGAAGCCCGCGGGCATCCGGGCCAGCACCCCGTCGATGATGTAGACGAGGTTGGCCTGTGAGGCGGAGAGCGTGCCGATGCTGCCGCTGCCGACCAGACCGGTCTCGATGTCGATGTCGATGCCGTCGAAGTTGTACTTCTGGAGGATCGGGACGACGGTCGCGATGAAGCGGTCGGCGACCGCGCGGGAGCTCAGGTCGATGCCCGCGGCGGCGCCACCGATCGACATCAGGATCGTGGCGCCGGCGGCCTTCGCGTTGCACATCTGCGCCGGGGTGGAGACCTTCACGGTGCTGTCCATGCCGTCCTCCCACAGCACGGTGCCGTCCGAACGGATCACCGGGAAGGCGGCGTTGATGACGTTGTAGCCGTGGGCCGCGAACCGGGGGTCGTCGATGGGCGCCCAGCCGAACGGCGGGTGCACGCCGTTCGCGGAGCCGTCCCAGTTCTCCCAGTAGCCCTGGAGCACCTTTCCGGCGGGCCTCTGCTTGAGGGCGCAGGTGTCGGCGGCGGGGGCGGCGGCGGACGTGGGAGCCGCCTGCGCGGCGGGGGCGGCGAGCGCGGTGGCGGCCATCAGGGCGGCGAGGCCCGCACCGAAGGCGCGGGCGATCCGGCGAGCTGACATGCGTGCTCCTCGAAACGTGGGGGGAATGCGGGGGCGGGGCATGACGTGCACACTGAAAGCGACGGTAGGTTGGTCCAGACCATTCGTCAACAGGTGTGCGGGCATGGAGAGTTGGGACTTCCATGGGCGTCAGGCCACGCCGCCTGCGATTTCCCTTGTCACCCGCGCTGCACGTCCTGGATGCGCCGGAACGGGCGGTCCGCCTCCAGCTCGAAGGCGAGCTCCAGCAGGGTGCGTTCGGCGCCGGGGCGCCCCGAGAACATCACGCCGACGGGCAGCCCGTCCGCCGTCGGCGCCTCGGCGGGCAGCGAGAGCGACGGCGTCCCGACCACGTTGTTCACCGGCGTGAAGGCGACGTACGCGAGGATCCGCTCGACCAGCGTCTCGTACGGCACCGCCGGGCTCAGGTGCCCGATCCGCGGCGTCGTGTGGGCGAGCACCGGCGACAGGACCAGGTCCAGGCCGCGGAACGACTCCGCGTACCCTTCCTTCGCCCGCTTCAGGCGGCGCAGCACACCGGCCGTACCGCGCCACTCCTTCACGTACGTCTCGCGCAGCCCCCGGCTCAGCCCGTCCATCCGGCGCCGGTCGAAACCGTCCCCCAGCGTGCGCCCGGTGACGCCGAGCAGGAACGACAGCATCCCCCAGTAGACGAGGAAGTCGTCGGTGAAGCGGGGGTCGACGCGCAGCTCCACGGGCTCCACCGTGTGCCCGAGCCGGGCGAGGCGCGCCGCCGTCTCCGTGACGGCGGCCCGGGTGGACGCGTCGACGCGGACGCCGTTCGGCGAGTCCTCCAGGAACCCGATGCGCAGCCGGCGCTTCGCCGGACCCTCCACCAGCCCGACGGGCGGCAGGGCCGGGCTGCGCCGGTACGCCTCCGCCGCCGCCAGGAACGCCGCGGTGTCCCGTACGGAACGGCTCACGACCCCGTCGGTGACCAGGTCCAGCGGGAGCCGCCGGCTCTGCTCGTTCGCCGCGACCCGGCCCCGGGTGGGCTTGAGCCCGACCAGGCCGCAGCACGCGGCCGGGATCCGGATCGAGCCGCCGCCGTCGTTGGCGTGGGCGATCGGCACGGCCCCGGCGGCGACGAGCGCCGCGCTGCCGCCCGAGGAGCCGCCCGCCGAGAAGCCGGTGTGCCACGGGTTGCGGACCGGCTCGGCCCCCTCGTACTCGGTGCTCGGGCTGAAGCCGAACTCGGGCAGCCGGGTCTTGCCGAGCACGGTGACCCCGCTGCTCAGGAACTGGCGGGTGAAGGCCGCGTGGCTCCGCGCGGGGCGGGGCACGAAGGCCGCGCTGCCGTGCGCGGTGGGCAGGCCGAGGTAGTCCGTGTTGTCCTTCACGAAGCTCGGCACCCCGCCCAGCGGGCCGTCCTGGACCGGCACCGGCGCCTCCACGCGCACCTGCACCGCGTGCAGCCGCTCCTCGACCGCGCGCACCCGCTCCGCCGCGTCCCGGGCCGCCTCCGCCGCGCCGACCTCGCCGCGCCGGATCGCCGCCGCGAGCCCGACGGCGTCGTGCTCCCCCAGGGAGTCGTCGCCGAACGCGTGCACCGCGGCTCGTTCCTCGTACGTCGTCACCGTTACCTCAGCCCCCCGGCCGTCGTATGGACATGCGCGTGCACGACGACATGAACTCGGAGCATGCGCACGGGTGTCGACGGCCATCATGGCCTACCGCCGGGTAACAGGCGAGGGTGCGCACGGCACCCACGGCGACCAGGGCGCCCACACCCCGACCCTCACAGCACCGGGAGACGCGATGAACACCCTCGGGACACCCCCCGCCGCCGGCGCGCGGCACACCGAACCGCTCGACGTGCACCTGATGGCGCTCCGGGACGGCCCGCGCGGCACCGAGGTGCTGCTGTCCCGGCAGGCGGGCGCGGTGTACGCGGCCGGGATGTGGCACCTGCCGTCCGGGCACCTCGACGGGCCGCACGAGGACGTCGTCACCGCCCTCGTGCGCGAGGCGCGCGAGGAGACGGGGCTCGTGGTCGCGCCCGGCGACGTGCGCGCGGCCCTGACCGTGCACCACCGGGGGCCCACCGGCCGGGCCCGGGTCGGCTTCTTCTTCGAGGTGCGCCGCTGGCGGGGCACACCGTCGGTCCGGGAGCCGGAGGTGTGCGACGGCATGGACTGGTTCCCGCTCGACGCGCCGCCGGATCCGGTCGTCGCCTACTGCCGGGCGGGGCTCCGCGCGTACGCCGCCGGGGCGCGCATCGCCGTCCACTTCCAGGAGCCGGGCGACCCGGTCGCCCACGACCCCGGCTTCGACCGGCTCCGGCTCGTGCCCGAGCGGGCGCCGCTGGGGCCGGGCGGCCGGGTGGAGCCGCCCGGCGCCGGGCGCGCTTAGGTGCCGATGGTGTCGGTGGCGCCGGTGGTGCCGGTGGTGCGGATGGCGTCGACGGTATCGGTGGTGCGGATGGCGTCGGTGGTGCCGATGGTGTCGGCGGCGTCGCCGACGCCGATGCCGTCGAGCAAGGCCGCGAGCCCGTCGGGCATCGACAGGAACGGCGAGTGGCCGCTGGGGAGCCGGTGGACGGAGCCCGCGCGGCGGGCGAGTTCGGCCTGTCGGGCCGGGTCGAACGTGCGGTCGTTCTCGCAGACCACATAGGTGGACGGCACGGTGCGCCAGCCCGCCGCGGTCACCGGCTCCGTGAAGGAGCGGACGCTCTGGGGGCGCAGCCGGGCGATCGCGCGCGCCGCCTCCTCCTCGGGCACGTCGTCGTAGAAGGAGGTCATGGCGTCCGCGGGCGGCCGGGCCTGGCCGGTGCCGTCGTCCGGCACGTGGCCGCCGAGGAAGGTGGCCATGCTCTCCCCCACGTCGAGCTGGAAGGCGGCCAGGTACACGACCCGCACCACGTTCGGGGCGTCCGCGACGGCCTCGGTCGCGGGGACGCCGCCGTAGGAGTGGGCGACGACGACCACGGGGCCGTCGACGGCGCGCAGGGCCTCCCGTATCGCCTCGGCGTCGTCCGCCATGCCGACGGGGCGGTCCGCCCCGTCCCACGAGCCGCCGTACGAGGGCCGGGCGCTGGGCAGGTCCACGACGTGGACGTGCCGGCCGGCGGCCTGGAGCGCGACGCGCACGGGATCCCAGCACCAAGCGCCGTGCCAGGCTCCGTGGACCAGCAGTAACGCGGGCCGCTCGTGGCCCGAACGGCCGCTGTTCGTCTCGGTGTTCACGGGCTTCTGCCTCCTGGTCGGGTGCTGATCGGGTGCTGATCGGGGCGTGCACCGAGATTGTCATACGGGTCGCCTCGCCGGTGGGCTCACCCCCTCGGGTGATCCGGGCGGGCGGGGGTGCGCGGACCCCGCGGGCCGGGTAGTCCGTCCCTTCCGTCACCACTCCGCCGCATTCGACCGAAGGGAACGGACCCTTGCCTTCCACCAGCGATCCCGGCACCGGCGCCACGACCACGGACACCGCCTCGCCCCCGCCCACCCCCACCTCACCCGCCGAGACCTACCGCTATGTCCAGCCCAAACTGGCCGCCCTCGACGGCAGGCCGACCTCCCCCTGGGTCATGGTCCGGCGCCTTCCCCAGCTCGTCCGGAAAGGGCTCGCGCTCGGCTGGCGGGTGGACCGCAGGGCCGTCACCGTCCTGCTCTCCTGCCAGGCGCTCTCCGCCGTCCTCGAAGCGGCCGGGCTCGTCGCCACCGGCGGCACCATCACCTCCCTCGTCGCCGCGGGCGACATCCGCGAACGGCTGGCGGAGGCGCTGCCGTCGATCGTGCTCATCGCCGCCGCCGTCGCGATCCGGGCCGTCCTGGGCATCGTCATCTCGAACGTCTCCTCCCGGCTGTCGCCGCGGATCTCCCGCGAGGCCGAGCTGGAGATGCTGCACGCCGCCGCGAACGCCGAGCTCACCGCGTACGACCATCCCGGCTTCAACGACAAGTGGGACCACGCCGACCGGGGCGCCGACGTCGCCAAGGACCTCATCACCGAGTCGCAGATGCTGATGTCCTGTCTCGCCTCGATCATCGCCGCCGCCGGTGTCGTCACGGTCCTCCACCCGGCGCTCCTCCCCCTGCTCGTCCTCGCCGTGCTCCCGCAGGCCCTGGCCCGGATGAAGGGCGCGCACCTGCACTGGGAGAGCAGCCGGGCCGTGTCGGCGGAGCGGCGCACGCTCGGGCACCTGCGCTGGTACATCGCCGACCGGCAGATCGCGGACCAGCTCCGCGCGGGCACCATGTTCGGCTTCCTGCTGGGCCGTTACCGGGAGATCGGCGCCCGCGTCGACGCCGTCACCGACCGGGCCATCCACCGGGGCGCGCGGTGGGCGTTCGCGGGCTCGCTGGCCGGCGGGGTCGCCTCGGCCGTGATGTGGGGCGCGCTGGTCGGGCTGCTCGCCACCGGCCGGATGACGCTCGCGACGGCGGGCACGGCCGTGTTCGCCCTCCAGACCGTCAGCAACAACCTGTACGGGATCGTCGGCTACGGCACCCAGATCTTCCGCACCGGCCTGTACGTGGACGACTGGGTCGACTTCATCTCCGAGGCCGGCGGCCACCGCCTCGACCGCGGCACCGTCGTCCCGGACCCGCCGAAGTCCGTGTGCGCGCGGGACCTGTCGTACACGTACCCCGAGGCGGACGGGCCCGCCCTGGACGACGTCACGCTGGAGGTGCGGGCCGGGGAGGTCATCGCGCTCGTCGGCGAGAACGGCTCCGGCAAGACCACCCTGTCCAAGCTGCTTGCCGGCCTGTACCTGCCCACGCGGGGCACGGTCAGCTGGGACGCCCAGGACGTCCGCACCCTCGACCCGTACGCGATGTGGCGGCACACCGCCGTCGTCCCCCAGGTCTTCGCGCACTGGCCGCTGACCGCCGAGGAGAACATCACCCTCGGCCAGCCCCACGCCGACGACGGCGAGTCCCTGCGCCGGGCCGCCGACCGCTCGGGCGCCGCCGAGGTCGTCCAGGAACTGCGCAGCGGCTGGAACACGCTGCTCGCCCGCGAGTGGTTCGGCGGCGTCGAACTGTCCGGCGGCCAGTGGCAGCGCCTGGCCATCGCCCGCGCCTTCTACCGGCCGGGCCTGCTCGTGCTCGACGAGCCCACCAGCGCGCTGGACGCGCGCGCCGAGCACCGGATCTTCGCGGGGCTCCGCGAGATCGCGAAGGACCGCCCGGTCGTCCTCGTCACCCACCGCCTCGCCAACGTGGCCGTGGCCGACCGGATCGTCGTCCTCAGCCGCGGCCGGATCATCCAGCAGGGGACGTACGCGGAACTGGCCGTGGCCCCGGGCCTGTTCCGGGAACTGCTGGAGCTCCAGAACGACCGGGGGATCCCCGAGCAGCGGGCGGGGACGGAGACCCGGTAGGGGGTCGACTCAAAACCGGCCACTCTACCAGCGGCGCCGTCCCCAAACGCGGATTCGACTACTCTCCACACACGCGCGATTCCATCGGGTAGTCATGGGGCCGGGAGGGATCACCTTGGTCTTCAGTCTGGTTCGCCGCCGCAAGTCCGCACCGAGCAACACCACGACGGAGAACGTGTGCCCGTACGCGGGCACGGGCGCGGGCGCGTCGGCACCGCAGCCGCCCCGGACACCGTCCACCACGTCCACCACGTCCACCACGGACGCCGGCTTCGTGGACCGGGGCGAGGCGGAGACCTTCGTCCGCCGGTTCCACGGGGAGCAGCCGCGGGCGGGGGACGTGGAGGACCGGGTGCGGGCGGTGCTGGACGAGATCGACCGGACCGGGACGTACGAACACTCCCCCGCGGAGCTGGCCTTCGGCGCCCGGGTCGCCTGGCGGAACGCGGCGCGGTGCATCGGGCGGCTGTACTGGCGGAGCATGGTGGTGCGGGACCTGCGGCACGTGACGGCGGCCGACGACATCGCGGAGGCGTGCTTCGAGCACCTGCGGCTCGCGGGCAACGGTGGCCGGATCCGCCCGGTGCTGTCCGTCTTCGCGCCCGATCGGCCGGACCGGCCGGGCCCCCGGATCGTGAACGACCAACTGGTGCGGTACGCGGGCCACCGCGCGGCGGACGGCTCGTGGAACGGGGACCCGCGCGGCGCGATGCTGACGGCGCGCGCCCGCCACCTGGGCTGGAAGCGGGACGAGGAGCCGTTCCAGACCCTCCCGCTGATGGTCCGGGAGGCCCCGGACCGGCGCCCCGAGTGGTACGAACTCCCGGACGACGCGGTCCTGGAGGTCCCGCTGCGGCACCCCGACCACGCGTGGTTCGCGGAGCTGGGGCTGCGCTGGTACGCGGTGCCGGCGATCAGCGACATGACGCTGGAGATCGGGGGCGTGCGGTATCCGGCGGCGCCGTTCAACGGCTGGTACATGGGCACGGAGATAGGCGCCCGCAACCTCGCCGACACCGACCGCTACGACCTGCTGCCGGTGGTCGCCGACCGCCTGGGCCTGGACCGCTCCTCGGAACGCACGCTGTGGCGGGACCGGGCGCTGGTCGAGCTCAACGTGGCGGTGCTCCACTCGTACGAGGCGGAGGGCGTGACGATGGCCGACCACCACACCGAATCGGACCGCTTCCTGCGCCACATAGCCCAGGAGGCCCGCCTGGGCCGCACGACCCCGGCCGACTGGAGCTGGATCGTCCCCCCGATCTCCGGCGCGGCGACCTCGGTCTTCCACCGCTACTACACCCCACCGGACCCCACCCTCCGCCCGGCTTTCCTGGCCCGCGAGGCGCCTTGACCGTCAGCCGCCCAGGAACTGGGAGCACCGGTACGGGCCCAGGGGTTTGCCCGTGCCCGTCAGGGTCACCTGGACGTCGTCCGGGCGGATCGTCGGGTGGAGGGACGACTGGGCGCGGGCCAGGGTGCAGACGAGTTGGCCGTTGATCAGGTCGTCGCGGCGGTTGCCCGAGAACGTCGTGTCCGGGGCCGTCAGGGTGACGCGGGTGCCGTCCGTCGTGGTGTCGTACGGTGCCTGGGGGACGAGGGTGGTCAGGCCGCGGCGCTGTTCCGCGTCGGACGGGCCCGTGGCCAGGAGTTTCAGGGCCTCGTCCAGGCCCGTGATGCGGATGTCGGGGCGTGACACGCCCTCCAGGTGGCCCGCCGCCGAGACGAAGTACACGCGGAGGCCCTTCGTGAGGCCCGTCGGGGGTTCGCCCGCGCCGATCACCCCGCTCGGCTGCACCCCGCACGCGGTCAGGGTCGCCGCGGCCAGGAGCGTGGTCAGTCCGGTCGTGAGCGCCGTCGTGAGTGCGGGCGTCAGCGCGTGTGGCCGGCCGTTGGGCGGGCTCGGTCTCTTCGGGGGCATCAGTCGTTCGCCTTCGGGGACGGGGCCAGGGGGAGCGTCGTGGTGAACACCGCGCCGCCTTCCGGGGTGTTCGACGCCTCGATGGTGCCGCCGTGCAGGCGCGCGTTCTCCAGCGAGATCGCCAGGCCGAGGCCGCTGCCCTCGGAGCGGGTGCGGGCCGCGTCCGCCTTGTAGAAGCGGTCGAAGACACGGGCCAGCGCCTCCGGCGACAGTCCCGGGCCCC
This sequence comes from Streptomyces sp. NPDC048659, assembly GCF_040650575.1. NCBI lineage: Bacteria > Bacillati > Actinomycetota > Actinomycetes > Kitasatosporales > Streptomycetaceae > Streptomyces > Streptomyces sp. NPDC048659. Next base: position 38,766 of record NZ_JBEZHM010000047.1, on the reverse strand, counting down.
GGTCCGCGACCGTGATCACCGCCGCGTCCGGCGTCGTCGCGAGCGTGACGGTGACCGGCGGGGCGCCGTGCCGCAGCGCGTTGCCCACCAGGTTGGCGATGATCACGTCGAGGCGGCGGCGGTCCAGCCGTACCCGTACGCCGTCGGGGAGGGCCGTGTCGACCCGGTCCGTCCAGCCGCGCAGCGCCAGGCTCGCCCGGATCGCCTCGGCCAGGTCGGTCTCGGCCGGTGTCAGGCGGGCCGCGCCCGAGTCGAAGCGGGACATCTCCATCAGGTCCTCGACCAGCCGCGACAGCTTCGCCGTCTCCGCGCTGACGGTCCGGGCGGCCCGCGCGGTGTCCGGCGGGAGCTGGTCGGCGTCCTCCTCCAGGACGGTGGCGACCATCGTCATCGCGGCCAGCGGCGTGCGCAGCTCGTGCGAGACGTCGGCGACGAAGCGGCGCGCCCGCTCCTCCTGGTCGCGCAGGTGCGCCACCGAGGTCTGCAGCTCGTCGGCCGTCTCGTTGAAGTCCTGTGCCAGGTTGGCCAGTTCGTCGCGGCCCTTCACCGCCACCCGGATCGACAGGTCGCCCTCGGCGAGTTTCCGCGTCGCCCGGCCCAGGTCGCGGACGGGGCGCAGAACGGCCCGCGCGGAGAGCAGGGCGAGCAGGGCGGAGAGCACGACGACGGGCACGACACCGTCCCGTACCGCCGTGAGCAGCGCCGCCGTGTCGTCCTGTTCCGGGCGCAGCGAGGTCACCGCGTAGATCTCCAGGCCCGAGGCCCGGCCGGTGTCGGCGAAGGTGACGGGGGTACCGACGACCAGGTACGGGATGGCGTGGAGGGTCACGCGCTGGAAGCTCATCGAGCCGCGGGTGCGGACGGCCTCGCGCAGTCGCGGGGTGATCCGGCTCGGGTCGGCGAGCGGGTCGGAGGTGCCCTGGAGTTCGCGGTAGCGGGTGACGACGAGCGGGGCGCCGTCGAGGCCGGAGGAGACGCGTTCGGCGAGTTCGGTCAGGCCCCGCTCGGTCGGCGGCAGGTCGGTGTCGGGCGCGAGGGCGGTGATCCGGTCGTGCAGGTCGCGCTGGAAGGAGTCCTGGGCGCGTTTGAGGATGGCGGTGCGCGCCTCGCGGTACGCGAGTGCCGTCGCCGTGGCGGAGCCGGTGAGCGTGACGAGCACGAAGGTGACGACGAGCCGGGTGCGGAGGCTGCCCAGCCAGGGGCCTCGGCGGGGGGTGGGGGTGGGGCAGGCTCCTGTGTCCGGACCGCCGTCCGCCCGTTTCCGATTCCGCTTCCGCGTCCCCGCCCGCGTACGGAGGCGCTTCCTCATATCGGTCCGAAGCGGTAGCCGAAGCCTCGGACGGTCTGGATGTAGCGGGGGCGGGCCGGCTCGTCCTCGATCTTGGCGCGGAGGCGGCCCACCGCCGCGTCGACCAGGCGCGAGTCGCCGAGGAAGTCGTGGTCCCAGACCCGTTCGAGGAGCTGCTCGCGGCTGAGGACCCGGCCGGGGGACGCGGAGAGTTCCAGGAGCAGGCGCAGTTCGGTGGGCGGCAGGGCGACGGGGACGCCGTTCCTGGTGACGGTCAGCCCGGCCCGGTCGAGGACGAGCCCGGTGTACTCGGAGCGCTCCGGCTGCGCGGGCTGCGGTTCGGCGCGGCGCAGGGCCGCCTTGATGCGGGCTTCGAGCACGGGCGCGGTGACGGGTTTGACGACGTAGTCGTCGGCGCCCGCCTCCAGACCCTGGACGATGTCCGCGTCGTCGCCGCGGGCGGTCAGCATGATCACGGGCAGCGTCGTCGTGCGGGCGCGCAGCCGGCGGCAGACCTCGAAGCCGTCGATGCCGGGCAGCATGAGGTCGAGCACGGCGAGCTCGACCGCCTTCCCGGCGGGGCCGTCGAGCAGGGCGAGGGCCTCCTCACCGGTGGCCGCGGTGGCGACCTCGTAGCCGTGTCGGCGCAGGACGAGTTCCATGCCGTCGCGCACGGCGGCGTCGTCCTCGATGAGAAGCACATGGGGCATGGGTTCGATTATGGGTGTCCGGGGGCCTTCGAGGGTGCCCGCGAGGGGGTCGTAGGCGCAGGCCACGGGCATTGTTACGTGCTCATCATGTGGTGTTACGTGTTCATGGAGCGGCGCGGGACGGACCGTCACACGCGCGCCCGAGAGTCCTCCGCATGACCTCGAACACCTCATCCCCCAGCCGTGGCCGTACGCGTGGTCGTACGCTCGTCGGCTCGCTCCTCGTCCTTCCGGTCCTCGCGCTCGCCGTCGCCTGCGGTTCCGGCGGCGGGGTGAAGGACAGCGGCGTGGCCACCGTCCCCGACGAGCCGTCCGCCACGGCGTCCGCCACGTCGTCGGCCACCGGTGGCGCCCCGGCCTCCGCCGGGAAGGGCGCCTTCTACGACGCGCAGATGGTGTACGTCCGCTGTATGCGTGCAAAGGCGGGGGTCAAGGACTTCCCCGACCCGAAGCTGAGCGGCTATCTGGACTGGACGAAGATCGACGAGCTGAGCGCCGCGCACCCCGAGGTGTCCAAGGGCGGCCGGAACGGCGCCTGCGTGAACGAGCTGCTCGCGGCGCAGCAGCAGGAGCCGGAGCGGGACGCGCAGGCGGAGTACGAGTCGATGCTCAGCCATGCGAAGTGCATGAGGGACAACGGCGTGTCCCGCTTCCAGAACCCGACGATGTCCGGCGGCAACGTCATCCCGGGCGGCGATCCGAACCCGGCGAGCCCGTCCTTCGACCGCTCCTCCCCCGCGTACAAGCAGGCCGTGAACGCCTGCAAGGACAAGCTCCTCGACGGCCTGGACGGAATGCAGTGAGGCGGCGCGGAGCGCTGGTCCTCGGCGGCGCGCTGACCGTGGCCCTCGCGGGCGGCGCCGGGGCCGTCGTCCTGGGCGCCGGGTCGGGGACGGAGCCGGCGGGCGGCGCGGCGGGGCTGCCGCCCGCGACCGCCACGGTCGTGCGGACCGACCTGGTGAGCAGCAAGACGGTCGACGGGCGGCTCGACTTCGCGGGCCGCCGGCCGGTGAAGGCGGTGGTCGAGGGCACGGTGACGGTCGCGGCGAAGGAGGGCGCGACCGTCCGGCAGGGGCAGGCGCTGTACGAGCTGGACGACAAGCCCGTGACGCTGCTGTACGGGCCGGTGCCGATGTTCCGCGAGATGCGGGCGGGCGACCGGGGCACCGACGTCCTCCAGCTCGAACGCGGGCTGCGCGACCTGGGGTTCGGCCGCGGGCTGTACGTCGACACGCGGTACGACGCGGCCACCGAGGCGGCCGTCAAGCGGTGGCAGAAGTCGCTGAACCGGGAGCCGACGGGCCGGGTCGGGAAGGGGGACGTGGTCTTCCAGACGGGCCGGGTGCGGGTCGTCGCGGCGGACGCGGCGCTCGCGGACCAGGTGGGGCCGGAGAAGCCGGTGCTCACGGTCGCCTCGCCGCAGCCGGTGGTGCGGGCCGATCTCGACCAGGCGGACGCGCCGCTGACCGCGCCGGGCACCCGCGTCGACGTGACGCTGCCCAGCGGGACGACGGTACGGGGGAAGGTGACCGGCACGGTCCGGCCCGGGGACACCGGTGCCGGCGACGGTGCGGCGTCCGGGGGCGGCGGCCGGGAGGGGATCACCGTCGAGGTGACCCTGGACGAGGGGACGCCGCCGGGCGAGGACACCCGGGCCACGGCGAGCGTGCGGTTCGTGAGCGAGAGCAGGAAGGGGGTGCTCGTGGTCCCCGTCGAGGCGGTGGTGGCGCTGCGCGGCGCCAACGGCGGCTACGGCCTGGAGGTCGTCGAGGGCGCGAGGACCCGCATGGTGCGGGTGTCGACGGGCATGACGGCCGACGGGCGGATCGAGGTCGGCGGCGCGGAGCTGCGCGAGGGGATGCGGGTGGGGGTGGCGGCGCAGTGACCGTGCTCGGACGTCCGGCCGCGCCGCCCGTGGTCGAGCTGCGCGGCGCGTCGAAGACGCATCCCGGGCCGGTGCACGCGCTGCGGGCGGTGGACCTGACCGTCGCGGCGGGGGAACTCCTGGCGATCGTCGGGCCTTCGGGCTCGGGCAAGTCCACGATGCTGAACATCATGGGCACCCTGGACCGGCCCACGGAGGGCAGCGTCCACGTCGCGGGGCGGGACGTCGGCGCGCTGTCGGACGCGCAGTTGTCGACGCTGCGGGCCCGGCACATCGGCTTCGTGTTCCAGCACTTCCACCTGTCCGCCGGGCGCGACGCCGTCGACAACGTCTGCGACGGGCTGCTCTACGCGGGCGTCGGCCCGCGGGAGCGCCGTGCGCGGGCCCGGGCGGCGCTGGAGCGGGTCGGGCTCGGGCATCGTCTGGGGCACCGGCCGACGGAGCTGTCCGGGGGCGAGAAGCAGCGGGTCGCGATCGCGCGGGCGCTGGTGGGCGCGCCGGACCTGCTGCTCGCCGACGAGCCGACGGGCGCGCTCGACACCGGGTCCGGGCGGATCGTGATGGAGCTGCTGCGCGAGCTGAACGCGGCGGGCACGGCGGTGTGCGTGATCACCCACGACCACGAGATCGCCGAGTCGCTACCCCGGCGGGTGCGGTTCCGGGACGGAGCGGTCGTGGCCGACTCGGGGAGCGGCGGGCCGGGGGTGGGAGCGTGACGGCGCCCGTGCGGCCCTCCGCCTCCCTACGGCCCGCGCGCCCGGCCCTCCGCGATGTGCTGCGGACGGGGGCGATCGGGCTGCGGACCCGCCGGGCGCGGGTGGTGCTGTCGGCGCTCGGCATCGCGATCGGCATCGCGACCATGATCGCGGTCGTCGGTCTGTCCACGTCGAGCCGCGCCGATCTGATGGACCGGCTGGACCGGCTCGGCACCAATCTGCTGACCGCGGAGGCGGGCCGGGACGCGTACGGGCAGCAGGTCACGCTACCGAAGAACGCGGTGGCGATGGTCGAGCGGATCGGCCCGGTCCAGCACGCGACGGCGACCGCCGACGTGGACGCGCGGATCCGGCGCAGCGACGTCGTGCCGCGGGAGCGGACGGCGGGGGTGACGGCGCAGGCGGCCCGGCCGGACCTGCTGGAGGCGCTGGGCGCCGAGGTGGGCCAAGGGGTGTGGCTGAACCGGGCGAACGAGCGGCTGCCGGTGACGGTCCTCGGCGCGGTGGCGGCGCGCCGGCTCGGGATCGCCGCGCCCGGCGAGAAGATCATGATGAACGACACGTACGTCGTGGTGGTCGGCATCCTCGAACCGGTCGAGCTCGTGCCGCAGTTGGACCGGGTGGCGCTGCTGGGGTTCCCGGCGGCGGAGCGGTACTTCGGCTTCGACGGGCATCCCTCGACGGTCTTCGAGCGGTCCTCGGACGGCTCGGTCGAGGACGTGCGGGCCGTGCTGGCGCGCACGGTGAGTCCGGGCGATCCGGCCGGGGTGAAGGTCTCGCGCCCGTCGGACGCGCTGGCCGCGAAGGCGGCCACGGACAAGGGCCTGACGGCGCTGATGCTGGGGCTCGGGGCGGTGGCGCTGCTGGTGGGGGGTGTCGGCGTGGCGAACACGATGGTGGTGTCGGTGCTGGAGCGGCGGCAGGAGATCGGGCTGCGGCGGGCGCTCGGGGCCACCCGGGGCGCCATCCGGCTGCAGTTCCTCACCGAGTCGCTGCTGCTGTCCGCGCTCGGCGGCGTGGCGGGGGCCGTGCTGGGGGCGGCGGCCACGCACGTCTTCGCGCTGGTGCAGGGGTGGACGCCGGTCGTCCCGCTCTGGTCGCTGGGCGGCGGGCTCGCGGCGACGCTGCTGATCGGCGCGCTGGCGGGCCTCTATCCGGCGGTCCGGGCCTCGCGCCTGGATCCGACGACCGCGCTCAACGCGGCCTGAGGCGGGGGGGCGGGGGCGGCCGGCCTCCGCCCCCCGGCTCGGGTTCAGGCGTCCTTCTCCATGCCCGGCCGCAGGCGGTCGAGGAGGGTGTAGAGCGTGGCGCTCTCCTCGGTGGTCAGGGTGTCGAGGGCGCCGTGTGTCGCCTGCATCTCCTCGCGGACGCGGCGGATGGTCTCGCGGCCGGTGTCGGTCGCGACCACGTTCTTGACGCGCCGGTCGTGCGGGTCGGGCTCGCGGCGGACGAGCTCGCGGGCTTCGAGGCGGTCCACGATCCCGGTGACGTTCGACGCGTCGCACACCAGAAGGGTGGCGAGAGCGCGCATCGGGAGCGGGGTGTCGAGCTGCGCGAGGACCTTGGCCTGGGTGGAGGTCAGGCCGTGGTGGGCGGCGGCGGTGGCGAAGTCCCGCCACTGGGCCGTGCCGATGGCGGCGAGGAGCTCCAGGAGCTGGAGCTTGCTGGGGGTCTCGGGGGCCGTCGCGCTCATGCTTCGAGCGTACTCAAGATCCTTCTCATTATCAATTGTTTACTTGACCCCCTTAACTATCGAGCCCTACCGTCATCGCCGGACGAAAACTACTTGATGACATCAATCATCGATGTCACGAAGCGATGAGCCAGGGAGCAGTCCCCCACATGACCACCACCACCGCACCGACCTCCCCCGGCGCGGCCGAGGGCACCAGACGCGAGGGCGTCATCGTCTTCGCGCTGAGCCTGGCCGCCATGGTCGTGTCGATGATGCAGACCCTGCCGGTCCCGATCCTCGGCCTCATCCGCTCCGACCTCGGCGTCTCCACCGCCGAGGTGAGCTGGGTGACCACGGCCACGCTGCTCTCCGCCGCGGTCTTCACCCCGCTGCTCGGGCGCTTCGGCGACCAGCACGGCAAGAAGCCGACGCTGGTGGCCGTGCTGGGCGTGATGGTCGCCGGCTCCATCGTCGCCGCGCTCGCGACCTCGCTCCCGCTGCTGATCCTGGGCCGGGTGCTCCAGGGGGCGGCGACGGCGATCTTCCCGCTCGCGCTCTCGGTGCTGCGCGAGGAGGTCCGCCCGCAGAAGCTCCCGGGCGCGATGTCCCTGGTCAGCGGCACCCTGGCGTTCGGCAGCGGGCTCGCCCTCGTCGCCACGGGCCTGCTGACCTCGGGCCCGGACGCCGACTACCGCAGCGCCTTCTGGATGGCGACCGGCTTCGCCGCGCTCGCGCTGCTCGCCGTCCTCTTCCTCGTCCCCGCCACCCGGCACAAGACCGGCGGCCGCACCGACTTCCTCGGCGCGCTGACGCTCGGCGCCACCCTGCTGCTCCTGCTGCTGCCCGTCTCGCAGGGGCACGAGTGGGGCTGGACCTCGGGCCGGACGCTGGGCTCCTTCGCGGGCGCGGCGGTCATGACGGGAGTCTGGGTCCTGGTCGAGCTGAAGGTCCGCGAGCCCCTGGTGGACATGCGGATGTTCGTCCACCGGCCGGTGCTGATGGCCAACCTGGCCGGCGTCCTCGTCGGCTTCGGCATGTTCGCGAACTTCCTCGGCGTCTCCTACCTCGTGCAGATGCCCCAGGCGCTGACGGGCTACGGCTTCGACGCGTCGATCCTGCGCGCCTCGGTGCAGTTCCTGCTGCCCGGCGCGATCGTCTCGCTGCTGGCCTCCCCCGTCGGCGGGCAGCTCGTCCGGCACCGGGGGCCGCGGACGGCGCTGGTGCTGGCCGCCGCGCTGGGCGCCGCGGGCTTCGGCTGGCTCGCCCTGGACCACGGCCACACCGCCTCGGTGATCGGCGCCGGAGTGGTCGTCGGCGCGGCCGTGAGCTTCGGGTACGCCGCGATGCCGGCCGTCATCATGGCGAGCGTCCCGCACCACCAGAGCGGCATCGCCAACGGCATCAACTCCATCTCGCGCTCCACCGGCAGCGCGATCGGCAGCGCCGTCGTCACCACGATCCTCGCCTCGCAGACGGTGGCGCACCTGCCGGCCGGCGTCCCGCCGCTGCCCGCCGAGTCCGGCTTCACGCTCACGTTCTGGATCGGGGCGGCGGCCTTCGCCCTCGTCGCCGTGATCGCCCGCTTCGGCCTGCGCGCCGCCCGGGACACCGGCGACGCGGCGGCACCCGCGCCCGCCGCCGGGCGCGCCCCGGCGACCGCAGGCGCCTGAACCGCGCCGCCCGAGGGCCCGCCCGTCGTATCCTCGGCGCGGCGGGCCCTCGGCGGTCCCGGCACAGCACGGCAAGGCGCGGCGCGACAGGGCACGGCAAGGGCACGGCACGGAAGAGGTCGGACACGGTGGCGGACAGCGGCAGGGCCGGGACGGCGGCCAAGGCGACCGGATCGACCGGATCAGGCCCGCTCGGCGCGCAGGCGCGCGAGGCGGTCCTCCAGCGCATCGTCGACCGGCGGTACGCGCAGGGCGCCCGCCTCGTCGAGCGGGAGGTCGCCGAGGAGCTCGGCATGTCCCGCGTACCCGTCCGCGAGGCCCTGCGCGCCCTCGTGGCCGAAGGGCTCCTCGAACTGCTCCCGCACAGCGGCGTACGCGTCCGGCGGCTGGAACGCGCAGACGTGGAGCACTTGTACGAGGTGTGGGAGCCGCTTGCCGTCCAGGCGTCGCGGCTCGCGGCCGGGGTCGCCGCGGCGAGCGACCCGGCGGGCCTGACGGCGCTGGAGGCGACGCTGCACCAGGCGGAGTCGGCGGCGGCCGAGCCCGAGGGCGCGCGCGAGGTCGCCGCGCACACGGCCTTCCACGAGGGGATCGTCGCCATGGCGGGCAACCCCCTGCTCGGCCGCGTGATGGAGCAGTTGAGCTGGCAGCTGCGGCTGCTGTTCGGCCTGCGCGAGGAGCCCGCGCACATGCGGGCCCAGCACGCGGAGATGTTCCGGCACATCGCGGCCGGGGACGCGGAGGCGGCGGGCGCCGCCACCCTCCTGCACGTACGGGACAGCAGGGCGGTCGCGCTGCGGTCCCTCTTCGGCGACAGCTGAAGGTATTTGTATACCAAGACTGGCGCCAAGCCCACCCTCTGCACCCCGATCACCAGACGATGCAGGGATTTCTCGCTCACCCTTGTTCGGCGCGCGCCGCTTGGTATACAAAAATCGGAAGCCGTTGGTCCCCTGCCCAGGAGTCCCCATGCAGCCGTCGTCCCCCGCCTCCGCTCCCACGCCCGCGCTGTCCCGCCGCACGATGCTCGCCGGTGCCGGGGCCGCCGCCCTGGCCGGCACCACGGCCGCCGTCGGCGCCGGAGCCACCCCCGCCGCCGCGGCTCCCGCGCCCGCCGGTGCCGCGGGGCACCGGGACCGTACGGTCGTCTTCCGCGACGTGCGGCCCTACGGCGCGGCGAAGGCGGTCGACCTGGTCGTCGTCGACGGGCGGGTGTCGGCCGGGCCCGCGCCGCGCGGAGCCAAGGTCGTGGACGGCGGCGGCCGGATCGCCCTGCCGTCGCTCGTGGACGCGCACATCCACCCGGACAAGACGACCTGGGGCGGCTCCTGGGTCTCCCGGCGGCCCGCCGACGGCATCGCCGACTACGTCGCCCAGGACGTGGAGCTGTTCCGCGCCCAGCGGCGGCCGGTCGCCGAGCGCGCGTACGGCCTGATGTCCCACGCCGTGGCGCGCGGCACCCGGGCGATGCGCGCCCACGCCGACGTGGCCCCGGCCTACGGCCTGGCCGGGGTCGAGGGGCTGGCCGAGGCGCGGAAGCGGCTGCGGCACGCGCTGGACGTGCAGATCGTGGCGTTCCCGCAGCACGGCGTCGTACGGACCCCGGGAACGGCGGCGCTCCTGGAGAAGGCGGCCCGGGCCGGGCTCGTGGACATGATCGGCGGCATCGACCCGATCGGCTTCGACAACGCCCTGGACGAACAGCTCGACCTCGTCTTCGGCATCGCCGACCGCCACGGCGTCGGCGTGGACATCCACCTGCACGACCAGGGCGAGCGGGGCATCCGGGCCATGCGTGGCATCATCGAGCGCACCCGCGCGCTCTCCCTCGCGGGCAAGGTCACGGTCAGCCACGTGTTCTGCCTGCCCGCCCTGTCCGACCGCGAGCTCGGCGCGATCGCGGCCGACCTGGGCGCCCAGGACATCGCCCTCACCACCGTCGCCCCGTCCGACTCGCTGGTGCTGCCGATCGCGCGGCTGCGCGAGCACGGCGTACGGGTCGGGCTCGGCTCCGACGGGGTCCGCGACTCCTGGAGCCCGTTCGGCAACGCGGACATGATGCACCGCGCGCACCTGCTGGGCTGGGTGACCGACGTCCGCCTCGACGAGGAGCTGGCGGACTGCTACGGCGTGGCCGCCGACGGCGGCGCCGACGTCATGGGCCTGCCCCACGCCGACCTGCGGCCCGGTTCGCCGGCCGACTTCGTCCTCGTACGGGGCGAGTGCCTGCCGCAGGTCGTGGTGGACATGCCGCGCCGGGACCTCGTCGTGCACGGCGGCGTCGTGGTGGCCCGCGACGGGGAGTTCCTGGCCTGACGGGGAGTCCCCCCCTCACGGCCTTCCCGTCAGCGCCTCACCGTCACGGCCTCCCCCTTACGGCCTCCCCCTTACGGCTTCCCCCCTTACGGCCTCCCCGTCAGGGCGTCGTAGCGGACCCCCGTCAGCTCCTCCGACGCGGTCCACAGGCGTTCGCCGGAGGCGTCGTCCAGCGTCCAGCGGGCCCGCCAGGACCGGACGGGCGCGCCGCGCCAGCCCAGCCTCGGGCCGATGAAGGCGTCGGGGCGCACACCGGGGGCGGTGGCCGCGTACAGGGTGGGCAGGGCGCCGGTGGCGGCGGGCTGCGCGATGACCCGGTTGCCCAGCTCCATCAGCCGCTCGGCGGCCTTGCGGCCTTCCTGGCGGGGCCCGGCGGTCTGGAGGTTGGTGGCGGCGTAGCCGGGGTGGGCGGCGGCGGCCACGACGCCGGACCCGGCGGCGTCGAGGCGGCGGGCCAGCTCGTGAATGAAGAGGAGGTTCGCCGTCTTGGAGCGCCCGTACGCGATCCAGCGGCGGTAGCCGCGTTCCGCGTTGAGGTCGTCGTGGTCCAGGTCCGCCAGGGCGTGGAAGCCGCTGGAGAGGCTGACGACCCGGGCGTCGGGGGTGCGCAGCAGCAGGGGCATGAGGAGCCCGGTGAGCGCGAAGTGGCCGAGGTGGTTCACCCCGAACTGGGTCTCGAAGCCGTCGGTGGTGCGGCCCTGCGGGAGGGCCATCACCCCGGCGTTGTTGATCAGCAGGTCGAGCCGGTCGGAGCGCTCCGCGAAGGCGGCCGCGAAGGCCCGTACGGAGGCGAGGTCGCCCAGGTCGAGCCGGGCGAACTCCGCCTCCGCGTGCGGGACTTCGGTGCGCAGCCGGTCGCGGGCCGCTTCGCCCCGGGCACTGCTGCGGCAGGCGAGCACGACGTGCGCGCCGGCGCGGGCCAGTTCGCGGGCGGTGACGTAGCCGATGCCGCTGTTGGCCCCGGTGACCACCGCGGTGCGGCCCCGCTGGTCGGGGATGTTCCTCGCGTTCCAGCCCGTCATACGAGCGCTCCTTCCGGCCGTGACGCCCCCATGATGCCCCGGCCGCCGCGAGGAGGGGGGGTCAGTAGGCGCCGAAGACGTTGTCGATCGAGCCGTAGCGGTCGGCGGCGTAGTTGCAGGCGGCGGTGATGTTGGCGACCGGGTCGTAGAGGTCGTAGGCGGTGCCGGGGACGTGGTAAGCCTGGAAGGTGGGCTCGATCACCTGGAGCAGGCCCTTGGAGGGGGTGCCGGCGGCGGCGTTGGAGTCCCAGTCGTTCAGGGCGAGCGGGTTGCCCGAGGACTCGCGCATGATGTTGCGGTAGATGCCGTCGTAGCTGCCCGGGATGCCGTTGCGGCCCATGATGTCGAGGGCCTCCCGGATCCAGCCGTCCAGGTCGTCCGTGTACGAGACGGCCGAGGTCGCCGCCGATGTCGCCGCCGCCGCCGAGGAGACCGACGTGGCGGACCGGGCGGACGGCGCCGCGGGGGTCTTCGCCGCCGCCTGGACCACCTCGGTGGAGACCGCGGGCGCGACCGCCGGGCGAGCGGTGGCCGCGGCTCCGCCGCCGGTGGCAGCGGTCGCGGCGCCGAGGGAGAGGCGCAGGCCGGGGTGGATGAGGCCGGGGTCGGCGCCGACGGCGGCGCGGTTGTCGCGGTAGAGCTGCTTCCAGCCGCCGCTCAGCTGGTGCTGGCGGGCGATCTTCGAGAGCGAGTCCCCCGCGACGACCGAGTAGGTGGCCTTCCCGCCCTGCTGAACCGTTGCGATCTTTCCGATCGCGACGACCTGTGCGGCCTGCGTGGTCTGCGTGGTCTGGACGGCCTGCACGGCCGGCGCCGTCCGGGCCGTCTGGGCTATCTGGGCTGTCTGGGCTGCCTGGGCCGTCAGCGCCGCCTGCGGGGTCGCGGCGGCGGCTCCGGTCGCCGCGGCGAGCGGCAGGACGAGTGCGGCGCCGCCGGTGATGCCGACGACGGCCAGGCCGCGGGCGAGCGGGGTGTTCTTGGGGCGGCGGTGCTTCCCGGGTCCACGCATGGCGAGAGTCCTCTCCTTCGCCTGCGAGGTGAGCTGTCGGGTTCGGGCAGGAGCTGCCCGGCCGCACGGCTGCGCGGCTTCACCCCGAGCCGCCCCGGACACGGGGCGGCGGCGAACCTTGGGTCCCCCGCTCCTGCCGTTCTCGGGTGGGTGAGTGTGGTGCCCGGGCGGCGGCAGGATTCGGCGTTCCACCCGGATGACGGGTGACCGTAGGCGAATCCGAAGAGCCGGAACAAGGGCCTGATTCGCAAAAGCAAGCAGATCTTTTAGGAGGCCGGACCGGGGTGATCACGGCCCGGTGATCCAACTCGCCAACTCTTCTCCGGGCGCCCGCCCCTGACACCGCGCCAGGGCGCGAGGAATTCGGCCCGCCGTGACTCAGATCACCGAGGAATACTTAAACGGATATGTCCGGATCCATTTAGTTTGGGGTGGTGAGGCGGGCGGCTTTGGTCCGCACGACGAGCGCGGGCGGACCACACGACTGGCGGTCCGCTTCCGCGGCGGGATGATGGAGAAGCCGGCTGCGGGGCGGAGGAGGGACACGGTCTGGATGAGCGCGGCGGACTTCCCTGCCGGCCCGGACCCGGCGGACGGCGATCTCGCCCCGGAGCCGGGCGGCCCGTTCGACGTGCTCGGCGTCGCCGCCGTCCTCCTCGACGAGGACGGCCGGATCGTCCTGTGGGGCCCCCGGGCGGAAGAGCTCTTCGGCCATCCCACGGCCGAGGCCCTGGGTCGCGACGCCGTCGCGCTGCTGGTGGCGGAGCGGCACCGGGAGCCGGTGCGGTCCCTGATCGCGCGCGTGGCCTCGGGCGGCGGGCCCCGGGCCGGGGTCTTCCCCGTACGGCACAGGGACGGGCGCACGGTCCCGGTCGAGTTCCGCGCCACGCGCCTCCAGGACGAGCGGGGCAGGCCGTACGTCCTCGGGCTCGCCGCGGACCGGGCCGCCGCCCGCCGGGCGGAGCGGGACCTGTCGCTGTCCTCGCTGCTGGTCGGCCACTCCCCCATCGGGCTCGCCGTGGTCGATCACGGCCTCCGTTTCGTCCTGGTCAATCCGGCGCTGGAGCGCATCGACGGCCGGCCCGCCGCCGCGCACCTGGGCCGGACCGTCACGGAGGCGGTCGACTCGCCGGACGCCGAGGCGCTGGCGGCGGCGCTCGGCGAGGTCCTGCGGACGGGCGAGCCCGTCCGCTCCCTCACCGTGCGGGGCGTGCGCGGGCCCGGTGGCGAGGAGCGGGTGTGGTCGGTCTCGCTCTACCGGCTGGAGACGCCGGAGCGCCGGGTCATGGGCGCAGCCGCCTCGGTCAGCGACATCACCGAGCAGCACGCCGCGGCCAGGACCGCGGCCCGGGCCCGGCGCCGCCTCGCGGTCATCGCGGACGCCTCGGAGCGGGTGGGCACCACCCTCGACCTGGACCTGACCGCGCACGAGCTGGCGGACCTCGTGGTGCCCGAGTTCGCCGACATCGCGGCCGTGGACGTCCTGGAGGACATCCTCACCCAGCCCGGACCCGCCCGGACCTCGGGCCCGGCCGTGTTCCGGGCCCTCGCGGTCACGGCCGCGTACCCCACCCCGGCGCAGGAGGCCGCCGACCCGGTGGGCGAGCCCGCCCGCTACGGCGCCGAGCGGCTGGTCACCCAGTGCGCCCGCACCGGCCGCCCGGTCCTCGTGCGGCACGTCACCGACGCCGACCTGCCGCGGATCGCCAGCGGAGAGGCCACCGCCGCGCTGCTGCGCCGCGCGGGCATCCACTCCTACCTCGCCGTCCCGCTGCGCGCCCGAGGCGTCGTGCTCGGCGTCCTGGACCTGAAGCGGGCCAGGAACTCGGTGCCCTTCGACGAGGACGACGTGCTGCTGGCCGGGGAGCTGGCCGCCCGCGCGGCCGTCGCCATCGACAACGCGCGCTGGTACCGGCACCAGAGCCAGGCCGCCCTGGCCCTCCAGCGGCACCTGCTGCCGCACGGCCCGCCCCGGCTCAACGGCCTCGACGTGGCCTACCGCTACCAGCCCGCGTCGGAGTCGGTCGAGGTCGGCGGCGACTGGTTCGACGCGATCCCGCTGCCCGACGGCAAGACGGCGCTCGTCGTCGGCGACGTCATGGGCAGCGGCATCAACGCGGCCGCGACCATGGGCCAGTTCCGTACCGCGGCCCGCACCCTCGCCTCGCTCGGCCTCGCGCCCGCCGTCGTCCTGGAGCACCTGGACCGCACCGCCGCCGAGCTGGACGAGGCGATGGCCACCTGCGTGTGCGCCGTGTACGACCCGTACAGCGGGAGCTGCCGCGTCGCGAACGCCGGACATCCGCCGCCCGTGCACGTCGCGGCGGGCCGGGCGCCCCGGCTGCTGGAGCTGTCGGAGGGCGCTCCGCTGGGCGTCGGCGGGGTGCCCTTCGAGACGCGGGAGTTCCCCTTCGGGACCGGCGACGACCTGGTCCTGTACACCGACGGCCTGGTCGAGACCCGCGACCAGGACATCGACGTACGGCTCGCCGCCCTCACCGACCTGCTGGACCGCGCCCCGCTGCCGCTGGAGCAGATCTGCGACCTGCTGCTCGGCGCGCTGCGCGGGGCCGACGACCACGACGACGTCGCGCTGCTGATCGCCCGCGCCAGGCCGCCGCACCCGAAGGAGGCACCGTGAGCGACCCGCTCCCGCCGGAGAACGCCCTGCCGCCGGTCGCCGAGGACGGCGCGGCCGTCCTGCTCGACGAGCGGGGCCGGATCGACGCCTGGACCGAGGAGGCCGGGGCCCTGCTCGGGCGGCCCGCCGCCGACGTCCTCGGGCAGCCGGCCCGCGCGCTGCTCGCGGACCCGGCGGCCTGGCCGGCGCTGGTCGCGGCGTACGGCCGGGGCGCCCGGCGCGGGGACGCGGTGCTGCGGACCGGCCGGGGCGAGGAACTCCCCGTGGTCTTCCAGGCGTTCGGCCTCGCGGGCGACAGCCGCCCGGCCGGCTTCCTGGTCCTCGCGACCCCGGCGGCGCGGGCGGTGCGGCGGCACCAGGACCGGGCGTTCGTCCGGGAGCTGTTCCTGCAGGACCGCGTGGGGTTCGCCGTCTTCGACGCGGGCCTGCGGCTGCTGCGCACCAACACCCACCTCCTCCCGTACACGGGCGTGCCGGAGGACCTGCGGGGGCGGCGGCTCGGCGAGTTCCTGTGGCCCGGGGACGCCGACTCGGTGGAGGGGAAGCTGCGCGAGGTGCTGCGCACGGGACGGCCCCTGATGGGGGTGGAGGAGTCCCTGCGCACCATCGACGACCCGAGCGGCGGGGTCGTCATCTCCATCTCGGCGTTCCGGCTCCAGTCCCCCGACGGGCGGGTGCTGGGGCTGACGGCGCTGTTCACCGACGTGACCGAACTGCGCCGCTCGACCGAGCGACTGGACCTGCTGCACCGGGCCACCGCCTCGGTCGGGCGCTCCCTGTCGGTCTCGGACACCGGGCGGGAGCTGGCCGCGGCGCTGGTGCCCGGCCTTGGCGACCTGGCGGTGGTGGAGCTCGCCGACGGGGTGGTGCACGGCGAGGAGCCGATGCCCGACCGGGACGGCCGCCTCCTGCTGCGCCGCACGGCGGTGGCGGGCCGCCTTCCGGAGGGCGGGGATGACGGTGGACCGGAGGGCGGGGATGACACTGAACCCGGTGTCCGCTCCGGCGGCGGGGCGAATGGCGGGCCCGAGGGGCCCGCCGACGCCGGTGCCGTGCTCGCCGTCATCCCTGCCGAGGGCGACATCGGTACCCGGCGGGGGCCCGACGCCCCGGACCTGGGCGGCTATCCGGCGACGATGACCGCGCCGCTCCGGGCGCGGGGCATGGCGCTCGGGCGGGTGTCGGTCGGGCGGCACCGGGACCGGGGGCCCTATCTGCGGGCCGACCGGGACCTGCTGCGCGAGATCGCGGGACGGGCGGCCCTCGCGCTCGACAACGCGCGGCGGTTCACGCGGGAGCGGCGGGCGGCCGTGGGGCTCCAGCGCAGCATGCTGCCGCCGACGCAGAACGAGACGCCCGCGGCGAGCACCTCCGCCGTGTACCTGCCGGCCGGGACGGCGACCGGGGTCGGCGGGGACTGGTTCGACGTGATCCCGCTGTCCTCCGCGCGGGTCGCGCTGGTGGTGGGGGACGTGGTCGGGCACGGGCTCGCCGCGACCGCCACCATGGGCCGGCTGCGCACCGCGGTGCGGACGCTCGCGGACCTCGACCTCGAACCGGACGAGCTGCTGGCCCACCTGGACGACCTGGTGGTGCAGTTGCCCGCCTATTCCGAGGAGGCCGATCCCGACGACCACGGCTGGCGGGACCGGCACGCGACCTCGCCGACGGGCGCGACCTGCGCGTACGCGATCTACGACCCGGTCTCGGGGCGCTGCTCGGTGGCCTCGGCCGGGCATCCGCCGCCCGCGGTGGCGGATCCGTCGGGCGCGGTCTCGTACCTGCCGGTGGATCCGGGGCCGCCGCTGGGCGTGGGCGGGCTGCCGTTCGAGGTGACGGAGGTCGACCTGGCGCCGGGCAGCGTGCTCGCGCTGTACACGGACGGTCTGATCGAGGGCCGGGACGGCGACCTGGACGCGGGCATGGCGGAGCTGGCGACCCGGCTGGCCCGGCGCCGCGCGCTGGCGGGCCCGCTGCGGGAGCTCGGCCAGGACCTGGTGACGGGGCGGCCCGCCGCCGGGCTCGGGGACGACGTGACGCTGCTGCTGGCCCGGACCCGCACGGTGTCGCCGGAGGACGTGGCCGTCTGGCCGGTGAAGGCGGACCCGGCGGCCGTGGGGCAGGTGCGCGAGGCGGCGTCGGCGCGGCTGCGGGCGTGGGGCCTGGACGAGCTGGTGTTCACCACCGAGCTGGTGCTGAGCGAGCTGGTGACCAACGCGATCCGGTACGCGGGCGGCCCGGTCGAGGTGCGCCTGATCCGGGCCGGGCGGCTGATCTGCGAGGTGTCCGACCCGAGCGCCACGCACCCGCGGATGCGCCGGGCGCAGGCGACCGACGAGGGCGGCCGGGGCCTGTACCTGGTGGCCCAGCTGACCACCCGCTGGGGCAGCCGCTACAGCCGCCGGGGCAAGACGATCTGGGCCGAACAGGAGCTGCCGCGCTGAGCGTTCAGGCGGCCGGCGGGTCCACGACGGCGGCCACGGCCTCGATCTCGACGAGCTGGTCGTCGTAGCCGAGCACGGTGACGCCCATCAGGGTGCTGGGCACGTCGTGGTCGCCGAAGGCGTCCCGTACCACCTCCCAGGCGGCCACCAGGTCGGGCTGGCGGGTGGTGGCGACGAGCACGCGGGTGCTGATGACGTCCTGGAGGGTGGCGCCCGCGTCGGCGAGGGCGGTGCGCAGGTTGGCCACGGCCTGGGCGGCCTGCCCGGCGACGTCCCCGACGGCGACGGTGGCGCCGTCGGCGTCGAGCGGGCAGGCCCCGGCGAGGAAGATCAGGCGCGCCTCGGCCGGCGCGGTCGCGGCGTAGGCGTACTCGGCGACGTCGGACAGGGAGGCGGAGCGGATGAGTTCGACGGCACGGGGCACGGGCGGTCCTCTGTCGTTCGCGGCGGTACGGGCGGGCCCGGCCCACCCTGTCAGATGCCGCGCCCGGTCTCGACGGGTTTTCCCCCGGCTACTCCCGTCGGGTCAGGTCGGACCCGGTCAGGTCAGCGGGCGGCACAGGAGGGCGTCGGGGACGCCGCCGTGGTTCCACTTCCAGGTGTACGCGACTCCGGCGAGGTACTCGCCGTCGGCGCACTGGCCCTTGTAGTAGCCGGGGGCCCAGTCGCTGGCGGTGGAGCCGCCGGTGGCGGGGCGGTTGTCGCCGTGGTCGAACCAGAGCACGCGTCCGCCGGTGGGCAGGGCGGTGGTGGCGGGGGCGCAGAGCAGGGCGGCCATGGCGTTGCTCTTGACGCTGTAGCCGACGGCGAAGGTGCGGTCGGGGCACTGGAGCTTGTTGTAGCCGCTCGCCCAGTCGCCGCCAGTGACGTACCGCTCGTCGGTGACGGTGGTCCAGGCGCCGCTCGCCTTGGCGGGCTGGCCGACGTCGGTGCACAGGCCCCGGCTGTCGCTGCGGCCGAGTCCGGCGAGGCGCTGGGTGTCGGGGCAGTTGCCCTTGCGGTTGCCGGGCGACCAGTCGGGCTTGGCGAGCATGGTGGCGGAGACGTCGTAGTCGCCGTAGTCCAGGTTGAGCATGTTCCAGCGGGGCGCGGGGTCGATCCGGCCGGAGCGGGCGGGGGCGCCGGTCAGCTTGGTCCAGTCGGCGGTGCGCCAGTCCCCGGGGTCGAGGACGCTGGTGCGGGTTCCGGTCGCGCTGTAGCCGACGAGGGCCCAGCTGTCGTTGGGGTTGCCGGCGGTGTCGGTCCAGCCGACGAGCGGCCAGATGGCGAAGTCCGTGTCGTTGCGGACCAGGATGTCGGTGAAGCGGGTGAACCAGTCGCGCTCGCGGGTGTCGGCGGGGCCGCGCCCGCCGGCGCCGAACTCGCTGATCCAGACGGGGGCGGTGAAGTGCTGCCCGTCGCGGGTGACGAACAGGGCCTCGTCGTCGACGGCCTTGACCAGGGCCTCGGGGGTGAGCTCCTCGTAGCGCAGGTCGTGGGTCTCGCCGGTGCCGGTGGCGCCGGTGTGGTTGGGGCCGGTGTAGCCGTAGAAGTGGGCGGCGTACACGAGCTTGTCGGAGCGGATGAGGGTGTTGGAGAGGGTGGCGACGGGGGTGAGCATGGGGCGCCCGTGGGGGGTGATGTCGGTGGGGATGCCCTGCCAGTTGATGCCCTCCATGACGATCAGGAGGTCCGGGTCGGCCTGGAGGATCTCGTTGCCGGCCTCTTCGAACGCCTTGTTGAGGTCGTGGTCGTTGCCCCAGCCCCAGTTGGGGTCGTTCCAGGTGTCGCGGCGGACCTCGTTGCGCAGGTCGGCGCCGACGACGCGGGTGTTGTCCTGGTAGCGCTTGGCGAGGAGGACCCAGTCGTCGATCCACTGGCGGGTGGTCTGGCCGCTGTTCCAGCGCTCGTTGCCGTCGAGGCCGCAGCAGAAGCGGTAGCTGGTGGTGTGGTTGTTGAGGATGACGGCGAAGCCGTCGGCGGTGAGGGCGGCGACCACGGCGTCCATGACCTGGAGCGGGGTCTTGCCCTTGAGCTGCGGGTTGGCGGCGACGGCGGTGTCCGGGACGGGGACGGTGTCGTGCACGAGGGCGTTGGCGAAGGGCAGCCGGATGCTGTTGAGGCCGAGGGCGTGGAAGTCGGCGAGTATCCGGTCGAGGGGGGTGCGGTCGAGGCCGAGCGGGATGTTGTGGGAGTTCTGGTCGGCCTGGTGGTTGGTGACGTCGCCGATGTCGCCGCTGCCCTCGTACGTGCCCTGGGCACCGGCCCAGTTGCCGGACTTGAGCTTGAAGCGGTTGCCGGCGGCGTCGACGATCCACCGGCCGCGGGTGCTGAGCGGGCCGCTCCAGGAGGCGGCGAGCTGCGGCCCGGTGAGGACGGCGGGGGTCGCCGCCGCGCTCCCGGAAGCGGGGGCGGGGGCGGGGGCGGCCTGTGCGGCCGGGAGGCCGAGGAGCAGCGCGCCGACCACGGCCAGGGCCGCGGTCGCGCGTCGGAGCGTGGTGCCAGGTATCACGGGGGCTCCTTGTGGAGGGCGGTGTGGTGCCTGCGTACGCGTACGGGACGGTCGCGCGGGGCGGTGTGGGCCGCACGCGGGCCGTGGTGGGGGTCCGGCGGGGTCAGCCGGAGCCGGTCGCGGCGGTGGCCGCGTACTGCGGGAACAGGGCCTGGATGGCGACGGCGGCGGCGCCGCGCGACCACTCCTCCCAGGGGAGCGGGCGGAGCAGCAGCGGGCAGCGGGCCGCCGCGCCGAAGGTGTGGGCGGCGAAGGCGTCCATGATGTGGCGGCCGAACAGGTCGTAGGCCGCGAGTCCCTCGCCGCTGACCACCACCCGTTCCGGGCCGACCAGGTTGACCAGGGTGGCGATGCCGACGCCGATGGCGCGCCCGGCCCGCGAGAACGCCTCGCGGGCGGCCGGGTCGCCCTCCCGGGCCAGCCCGACGACCTGCTCGAAGGTCAGCCCGGGGCGGCCGGTGGCCTCGCGGACCGCGCGCAGGATCGCCTCGGTGGAGGCGATCGCCTCGACGCAGCCGTGCGCGCCGCAGCGGCAGCGGGGCCCGGCCTGGTCGACGCAGATGTGCCCGACCTCGCCGGAGACGCCGTAGGCGCCGCGCAGCAGTTCGCCGTTGACGACGAGGGCGGAGCCGATGCCCGCGCCGATGGTGACCAGGGCGAAGTAGCCGGTGCCGATGCCCTCGCCGAACCAGTGCTCGGCGACGGTCAGGGCTCGCACGTCGTTCTCGACGGTGACGGCGAGGCCGGTGGCGCCGGTGAGCAGGGTGCCGAGCGGGACGTCGCTCCAGCCGAGGATGCCGGAGTGGCGGACCACTCCGCGTTCGCGGTCGACGTCGCCGGAGACGGCGACGCCGACGTGTCGGGTGCGGTCGCGGAAGTCGGGCTCCTGGGCCAGGAGTTCGTCGACGAGCTCGGCGAACACGGCGGCTACTGTGGCCGATTCGCGGTCGGCGAGCGGCAGGCGCGCGGTGACGCGGATGCCGGCCCGCAGGTCGCAGACGGCGCCGAAGAGGTGGTCGGGGCTGACCTTCACGCCGATGAAGAACTCCCGGTCGGGGGCGACCGCGAGGGGGTTGACGGGGCGGCCGGCGCCGGGCGCGGTGCGCTCGGGCGGCAGCTCGTACAGATAGCCGTCGTCGATGAGCGGCCGGGCCGCCTTGGTGACGGCCGTGGAGGAGAGCCCGGTGCGCCGGGCGAGCTCCACCCTGCTGAGCGGTCCCTGCGCCAACAGGAGGGCAAGGACCGCGGTTTCGGCGGGCGCGGTGACCAGAGGCCGGGAGTGATGTCGAATCACGGGTGAAACGTAGAGCAAATAAATAACTTCTTCCAGTATTGAAATCCCGTCAGGGGCCGCCCTACGCTCATGGCCGCCTCCGT
Source organism: Streptomyces sp. NPDC048659 (assembly GCF_040650575.1). Classification (NCBI taxonomy): domain Bacteria; kingdom Bacillati; phylum Actinomycetota; class Actinomycetes; order Kitasatosporales; family Streptomycetaceae; genus Streptomyces; species Streptomyces sp. NPDC048659. Next base: position 17,522 of record NZ_JBEZHM010000047.1, on the reverse strand, counting down.
GCTCGCGATCACCAAATGACCTGCTTCCAGGACATGTTGACCTTGCGCGGCCGATCCCGCGGCCGGTTCGGACCCGCGCTCGGCCTCGCGGTCCTGCGCACCCCGCGCACCCGGTACGCGGTGCGCGTCGGCGCCGACGGCAGCCCGCGCCACCTGTGCTGGGGCCGCCCGCTGGACGTCGCCGTCCTCGCCGCGCCGCCCGCCGACGAGCTCGCCCGGGCGACCCCTACCCGGACCGACTCTGGACCGACCACACCCGGGCCGTTCGCCCACTACCGGGACCCGGAGACGGACGAGGTCCACCGCGGCCTCGACCCGCGCCTCCCGGCGGGCGACCACGCGAGCCGGCCGATCCGGCTGCGCCGGGTGGACGGGGCCTGACCGGGCCCGACCGGGGCAGCTCCCGCGCCTCGACGGCATCGCCCCCGTGGGCAGCGCGCCGGACCCATAACGGACCCTGGACGGCCGGGCCTTCCGCGCATGAGTCGGGACCCCGGTCCGCCCCCTCACACCCACCCCCTGGCGAAAGGTTTTCCCTTAACCTGGCCGGTTTTTGACGGTCCCTTGAGGCAACCCACAGGTGTTTCCCCTCGTCCTCCCGTGACGAGGGGGGCACCAGGGGCGGGGGACGCCCGGGGGACCGGGGACACCGCGGGTGCCCTCACGAGACCGACCGTGAGGAAGACCGCTTTGATACGTGTCACACGCGGCGTGACCACCGCCGTGGCATTGCTCGCCATAGCCGCCGCGTCGCCGCTGCCGGCGACCGCGCAGCCGATACCGGGATCGCCCTCGGCGTCCCCGGGGAGCCGGGCCGGGGATCCCGGCCTCCCCGAGGGATGGCGGATATCCGGCTCCGGCGCCGACCGCCACCTGGTGTGGACCTCGACCGAGCCCGTCCGCATGGGCGACGCCCGGGTCGAGTTCCGCTCCGGGGACCGGGTGCTCGGTCTGCCGGAGGCCCAACGGGACGGCCGGACCTTCCGGTTGCCGCTCGACGGCGTCCGCGTCGGCGAGACCGACGACCTGCGGGTGACGGCGGGCGGGCGGCGGCTCGACGCCGCGGCGCCCACCCGTTCGGCGCACCGGAGCCCGTCCGCCCAGGCCGCCCGCCCGGCGGCCCAGCAGCCCGCGAACGCGGTGGACCCGGGCAAGCCCGGCCCCTACCGCACCACCGACGGCGAGTACACGCTCCGCTCGGTCTCGCTGCCCGGCTTCCCGCAGCCGGTCGAGATGCAGGCCGTCGTCGTCGGCCCGACGAACGCCCCGGGCAAGCGCCCGGTCGCCCTGTTCCTGCACGGGCGGCACGCCACCTGCTACAAGCCCGGCACCGAGGACATGACCGGCGCCTGGCCGTGCGACCCGGGCACCAAGCCGATCCCGAGCCACCGCGGCTATCTGAAGGCCCAGAAGCTGCTGGCCTCCCAGGGCTACGTGACGGTCTCCATCTCCGCCAACGGCATCAACGGCCAGGACTGGCAGGCCGAGGACGGCGGCGCGCAGGCCCGCTCCTCGCTCGTGCGCCAGCACCTCGCCCGCTGGGCCGGGTGGGCCGCGAACCGCGCCTCCGCGCCGGCCGCCGTCCGCGCGACCTCGGGCGCCGACCTCTCCCGGGTCCTGCTCGTCGGCCACTCGCGCGGCGGCGAGGGTGTCAACCGGGCCGCGATGGACAGCCTGTACCCGGCCCCGGCCGACCAGGACGGCTACCGAGGCGCCGTCCGGTGGAAGATCCGCGGCAACGTCCTGATCGGTCCCACGATCTTCGGCCAGAACCCGGCCCCCGACGTGCCCTCCACGACGATCCTGCCCGGCTGCGACGGCGACGTGTCCGACCTCCAGGGCCAGATCTACGTGGACGGCACCCGGGGCGTCAGCCAGGGCGCGGCGCTGCACAGCTCCGTCTACATGGTCGGCGCGAACCACAACTACTTCAACAGCGAGTGGACCCCGGGCCAGGCCCAGGCGCCCGCCTACGACGACTTCTCGTCCGAGGACGGCACCGACCCGCTCTGCTCCCCCGGCACCCGCACCCGGCTGACCGCGACGCAGCAGCAGGCCGCGGGCGCCACGTACATCGCGGCGGCGGCGCGGCTGTTCGTCGACGGCGACGACAAGGTCCGTCCGCTGCTCGACGGCACCGGCCGGCGCGCCCCGTCCGCCGACCCGGCGCGGGTCGTCACCCACGCCGTCGGCGCGGCGCGCACCCCCGTCTTCGTGCCGGGCTCCTCGGTGACGGTCTCCGGCGCGGGCGGCCGCCTGTGCGCCGGGATCGACCCGGACCCGGCCCGCTCCTGCCTGCCGCCCGAGGAGGGCGGTTCGCCGCACTTCGCGTACTGGGAGGCGAACCCCGAGCCCGGCCGTGACGCCGTGGCGCTGAAGTGGGGCCGTCCGGGCACGCCGGTCGCGGTGCGGAACAAGCGCCCGGTGTCGCTGGCCGGTTCGGAGTCCCTGGCGCTGCGTCTGATCGTGCCGCCGAACAGCGCGGGCACCGAGCTGGACGTGGCCGTGACCGACGCGGCGGGCAAGCGCGCGGTGCTCGGCCGCGCCAAGGTCGAGGGGATGCCGGGCAGCCCCCGGACCGCCTCCTCCTGGGCGCGCGAGGTCCGCGTGCCGCTGACGGCCGCGACCCGGGCCCGCCTCGACCTGAAGCGGATCACGGCGCTGGAGCTGATCCCGCGCAGCCGTGACGGCCGCGCGGTGCTGATGGACGCCTCGGGCTGGCGCCCGGGTACCCCGGCGGTCCGCCCGGCGGCGCTCACCCGTGTCGACATCGGCCGGCTGACGGTCAAGGAGGGCGACTCGGGCGTCCGCACGTACAAGATCCCGGTGCGGGTCTCCGGGCAGGGCAGCGGCCAGGTCCGGCTCTTCGTGCCGAAGCCGGGCAGCGACCAGATCGACTCGCGGCTGGTGACGGTCCGGCCCGGACGCCATGACATCGACATCCCGGTGCAGGTCAAGGGCAACACCCGGTTCGGCTACGACGAGGGGCAGGACGCCTTCGTGAAGGCGGTGCGCGGCACCGTGGTCGGCGCCCACCGCGGCGGCGTGACGGCGAAGAACGACGACCCGATGCCGAAGGTGACCCTGACCCCGGTGGCCACCGACGTCGTCGAGGGCGAGGCGCTGACCTGGCGGCTGACGCTCTCGGAGGTCGCCGACGCGGACATCATGGGCGCGATCATCCTGGAGCCGGTCACCGAGGGCGCCGAGCTGGACACGGCCGACGTCGACCCGGTCTGGCTGGAGGAGCAGCTCGGCCAGGTGCCCAACCCGCCCGTGGCGCTGTCCCGGGCGATGGAGGGCAGCGGCCTGTACCTCGGGGTGTACGTCCCGGCCGGGTCGACCACGGCCGAGGTGCGGGTGCCCACCGCCAAGGACGCGCTCGTCGAGCCCGCCGAGTCGCTGCGGGGCCGGCTGACCACGTACGACGAGAACTGGGAGCCCATCGAGGGCCCGGAGATCACGGGCACCGTGCGGGACGCGCGGTGAGCTGACGCGGAGCGGCGGATCCGACGCCGCGCGGTGCCCCAGGGCGCCGCGCGGCGTGTCCTGACCAGATCCCGGCGCACGTGATCACGGGGCGGGCACCGAACCCTTCGGGGGGCGGTGCCCGCCTTTCGCGTACAGCAGACAGGACACCACGACCACCAGCGGCCAGACGGACTGGACGCAGGTGACGAGCCGTTCGGCGACGCCGGCGGCGCCGTCCCGGCCCATGTCGACGAGGAACCAGCCGGCGCCGAGGGCCATGAGGACGGTGACCCCGACGGCGGGCACCGGGCGCAGTCCCCAGGGGGCCGGTCCGGCGCGTTCGGTGGCGAGCAGCGGCCAGAGCGAGAGGAAGGCGAAGCCGAGGGCGACGAACGTGCCGTGGCGGAGCGATCCCCCGCTGCTGGGCGCCGGGACGAGCGCCACGACCAGGGAGGCCGCCCCGCCGGCCGCCAGCGCGACCCGTCCGGCGGGCGCGGCGGCCCGCAGCCCCCAGGCGGTGAGCAGGTGGCAGACCCCGAGGCCGAGGAGCGCGCCGGTCATCACCCAGGCGCCGGGCGCCCCGTACGCGGCGAGGACGCTGATGGTCTGGGTGACGGGGTCGTAGCCGGGTCCTTCGAGGAAGCCCGCGACCGTCCAGCCGCCGATGAGCAGGACCGGGGCGCAGCCGGAGGAGATCAGGGCCCACCGGGGAACTCGTCGCATCGGCCCACGGTAACCACGGCCCGGTGCCCGGACCCGGGCACGGCACGCGCACGCGCGCCGGGCGGGACCCGAACGGCAGCGGTCAGATGCCGGGGCCGTAGCCGGGGTCCGGGGCCTGGCGGGGCTGCCAGCAGAGCTCGGCGCCGTACAGGAAGAGGCCGAGGGCGAGCAGGGCGGCGAGGGCGGCGGGCCAGGGGCGGCGGGCGGCGGGGATCCGGCGGAGCGTCAGCGTCCAGGTGACGAGCGGCAGTACGGTGGCGCCGAGCAGGATGAGCGGGAGGGCGACGAAGAGGACGGACAGGTCGCGGGCGTGGCTCTCGAAGCCGCCGTCGAGGGAGTAGGCGGCGCGGGGGAACCAGTAGACCAGCCCGGCGAGCGCTCCCGTGGCGGCCAGCAGGCAGCCGCCGGCGCTCTCGGTGGCGGTGCGGTCGCGGGTCTCCGGGCGGTCGGGATCTTCGGGGCGGTCAGGAGTCTCCGGGCGGTCGGGATCCTCGGGGCGGTCAGGAGTCTCGGTGTGGTCGGGAGTCTCCGGGCGGTCGGGGTCCTCGGGGCGCTCGCTCATGTCGGGAAGGGACGCCGCCGGGTGGTGCCCGGTTCCGGTTCCGGCCGTGACGGGTGGGGCCGGTGTGAGGTGGTGCGCCTCATGGGGCGGCGTGCGGTGCGCGGTGTCCCGGGCGTCCCGGCCGGGGGTGTCCGGTTCGCGCTCTTTCGTGGCCGGGGCGGCGGGGCCGAACCTCGGGACATGGGGGAACGCGACGCGGCACGCCCGCGTGACTGGGAGTTCGCGGACCGCGCGCAGGCCCGGGCCGACGGCGCCGACGGTCCGCCGCCTCCGGCGCCGCCGCTGTGTCCGCACTGCGGGCGGCGCGGTGAGCGGCGGGCGACCTACTACGGCGCGTACGTGCTGCTCGAGCCGGGCCCCGCGGTGCCCGCGCATCTGGTGGAGGCGGGGCAGCGCTGGTACGTGGACGGGGGCGGGTACGCCTGGAACGGGGCCTTCGACGAGCCGGGGCGCGGGGCGCGCTGCCGGATCCCGCACCATCTCAGCTGTCCGGCGCTCGTGCTGGTGGACGGCTGGGCGGGGTCCGGCGCAGAGGAGCCGGGGCGCGGTCACGAGGGGCGGGCCGCCGGGGCGCACGACGGCACGTGAGCGGGGCGCGATCGCCTACCTTTGGCCCATGGTCAACTTTCCGCCACGGGTCGCACTCCACCCGCTCACCCTCTCCGACCAGGCCGAGTTCTGCGCGCTGGTGCGGGCCAGCAAGGAGCTGTACGGGCCGCTGATGCAGCTGCCCGGGTCCGAGGAGGAGTTCACGTCCTGGATGCGCCGCTTCGAGGACGGCTCCAACCTCGGGTTCCTGATCCGGGTCCGGGAGACGGGCGAGGCCGCGGGCACGGTCAACATCAACTCGATCATCCGGGGGCGCTATCAGGGCGCCTCGCTCGGCTACGCGGCCTTCGCCCCGTCGGCGGGGCGCGGCTACATGACGGAGGGCATCGCGCTCGTGCTGGAGCACGCCTTCACGGAGCTGCGGCTGCACCGGCTGGAGGCCAACATCCAGCCGACGAACGCGCGTTCACTGGCCCTGGTGCAACGGCTCGGCTTCCGGCACGAGGGCATGTCGCCCGGCTATCTGTACATCGGCGGGGCCTGGCGGGACCACGAGCGGTGGGCGGTCCACGCGCCGGAGCTGTGGACGCCGGACCCGTCGCTGCCGGAGTTCTGACCGGCGGGCGGCGCCCGGTCACGGCTCCGGGGCGAGCCGTTCGACGGCGACGAGGGCCGCGTCGTCGCCGAGGTGGCCGCCCGCGTACGCCTGGAGGTCGGCGCGGAGCCGGCCGAGCAGGGTCGGCGGGTCGGCGTCGGTCCAGCCCTCCAGGCGCTCCACGAGGGGGTAGAAGGCGCGGGAGCTGTCGCGGGCCTCGACGACCCCGTCGGTGTAGAGGAGCAGCACGTCGCCGACGTCGAAGGGGAAGGTCTCCACGGTGACGTCGGGCGCGAGGACGTCCGAGAGTCCGAGCGGGGGGCTCGCGTCGGCGGTGTCGAGGGGGATCACCCGGCCCCGGCGAAGGAGCAGCGGCGGCGGGTGCCCGCAGTTGACGAGCCGTACGACGGGTTCGCGGTCGGGGATGTCGAGGACCAGGGCGGTGACGAACGCCTCGTCGGCGCCGTCGGCGCCGTCGGCGCCCGTCCCGGCGGCCTCCGGGCCGGGGCCGGGGCGCGGGTCGTCGAGCGCGTCGGAGCCGACTCCCGCCTCCAGGTGGCCGATGAGGTCGGGGAGTTCCTGTTCGCGGCGGGCGGTGACCCGGAAGGCGCCGAGGACGAGGGACGCCTCGCCGACGGCGTCGAGGCCCTTGCCGCGGGCGTCCCCGATGAGCAGCCGGGTCCCGGTCGCGGTGCGGGCCGCCGCGTAGAGGTCGCCGCCCATCTGGGCCTCCTCCTCGGCCGCGAGGTAGACGGAGGCGATGTGCAGGGGGCCGGCGCGGTGTGGAAGCGGGCGCAGGACGACGCTCTGGGCCGCGTGGGCGATGGAGCGCAGCCGCCGGACCCGGTCCTCGTCGCGTTCGCGCAGGTGGGCGAAGAAGGTGGCGATGACGGAGATCAGCACCAGGGCGATGATCTGGTACGTGTGGTTGAGGTCGACGACGCTGGTCCGGGCGCCCGCGACCACCGCCTGGGCGAGGACGGCGACGGCGCCGACGAAGGCGGTCATCCGGGCGCCCGCGAAGGAGGCGGTGACGGCCGGGGCGGCGATCAGGAAGGGCCCGAGGTGCACATCGGGCGGGGAGAGGACGTCCACGACGGTGACCACCGCGATGAGCGCGAAGGGGACGGCGAGCAGCAGCCGGCCGCCGCTCCGGCCGAGTCGGGGGGCGGTGGCGGCCTGCCGGTGGGGATCCATGGGAAAGGCATACCGCAGGCACTGAGGTATGTCCCGTTTGTCCGGACTTCCGGCGCGGCACGCGCGGACACCCCCCACCCCCTCGCCGCACTCCCTCCAGATCACGCCATTGGCCGGACCTCACTCTTTGACTGTCCGGTTGATCCGCGTTCATCGCGTCTTCGATTGCGGCGATATGGCGGATGCATGACAAGACCCCAACTCCCTTGAGTCACACCCCTCGACACGGTCAGGCTGCTGCACACGCCGGGAACGCCGCACCCCCGCTCCCGGCGGAGCACGCGCACCGACGCAGCCCCCACCGTCGCGCCGCCCACCCCGGGCGCGCCGCCAAGAGGAGGACTCCCTCACCATGGCACTTCCCCGGAACACCAAGACCCGGCTCGCCCTGACCGTCTCCGCCGCGACCGCCGCGGCCCTCCTGGGCACCTTCGCCGCCGTCCCGGCCCAGGCCACCCCCGCCGAGGGCGTGGTGCTCGCGGCCGGTTCGGCCGACGCGGTCCCCGGCAGCTACATCGTCACCCTCAAGCAGGGCGCGGGCTTCCAGGCGGGCTCCGCCAAGGGCCGCGGGCTGATCGCCGGTTACGGCGGCACGGTCGGCAAGACCTTCGGCTCCGCGCTCAACGGCTACACCGCGCGCCTCGACGCCGCCGCCGCCCGCAGGCTCGCCGCCGACCCGGCCGTCGCGTCCGTCGAGCAGAACCAGATCGTCCGCGCGGACGCCACCCAGACCAACGCGCCCTGGGGCCTGGACCGGATCGACCAGCCGAACCTGCCGCTGAACGGCACGTACGTCTACCCCGACAGCGCGGGCTCTGGTGTCACCGCGTACGTCATCGACACCGGGGTCCGGATCACCCACACCGAGATCGCCGGGCGGGCCGTGAACGGCTACGACGCGGTCGACGGCGACACCGTGGCGCAGGACGGCAACGGGCACGGCACGCACGTCGCCACCACCATCGCGGGCACCACGTACGGCGTGGCGAAGGCGGCGAGGATCGTGGCCGTCCGCGTGCTCGACAACAACGGCTCCGGCACCACCGCCGGGGTCATCGCGGGCATCGACTGGGTGACCGCGAACCACGCGGCGGGCGCGCCCGCCGTCGCCAACCTCTCGCTCGGCGGCGGCGCCTCCACCACCCTCGACAACGCGGTGAAGAACTCCATCGCGGACGGCATCACCTACGCGGTCGCCGCGGGCAATTCGGGGGCGAACGCCTCCAACTCGTCCCCCGCCCGGGTCCCGGCCGCGATCACCGTCGGCGCCACGGACAGCGCGGACGCGAAGCCGAGCTGGTCCAACTACGGCTCCATACTCGACCTGTTCGCCCCCGGTGTCTCCATCACCGCGGGCTGGAACACCAGCGACACGGCCACCAACACCATCTCCGGCACCTCGATGGCCACCCCGCACGTCGCCGGTGCCGCCGCCGTCTACCTGGCCGGGCACACCTCCGCCACCCCGGCGCAGGTCGCCACGGCCCTGGTCAACGCGGCCACGCCGAACAAGGTGACCAGCCCGGGCACCGGCTCCCCGAACCGCCTGCTGCGCCTCGTCCCGTAACCCGGTACCGCGCCGCACCCGGGTGCCCCGGAGGTCCACCAGACCTCCGGGGCACCCCCGTTCCCGGCGGCGCTACGCGCGCGGCTCGCGCCACATGCCCCAGAGCGTCGGGCCGTCGCCGGGCAGCGGGATCTCGGAGCGGACGGCGAAGCCGAAGTGCTCGTAGACCGGGAGGTTGGCCGCCTTGGACGACTCCAGGTAGACCGGCTCGCCGGCCGCGTCCGCCCGCGCCAGGCCCGAGCGCAGCAGGGCCGCCCCGTGCCCCCGCCCCTGCGCCGCCGGGTCGGCCCCGATGAGCGACAGGGACCAGTGCGGCTCCTCGGGCGCGTGCGCGGCGGCGGTCGCGACGGCGGCGCCGAACTCCGGGACCCGGTCGCCGAGGATGGCCTTCAGCTCCTCGATGGTGTCCGCGTCCGGCACCGCCTTGTCCTGCGCCTCGGCGGGCACCCAGAAGGAGACGGCCGCGTCGGTGCGCTCACAGACCCCGTGGTGGACGTACTGACGGGTGAAGAGCGTGGTGAAGTAGCGCTCCATGGCGGCGGCGCGGGTCGCCTCGTCCGGGAAGAACCAGCGCATCATCGGGTCGTCGTCGAAGGCGCGGGTGAGGATGCCGCCGAGGAGTGCGGCGTCGTCGACCGTGGCCGTCCTGGGTGTGTTCGTCAGGGTCATACGGGTCATTCTGCACGAGATGATCTTGGTCGCCGAGGCGGGGCCCACCACGCCCCGCGCCGCTCCCGTCAGGCCCGCCCCGCCGCCTTCTGGCTGCGCCGGGAGAGCGAGTCGACGACCACGGCGGCGAGCAGCACCGAGCCGGTGATCATGAACTGGACGGCGTTGCTGACGCCCATGATGTTCATGCCGGACTGGATCGAGCCGATCACCAGCGAGCCGAGCAGCGCCGACCAGACCGATCCCCGGCCGCCGAACAGGCTGGTGCCGCCGATGACCGCGGCGGCGATGACGTTCATCAGCAGGTTGCCGCCGCCGGAGGTCTGGCTCGCCGACTGGATCTGCCCGGCGAGGAAGAGCCCGCCGGCCGCCGCCATCAGGCCGGAGACCGTGAAGACGCTCATCCGGACGAACGGCACGCTGATGCCCGCCCGCCGGGCGCCCTCGATGTTGCCGCCGACGGCGAAGACCTGGCGCCCGTACCGGGTGCGCCGCAGCACGAAGTCGAGGACCACCAGCAGCACCAGGAAGACCAGCAGCGCCAGCGGAAGCCCCTGGTAGCGGTTGAGCATGTACGCGGCGGCGAAGGCGATGGCGCCGATGACCGCCGTCCGCAGCACGATCTCGGCGACCGGCCGGAAGGGCACCCGGGCCGCCCGCCGCCGCCGCGCGTCGAGCAGCGAGGCGAGCAGGAAGAGCCCGACGCCGACGCCCGCGGCCACGTAGGCGGCGGCCGGGCTGTGGAAGATCGTCGAGTACAGCTCGGAGACCACGCTGTCGCTGGGGATGTTCACCGTGCCGCTGCTGCCGAGCACCTGGAGCATGAGCCCGTTCCAGGCCAGGTTGCCGGCCAGGGTGACGACGAAGGCGGGCACGCCGACCTTCGCGAAGAAGAAGCCGTGGATCAGGCCGACCGCCGCTCCCCCGGCGAGCGCCACCAGCAGCGCCAGCCACTGGTTCATCCCGTTGATGACGTTGAGCACGGCGAAGATCGCGGCGCACAGGCCGCTCACCGAGCCGACGGACAGGTCGATCTCCCCGAGCAGCAGCACGAAGACGATGCCGACCGCGATCATGCCCGTACCGACGATCTGCTGGCTGAGGTCGGAGAGGTTCTGCGCGGACAGGAACGCGCTGTTGAGGCTGCCGAAGACCGTCCAGATGACGATGACGGCCACCACGACGGGCAGCGAGCCCAGTTCGCCGCTGCGCAGCTTGCGGCGGAACTCCCCGGCGTATCCGCGCACCCCCTCCTCGCGCACGATCAGCCGGCTGTCCACGGCGGGGGTCGCGTCGGGGGCGGTCCGGTCGGCGCCGGGGTCCCCGGGGCGGCTCACCGTTCCTCCCCGTGCTCGCCGCGCGCTTCCCGTTCCTCGCGGATACGGGCCTGACGGCGGGTGACGGCGCTGTCGGCGGCCCCGGTGATCGCGGAGATGATCTCCTCGGTGGTGGTCGAGCGCGCGTCGAAGAAGCCGTTGTTGCGGCCGAGCCGCAGCACCGCGATCCGGTCGGCGACGGCCATCACGTCCACCATGTTGTGGCTGATGAGGATGGTGCCGAGGCCCTGGCCGCGCAGCCGCTCGACCAGGTCGAGGACCTCGGCGGTCTGCTCCACGCCGAGCGCGGCGGTCGGCTCGTCGAGGATGACGACCCTGGGGTCGCCGATCAGCGAGCGGGCGATCGCCACCGTCTGGCGCTGCCCGCCGGAGAGCGAGGCGACGGGGATGCGGACGCTGGGGATGCGGATGGAGAGGGTGTCGAGCAGCTCCCGGGCGCGCCGCTCCATGCGGACCTCGTCGAGGATCCCGAAGCGGCGCAGCTCCCTGCCGAGGAAGAGGTTGCCGACCACGTCGAGGTTGTCGCACAGGGCGAGGTCCTGGTAGACGGTGGCGATCCCGAGGCTCTGGGCGTCGTGCGGGCGGCCGATCGAGACCGGCCGCCCCTGCCAGGTGATGACCCCCTCGTCGGGCGGGGCGACCCCGGCGATCGTCTTGACGGCGGTGGACTTCCCGGCGCCGTTGTCGCCGACCAGGGCGACGACCTCACCGGCCCGGACCTCCAGGTCGAAGCCCGAGAGGGCCTGGACCGCGCCGAACCGCTTGGATATCCCCCGCAGCGTCAGCACAGGTGCTTCCGGCACGTCCACCGCCTCCGACCGCGACCGTCTCCGCCTACATCAGGCCGGCCTGCTTGCACGCCGCCGCGTAGGCCGGGGTGCAGATCTCCTGGACCGTGTACATGCCGTCCTTGACGACCGTGTCCTTGATGTTGCCCTTGTCGACCACGACCGGCTTGAGCAGGGTCGAGGGCACCTTCTGGCCGCTGCCGCTGGTGACCGTGACGGGGGTCAGGCCCGCGGGCAGGGTCTTGCCCTGGGCGAAGTCGACGGCCATCGTGGCGGCGATGTCGGCCTCGGGCTTGTACGGCTTCTGGACGGTGATGGTCTGGGTGCCCAGCAGGATCCGCTGGATCGCGTCGAGCTGGGCGTCCTGGCCGGTCAGCGGCACGTTCATGCCCGCCGCCTGAAGGGCGGTGGAGATGCCCGCGGCGAGCCCGTCGTTGGCCGAGTAGACGCCGACGATCTTGTCCTTGCCGAGGGCGGCGATGGCCCCGGACATCTGCTGGTTGGCGTTGTTCGGGTCCCAGTTGGGCGTGTCGTACTCCTTGCCGATCTTCACCTTGCCGTCGAGGACGGAGTGCGCGCCGGCCTTGAACTCGGCGGCGTTCGGGTCGGTCGGCGAGCCGTTCTGCATCACGATCTCGCCGGTCTTCGCCTTGGCGCCGAGGGCGTCGAGCAGCGCCTGGCCCTGGAGCCTGCCGACCTCGCGGTTGTCGTACGAGACGTAGGAGTCGACCGGGCCCTGGGCGAGGCGGTCGTAGGCAACGACCTTCACACCCGCGTCATGGGCCTTCTGCACGGAGGACTGGATCGACTTGGAGTCGACCGCGTCCAGGATCAGCACCTTGTCGCCCTTGGCGAGCGCCGTGTTGACCTGCTGCTGCTGGGTGGTGGCGCTCTCGGCGGCGTTGTAGTAGTCGACGTGGGCGCCGGGCGCCAGCTCCTGGATCTTCTGCTCGATGTAGGGGCGGTCGAACTTCTCGTACCGCGTGGTCTTGCTCTCCGGGAGGAGCAGACCGATCCTCACGTCCTGGGCCCTGGCCGGAGCGGACGCCGGCTGGAGCGCCCCGCTGGTCGAGACCACGCCCAGGGAGAGGATCGCCGTCCCCGTCAGGGCGATGGCGGCGCGCAATGTACGGGTCATGGGAGGCTCCTTTCGCGCGCCGCGCGATTCCGCCTCCGAGACCGCGGGGGCGCCGGCGCACCTCTGGCCTATATGTCGACAGTAGACCCAAGCCCGGACGGCGACCATTCACGGCGTCCCCACGGAGTCGCCACGCCGTCTCCACCGGATTCGGACGCCTTGGGCCCCAGGCCCGTGAAATCGCGCCATTGAGCGGGAAAACACCGCCCCGGCGGACCGCGTGGGTTCACGATCTGAGCTCATTGTCCATTCGCATCGGACAGCTGGAGCGCTCGTGTCGCGAAACGTTTCCTCTTCGCCCGTGCTCATCGAGAATCCCTCCATCGCGTTCTCCAGTGCCCCGCAGCGCGCGCCGCTGCGGCACCTGGGGCGCCCCTCCCTGCGTACGTCGGTGTCCGGCACCCGGCGGCGCGCCCACGGCGAGCAGCCGCGGGTCCTGCTGCTCGTCCCCTCCTACACCCGGGTCGTGGAGCCCTCCCCGGAGCGGAGCAGCTTCCGGGACCTCGGCCTGAACACCTTCGAGGTCATGAAGCGGGCCGGCACCCCGATCGGCCTGCTCCGCATCGCCACCAACGCCCGGCTCTCGGGCTTCGACGTGAAGATCGTCGACTCGCCCTTCGAGGGCTGGGAGCAGGAGCGGCACCTGGTGGACCTCGGCGGCGGCAGCGGTCTGGTCCGCTACGGCCTCGACGACGCCCGGTTACGGGCGATCATCGAGGAGTACGACCCGGACGTGGTCGGCGTCCAGTGCATCTACACCGTCCAGTGGGGCAACGCCAGAGCCCTCGCGGACCTGGTCAAGGACATCGACCCGTCGATCGTGACGGTCACCGGCGGGGCGCACCCGAGCGGCGACTGGCGCTATTCGGTGCCGGACTCGCCGTTCGACCACATCGTCATCAACGAGGCGGACCAGACCTTCACGGCCCTGCTCCTGGCGCTGACCGAGGAGGGCGGCGACATCGACGCCGTGCCGGGTCTCGCGTACCGGCGCGGGGACGGCGCGATCGTCCGCACCACGGCCAACTCCCCGTACATGCGGATCCTGCCGAAGCGGCAGGGGCTCGACCAGCGGCTCGGGATGATGCCGCTGCCCGACTTCGGGCTGCTCGACATGAGCCGCTACGAGCAGGGCTACCACTCCTCGGGCAAGCGGGTGCGGACGCACGGCTCGTGGGCGCAGATCTTCTCGACGATCGGCTGCAACGTCGGCTGCGACTTCTGCTACATCCCGATGGTGAACGGCCCGTGGCGGGCGCTCGGCACCGACTGGTTCGACCTGCACCTCGCGGAGATCACCAAGCAGGGGGTGACGGAGGTCCTGATCGAGGACGACCACCTGCTGCACGACCCGCTGTACGCGATGCGGGTCTTCGAGCTGCTGCGCAAGCACGACCTGCCGTGGGTCGAGGAGGGCGGGCTGAGCCTGTTCAACCTGGTGCTGCTGCACCTGGGCGAGAGCTTCGCCGCCACGATGGCCGAGTCGGAGCGGCGCAACCCCAACTTCCGCAACGTGCTGGCCGCGATGCGCGACGGGCTGACCTGCCGGGACCTCATCCGGGCGATGGCGGACGGCGGCTGCTACAGCGTGTACCTCGCGGTGGAGAGCGCCAACGAGGACAGCCTGGAGCAGTCGGGCAAGCCGCGGCTCAACGCCTTCCAGCAGGCGACGGGCGAGATCGTGGAGATGTTCACGGAGTACGGCATCCAGGTCACCGGCGGCTTCATGCTCGGCTTCGTGAACCCGCCGGAGCGGCCGGGCGCCGAGCCGTACGTGGAGTCGCTGGAGCAGATCGAGAAGACGATCGACTACGCGGTGACGCTGATGGGCCACGGCATGGCCTACGCCAACCCGTTCATCGTCACCCCGCTGCCGGGCACCAAGATGTGGGACTTCCAGAAGGACTACGTCGTACGGCACTACGACAACGGCTGGTCGCACGAGAAGGCGACGATGGCCACGGAGAAGTGGAGCGCGGAGGACATCGAGCGGATGCGGCTTGAGCTCCTCGTACGGGCCAACGGCGCCGAGAAGGTGACCGAAATGGTCCGCCGGGGGACTTGGCCGGTCGACGCCTGACCGGTCGGCGCCTGACCGTGTGGCGCCTTGCCGGTCGGGCGCCTTGCCGGTCGGCGCCTTGCCGGTCGGCGCCTGACCGGTGCCGGTCGCTAGTCCCGGCGGCGCGCTGAGCGCAGGGCCTCGGCCGAGGCCAGCATCGCGCCGCCGGTGATCAGCACGCAGGCGACGGCGACGGGCCAGCTCGCGGCGGCCCGTCCCGTCGCCACCAGGAGACCGGTGGAGAGCAGCGGGGCGAAGTAGGAGACCGTGCCCAGGAGCCGGATGTCGCCGTGCTTGGTGCCGTGGTCCCAGACGTAGAACGCGCCGCCGACCGGCCCGACACCCAGGGCGAGGACGGCGAGCCACTGCCAGCCCTCGGGGCGGACGGTGGTCTCGAAGAGCAGGTGGGCGACGGCGGCGAGCACGGCGGTGGCCAGGCAGAAGAAGGCCACGGCGTCGGTGGGGACCTGCGGGTAGCGCCGGTTGGCGACCGAGTACACGGACCACACGACGGCGCAGACGGCGGCGGCGACGTAGCCGAGCAGATACGCGCCCTGGAAGTGGACGCCCTGCCCGCCGGTCACGAGCAGGAAGGTGCCGCCGAGCCCGAGCACCGCGCCCGCCAGGTGCCACCAGCGCAGCCGCTCGCCCGGGAGCAGCGCGGAGAGCAGGACGATCAGCAGCGGCCACAGGTAGGCGATGAGGCCGGCGTCGACGGGCGGGGCGTTGCGCAGGGCCAGGAAGTAGAAGAAGTGGTAGCCGAAGAGCCCGCCGACACCCAGCACCCAGGCGCCCGGCGGCAGCCGGCGGGCGAGGGCGGCGCCGCCGCGCAGGGCGCGCGGCAGCCCGATCAGCCCGCCGACGGCGAAGGCCATGGCGGTGAGCTGGAGCGGCGGGATCCGACCGGTGAGCGTGGTGAAGAGGGCGAGCGAGGCCCACAGCAGTACGGCGACGCCGCCGACGGCGGTCGCGCGGAGGCGGCGTGCGGGGTCCGGGGCGGGACCCCGGCCGGTGCCGCGGGGGGTGTCCCCGGAGATGATGACCTGCTGTCGCGCGTCCTGTGCGTCCACGTGCTCCCCAGTCCGTCGGGTCCGGCGCTGCTGCCCCGCCGACGACTATCGGGGAGCGGGGAGGAAGCGCACCACCCGCACCCCCGGTTTCCGGACAGCGGGAGGGGCCGCGGAGACCTGGCGACACAGGGCTTTGCATGACCATGCGTCTTGATGCATAATATTGCCATGTCTAAGGTCCTCACCTCCCTCCCGGTCGGCGAGCGCGTCGGCATCGCCTTCTCCGGCGGTCTCGACACCTCGGTCGCGGTCGCGTGGATGCGCGACAAGGGCGCCGTGCCCTGCACCTACACGGCCGACATCGGCCAGTACGACGAGCCCGACATCGCGTCGGTGCCCGGCCGCGCCCAGGCGTACGGCGCGGAGATCGCGCGCCTGGTCGACTGCCGCGCCGCGCTCGTCGAGGAGGGCCTGGCCGCGCTCGCCTGCGGCGCGTTCCACATCCGCTCCGGCGGCCGCGCCTACTTCAACACCACCCCGCTGGGCCGCGCCGTCACCGGCACGCTGCTCGTCCGGGCGATGCTGGAGGACGACGTCCAGATCTGGGGCGACGGCTCGACGTACAAGGGCAACGACATCGAGCGGTTCTACCGCTACGGCCTGCTGGCCAACCCGCACCTGCGGATCTACAAGCCGTGGCTCGACGCGAACTTCGTGACCGAGCTCGGCGGCCGCAAGGAGATGTCGGAGTGGCTGCTGGCCCACGGCCTCCCCTACCGGGACAGCACCGAGAAGGCGTACTCCACCGACGCCAACATCTGGGGCGCCACCCACGAGGCGAAGACCCTGGAGCACCTGGACACCGGCGTCGAGACCGTCGAGCCGATCATGGGCGTGCGCTTCTGGGACCCCTCGGTCGAGATCGCCGCCGAGGACGTCACCATCGCCTTCGACCAGGGCCGCCCGGTCAGCATCAACGGCAAGGAGTTCGGCTCCGCCGTCGACCTGGTCATGGAGGCCAACGCCATCGGCGGCCGGCACGGCCTGGGCATGTCGGACCAGATCGAGAACCGGATCATCGAGGCCAAGAGCCGCGGCATCTACGAGGCCCCCGGCATGGCGCTGCTGCACGCCGCCTACGAGCGCCTCGTCAACGCCATCCACAACGAGGACACCCTCGCCCAGTACCACAACGAGGGCCGCCGCCTCGGCCGGCTCATGTACGAGGGCCGGTGGCTGGACCCGCAGGCGCTCATGGTCCGGGAGTCCCTCCAGCGCTGGGTCGGCGCCGCCGTCACCGGCGAGGTCACCCTGCGGCTGCGGCGCGGCGAGGACTACTCGATCCTCGACACCAAGGGCCCCGCCTTCAGCTACCACCCGGACAAGCTGTCCATGGAGCGCACCGAGGACTCGGCCTTCGGCCCGACGGACCGGATCGGCCAGCTCACCATGCGGAACCTGGACATCGCCGACTCCCGCGCCAAGCTGGAGCAGTACGCGGGCCTCGGCCTGATCGGCGGCGGCAGCCCCGCGATCGGCGCCGCCCAGGCCGCCGCGACCGGCCTCATCGGCACCATGGCCGAGCTGCCCGAGGGCGGCGCCCAGGCGATCGCCTCGCGCGGCGAGGTCTCCGCCGAGGACGAGCTGCTGGACGCCGCCGCGATGGAGTCCGGCACGGACTGACCCCCGACGGACCGCCGCCCGCAGGATGGCGGTCGGCGGTCGGACGGACCCCGCCGTGGGCCCGGTGCGCACGCACCGGCTAAGTTTTTGGACCGTTCACGGGGAGACCGCAGTGGCAGAACAGCCCGCACGCAAGGCGCCGAAGGCCCACGAGGCCCAGGTCGTGCGCACCGA
>NZ_JBEZHM010000046.1:0-74093 GCF_040650575.1 Streptomyces sp. NPDC048659 | reverse complement strand
GATCCGGTCGCCCGCCCGGCCGTGGCCGGGGCCGACGACCTCCCGTAATGCGGGCCGGTCCCGCGCCCGTAGGCTCAGGCTTCGGGTCGCCAGTCGAAGGAGAAGTGCTTGCTCGACCCGCCGCGGTACGGGCGGGAGAACGCGAACCCCTCGGCCCGGTCCGCCCGCACGACGCCCCACGTCGCCACCTGTCCGGGCCCGACCTCCGCTCCCGGAGCGTTGACCAGCTGGACGCGCCGGGTCGGGTCGCTGGTGGGGCCGGTGAGCGCCGTCGCGCCCACGCTCACCTGGTCCGACACGGACGCGCGCCAGTACGCCAGGTCCTCGGCCGCGTCGAACGTGATCGGGGCGTACCGTACGTCGCGCACTTCCCCGATCAGTGCGCCGAACGTGCCGGGCCATCCGCCGACGTTGCCCCGGAAGATCTCCTCCAGCGCGTCGCGCTGCGCACGGGTGCCCGCGGCGTCGATGTAGAACATCACGCTCATCCGCGCGTCCGTGTTCTCCGCCCACATGTTGCCGGCGAACTCGCCCAGCGCGACGACCGCGAGGCCGTCGAGCCGTACATCGTCGAAGTGCCCCTCGTGGACCTGCCACACAAGGGTGAACAGGCAGGCGCCGTTCGTCGGTGCCTGGGCGAAGGTGCAGGGGCAGGGCAGTGAGCAGCTGCAGACGTCGAACCACTCGCCTTGCAGGTGCCAGTTCATCTTGTCCATGCACAAGCCGTCCCCCATACCTCCAGGGGGTATGCAAATGCGAACTTTCGTTCCAATCGAATCAGCCACTACGAGCGCGGGACGCAACGCCTTCCCGGCTTTCGGGAATCCCACCCCTGCCTCGTCGGCCCAGCCCGCGTCATGCCCGATCACTCCGGCGACCCCGGGCACGTGCCGCGTGACGGCTTCTCGATAGCGGGCTTCGACGGTGACACGCGTGCTGTCCAGAAGGCCGCGCGACTCGTCGGACGAAGCCCGACGTGCCGGCTCATCGACACCGCGCAGTCCTACCCGCCCCGTCCCGTTCCGGAACATGTGCGCGAACCGGGCCTCGGGGAACACCTCCCGCGGCAGCGGGGCCCACTGCGCCGAGTATCCGGTGGAGTCCTCCTGCCGCCCCGGCACCCGCACCCTGCTCGCCGTGCGGGCGGTCGCGCGCGGCGGGCACAGGCCCGGCCCATTCGACGTCGCCGGGCGGGCCGTCCTCGTATCACAGGATGCGAGGCCCGGCCCGCCCGGCGGCGGGTCAGACGTCGGACGCCGCCGGCATGCTGTCCCCGGGCTCGGCCCCGGCCAGGGCAGCTCGGGCGTCTGTACCGGTGGCGTCCCGTAGCGCTTGGGGTTCGGCATGCAGCAGAGCGCTGTCAGGTGGTGCGAGCGGCGGCGTGGTGTGGATGCCGTACCGGCGGCTTCTACGACGTGGTGAGCTGCTGGTTCGGCGTGGCGGAGCAGCCGTACTGGACGATGTCGGCGCCATCGGCGGTGGAGGCCCCGCTCACGTCCAGGCACTTCCCGCTGTGGCGGGCGAGCAGCGTGACGAAGCCGTCGGGCGACCTGAGTACCGACCACTGCTGGTTGGTGCCGCCGTTGCAGGCGTACTGGAAGACGATGGCGCCGTCGGCGGTCGACTCGTTGGTGACATCGAGGCACTTCCCGCTGTGCCGGGCAACGATGTTGACGTAGCCGCCGCCGGCCGGGCGCAGGGACCACTGCTGGTGGGTCTCGCCGCCGCAGGTGTACTGGACCACCTGGGCGCCGTCGGCGGTCGAGGCTCCGGTCACGTCCAGGCACTTCCCGCTGTGCCTCATCCGCAGGGGCGCCCAGGTGTCCGCCGCGAGGCTGCGGACGGTCCAGGACTGGTTGGCCCCGGTCGTCGGACGGTACACGCCGACGGGCGCGCCGTCGGCGGAGGACTCGCCGCTGACGTCGAGGAGCTTGCCGCTCGCGCTGTTCACGAGGGTGAGAGGGCCGTCGCCCGTCGTGGACAGCATCCACCGCTGTTCGGCGGCGGTGCCCGCGCTCACGAGGGCGAGGGAGTCCCCCTGTGCGGCGAGCGCCTTGCCGTTGAGGACGCTGGTGACGCGGTAGGCCGCGGTGTTGCTCCAATCGGCCGAGGACAGCTTGGTGAACCGCCACTGCTGCGCCGCCGTGGACGGGCTGGAGGTGCGCTGGACCAGCGTGCTCCGGCCGCCGCTGGTGGCGACGGCGAGGGCCTTGCCGCTGTGGTCGTTGAGCAGCTGGCGCGCGGCGCCGGTGGGGGCCGTGGTGTCGGAGACGTTCACGCCCGTCGCGCCGGGCAGGACGAAGGTGGTGACGGAGCCCGCGCCCACGGTGGTGGTGAGCGTCTTGCCCACGGGGGTGAGGTCGCTCTGGCGCTGGAGGTTCTTGGTGCCGTCGGTGGTGTAGCGCTGGACGGCCGTGGTGCCCACGTTCTGGAAGCCGCCTAGGTTCAGGGTGAGCCGCTGCGGCTCGCCGGTCGGGTTGGTGTGGACGACGACCGCTCCCCCGCCGGCCGGCCGCAGCGCCGCGAACGTGTCGGCGTTGTCCGTGTTGATCACGCGGGCGCCGGGACGGATGAACTTGGTGTAGTTCGCCAGCGCCCAGTACTTCTTGTTCTTCCGGAGCGGTTCGGTGGCCGCGTCCTCCGGGGTGAAGTCGGTCTGGATGAGCCCCCAGTTGGAGTTCTCGCGGCCCGGCGTCATGTTCTCGTAGTCCTCGACCGCCTGCCACAACACCCAGGCTCGGGGCTCCAGTTCGCGGAAGTCCTCGTTGACGCGCTGGGTGAGGTCGAGGGCGGGGCTCATGTCGGTGAAGCTCTGTCCGACGCTGCCGCCGAGGTCGACTTCGGACATCCACAGCGGGGTGGCCGTCCCCTTGGCGATGTCACGCACTCCGGTACGTCCGCCGGTGCTGTACGTGTGGGTGTTGAGCTGGCCGACAGCGGCCTTGGCGGCAGCGTCGTAGGTGTCCCAGTTGGCACGGAAGGTGTTCGGATTGGTCTCGTCCATGGCGGCGACGCGCGTGCTGACGCCGTCGGCGTTCAGCCGGGCCCGCAGGGTGGTGAGCATGCGCGCCTGGGAGGCGGGGTCCCAGTGGGAGCCCTCCTGGCGGCCGCCCGCGCCCCAGTAGTCGGTGCGGGGTTCGTTGAGGGGGGAGAGTGTGTCGAAGGTGACACCGGTGGCGTCCTGCGCGCGCTTCATCGCGCCCGAGAGGTAGGCCGCGAACCGTTCGTACTGGTCGGAGCGGAGGTTGTCCTCCCCCGCGTTCCAGTTGCCCGAGACGAGGCCGCTGTTGGTCATGAAGTACGGCGCCGAGTTGGAGAACGCCTCGAAGGTGTCGGCGCCACGCGCCTTGGCGGCGGTGAGCCACCAGCGCTGGTTGGCGTCGGCGCCCGGGTTCCAGTGCGTGGGGTCGGCCGGGTCCCACCAGTCGGGGGACTCGGGCCCGGGACGGTTCCACCAGCCGGGGACGGCGCCGCCGGTTCTCATGTAGGGGGTGGTCTCCGGGCTGTCGCCGCCACCGATGTTGTAGCGGGCGATGGTGAAGCCGAGGCCGTCCGCGCCGTACAGGGCGTCGGCGAGCGCGTCGCGCTGGGCGTCCGGCCACCCTCCGGTGACGTTCGCGAACCAGGCCAGCGCGGTGCCCCAGCCCTTGAACGGCTGCTGCTGGTAGCTGGGGTCGAGTCGTACGGTCACGGCCTGGCCGGCCTGGCCGGTCTCCTCGGCCGCCGCGGCCGCCGCGGAGGCCGCGGGCGCGAGACCGGTCGCGAGAAGGGCGGCCATGCCCAGCACCGCGCCGCTCCTGCGGGCGCGGGTGGGGGGTCGTTCTCTGGTGAGGCGCATGGTCGGGTCTCCCTGATCGGATCGATGGGCGTCGATCACGGAAAGGCCGCTGGCGGGGGCCGTGGCGACCGAAGTGGCGTCGACGAGTGATGGGGGCGGGACGGGGTGGGGCGGGACGGGGTGGGGCGGGGCAGGCCGCATCGGGGGCGTGGCCTGCCCCTGGGTGGTCCGGGCTGTGTCAGGCGGCCGTGCGGAGCCACTGCTGGTTGGCGCCGCTGTTGCAGCTCCACTGGATGAGCGCCGTGCCGTCGGAGGTGGACTGGTTCGTCACGTCGAGGCACTTGCCGCTCGCCGAGGCGGAGACCTGCACGGTGCCGCCGGAGCCGGTCACCGTCCACTGCTGGGCGGTCGTTCCGTCGCAGGGGTACTGGGCGATCGCGGCGCCGTCCGCGGTCGACCCGTCCTTCGGGGCCAGGCACTTGCCGCTGTAGCGGGCGATGATCTGCACCCGGCCGGTGCCGGCGGGCTTCAGCCAGAACTGCTGGTTGACGCTGTTCGCACAGCCCCACTGGACGAGGGCGGCCCCGTCGGCGGTGGAGCGGTCGGCGACATCGGCGCACTTGCCGCTGTGCGAGGCGGTCAGCGTCTCCCAGGTTCCGAGCCCCCGCACCCTGCCCGCGGCCGTGTCCACGGTGATCTGGGGGTAGTAGTCCATGGTCATGGTGGTCTTGGTGGGGAAGTTCAGGGGGAGCCAGACGTACTGGGAGTCGTTGACCATGCCGCCCGTGGAGTTGCCCCAGCGGTCGCCCATGTAGAGGAACGAGGTGCCGGACGTGCCCTGGACCGGCAGCACGTACGCCGTCTGGGATCCGTAGGTGGTCCAGTCGCCGATGTCCTTCAGACCGCTCCAGGTGCCGGTCACGCTGGTCGACGTGGCGTACTTCTGCTGGTTCGGCGACCAGCCCGTGGCGCCCGAGGTGAGCAGGAAGTACACGCCGTTGCGCTTGAACATCGCCGGGGCCTCGCGCCACTGGCCGGGCCACAACTTCTGCACCTGCGCCGCGATGTCGGTGTAGTCCGCGGTCAGGCGGTAGACGTGGAGGTCGGCGTTCTCGTTGGCCGCGGAGATCATGTAGCCGGTGCCGTCGGTGTCGACGAACGTGGTGATGTCCCGGGACATGTGGCCGAGGGGCCGGAAGCTGCCCTGCCAGGAGTAGTCGCCGTCGACGGTGTCCGACACGGCGACCGCGGCACGGGCCTCGGAGTAGTCGGTCGCGCTGCCCTCCTTGTGCATCCACATCACGAACTTGCCGGTGGAGGCGTTGTACATCACCTTCGGCCGCTCGATGTTCGCCCCCGCGAGCTCGGGGTGGCTGCTCGCGGTGAGGACGTGGTTGCGGAACTCCCAGGTCTTCAGGTCGGTGGAACGGTAGGCGGAGACGTACTTGAAGCTGTTGTCGACGTTGCGGTTCTCACCGAACCAGTAGTAGAACGCGCCGACCTTGACGACCCCGCCGCCGTGGGCGTGGACGGGGTTGCCCGCCGGATCGGTGAACTGGGCGGCGTTGGTCACGGTGACGGGCGCCGCGTGGGCGGTGCCGGCGGCGCCGAGCAGGGACAGGAGGACGGCGCAGAGTGCGGTGAGCACGGCGGCCGTCCCCGAGGTGGTGCGTCGCATGATCGCGTACCTCGTGGTCTGGGGGGAGGGTGGGGAGGGGAGGGGCGAGGTGGGGCGGGGTGAGGTGGGGCGGGGTGATGTAGCGGGTGGTGCAGACGAAGGCGTGTCTTCCTCGCGGGAAGCCGGGAAGCCGTGCGCAGGGAGACACGCTCGTGGCCGACGTCTGCCTTGGGCGAAGGTCGGGGACCTGGGAACGCCGACGGCACGTCACCGCCCCGTTACGGGGAGATTTCGGCCTACCATGTTCGCGTTAACACGAGCGCTTGGGAGGAGAGTCTGGGAGGGGTCACAGCGGCTGTCAAGGATTCGGACACGATCCACCGCGGACTTACCGACTGGTATGTTTGCGCCAACACGCCGCATGCCTCCTGCGGACGCGCGGACCCTCGCGACGGAAGGTCATCGATGGCGACGGACAAGGGAACCAGGCCGCCCCGCTCGCGCGCGCCGCGCCAGTGGCCTTCCATGGCGGACGTCGCCCGCTTGGCCGGGGTCTCCTCACAGACGGTGTCCCGGGTGGCGAACAACCGGCAGAACGTCGACTCCGCGACCCGCGAGAAGGTCCTCTCCGCCATGCAGACGCTCGGCTACCGCCCCAACACGGCGGCCCGCGCGCTGGTCACCGGCCGTTTCGGGGCGCTGGGCGTGGTCAGTTTCGATGTCGGTGCGCACGGCAACGCGCGCACGCTCGGCGCGATCGCCGACGCCGCCCGCGAGGCCGGCTTCTCGGTGAACTTCATGGGCGTACGGACCCAGACCGAGGCCGCCGTGCACCATGCCTTCCAGCATCTGCTGCTGCAGTCCGTCGACGGCATCGTGCTGGTCGAGTCGCAGATGCTCGACACCCCGTCGCTGCGCCTGCCGCCGTCCATGCCGGTGGTGGTCGCCGACGGCGACACCGGCCACGAGTACCCCCACGTCGACTTCGACCAGGCGCACGGCTCCCGCAGCGTGGTGTCCCACCTCCTCGGTCTCGGCCACCGCACGGTCTGGCACCTCGCGGGCCCGGCCGACTCGTTCGCCGCGCGCCGCCGTGCCGAGTCCTGGCGGCGGACCCTCGTGGACGCGGGCGCGCCCGTACCGCCCATCGTGCACGGGGACTGGACGGCGCGGTCCGGCTACCGGGCCGGGATCGACCTCGCCCGCCTTCCGGAGGTCACGGCCGTCTTCGCCGCGAACGACCAGATGGCGCTGGGCCTGATGCGTGCCCTGCACGAAGCCGGCAGGAGCGTGCCCGGCCACGTCAGCGTGGCCGGTTTCGACGACATCGCCGAGGCCGCGTACCTCGTGCCGCCCCTGACGACCGTGCACCAGGACTTCGAGGTGGTCGGCAAGCACTGTGTGGCGCTGCTGCTCGACCAGATCGAGGGGCGTACGGACGGGCTGCGGCGCCGGGCGGTGGAACCCGTCCTCGTGGTGCGGTCGAGCACGGCTCCGCCGCGGCCGGGCGCCCTGACCTGAGGTCGCGGGCCGGCGCACGCCCGCGAGCGCCGCGCGGCCCCGCCACCCCCCGCGCGGCCACGGGCGTGCGGGGTCAGTTGTCCCGTACGCGCGAGGCTGGGGGCGCCGTGCTGTGCCGTTCCACCAGAGTGGTCGGCACGAGGCGCACCCCCGTGACGGTCTCGCCCGCCAGCTCCCGCAGGATCGCGTCGACGCACCACTCGCCGACCTGCGCGAAGTCCTGGTGGACCGTGGTCAGGGGCGGGATGAAGGACGCCGCCTCCGGGATGTCGTCGAAACCGACGACGCTGACGTCCTCGGGAACGCGCACCCCGCGGTCGTGGAAGGCCCGCAGCAGCCCCAGGGCCATCTGGTCGTTGGCCACGAAGACCGCCGTGCACCCGGGCTCAGCGGCGAGCCTCAGCCCGGCCTCGTACCCGGACTGGGGGGTCCAGTCGCCGCGCAGCGCGGGCGGCACCGCGCGCCCTTCGGCGCGCAGCGCCTCCTCCCACGCCTCCGCTCGGCGGCCTGCGGCGAAGGACTCCTCGGGTCCCGCGACATGCCAGACCGTGTCGTGGCCGAGGTCGAGCAGATGCCGCACTGCGGCCCGGGCGCCCTGCCGCTGGTCCGTGTCCACCACGGGGAAGTCGGTGGCGTCGGAGTCGACCATGACCACCTTGACGTGCGGCGGCAGGGTGAGGGCAGCGGTGTCGAGCAGGTGCACCTCCATGATGAGCACGACGGCGTCGACCGCCAGCTCGTCGAGGCGGGTGAACGCCCCCTTGACGTTCTCCTGGGTGGGCGCGTCGAGGGGGATCAGCGTGACCGCGTAGCCCGCCCGCGCCGCCGAACCCGCTATGGCGTCCAGGGTCCTGATGTTTCCCGTGCTGGTGAGCCCCATCGTGATGACGCCGATGGCCCGGAAGTCGCCCCGCTTGAGGGCGCGCGCCGCGCTGTTGGGCCGGTACCCCAGCTCCTTCATCGCGTCGAGCACCCGCTTCCGGGTGGCCTCGACGACAGCCGCGTCGCCGTTGGAGACGCGCGAGACCGTCTGCGACGAGACGCCCGCCAGCTGGGCGACGTCCGCCATGGAGACCCTCCGCTGCCCGGTGCGCGCGCGCCGCCCGGTGTCCTTCGCGACCACCGCCGGCCGGCCGGTCGCGTTCTGCTCGGTCACCCGATTCCCTCTCGTCCGCTGCCACTTCGTGCTTGACGCCCCCCTGCGGGAATGTCACCATCACGCTACCGATGATTACGTAAACATTTCTCGTCGGCCAGCCTTGCCGCAGGGCCGACTTTCGGCCAGAACCGCCTAGCCTCAGGCGGCCACCCGCCTCAGGCCCCCACCTCGCTCCCGTCCTCCGGACCGACCGGACACCGACGCTAGGACCACGCCATGACGCTCCTGTCGACGCGCGCTACGGCAGCACCACCGCACCGCCCACGAGCCCGCTTCCGCCTCGGCAAGGAGGCGCTCGTGGGCTGGGGATTCGCCGGCCCGTTCGTCGCGGTCTTCGGCCTCGTCTTCCTCGCACCCATCGGCTACGCCGGCTATCTGAGCCTGTTCCGGGACCGGCTCATCGGCGGGACCTCCTTCGTCGGCCTCGACAACTACGCCGAGGCGCTGACGGACCCCCGCTTCTGGGACAGCCTGATGCGCGTCGGCCTCTTTCTGCTGATACAGGTGCCGATCATGCTAGGCCTCGCGCTCCTCGCCGCCCTCGCCATCGACAGCGGCCGGCTCTACGGCAAGACCTTCTTCCGCGTCTCGATCTTCCTCCCGTACGCCGTGCCCGCCGTCGTCGCCAGCCTCATCTGGGGCTTCATGTACGGCGACCAGTTCGGCCTGGTGGGCAGCCTCAACGAGGCGCTCGGTGTCAGCCTCCCCGACCCGCTCTCCCCCGCCCTGGTCCTCGCCTCCATCGGCAACATCGTGACCTGGGAGTTCGTCGGATACAACATGCTGATCTTCTACTCCGCGCTCAAGGTCGTCCCGCGCTCGCTCTACGAGGCTGCGGCCATCGACGGCGCCGGGGAGTGGCGGATCGTGGCCTCGGTCAAGCTGCCGGCCATCCGCAGCGCGCTGGTCATCGCCACGATCTTCTCCATCATCGGCAGCTTCCAGCTCTTCAACGAGCCGAGCATCCTGCAGAAGCTCGCCCCCAACGCCATCACCAACGACCTGACCCCCAACCTCTACACGTACTCGCTGTCGTTCTCGGGGCAGCAGCACAACTACGCGGCGACCGTGGCGATCGTGATGGGCGTGATCACCGCGATCATCGCCTACGCGGTCCAGCTGCGCGGCATGCGGAAGGGCTGAGCCATGACCACCTCCATGACCACCACGGCCGCCGAATCCACCCCGGACCTCCCGGAGTCGCGCGCAAGCACTCCGGCCGCCGCGCGCGGCGCCCGCCCCGCCACCACCCGCGACCGCAAGCGCCACGCGCACACGCCGCTCAACCCCCGGCGCAGCATCCCGCTGACCCTCCTCACCGGCCTGGTCCTCGTCTACACCCTGCTCCCGCTCGCCTGGCTCGTCATCAACGCCACCAAGAGCCGGCGGGGGCTTCTCGACTCCTTCGGGCTGTGGTTCGCCGACGACTTCAGCCTGTGGGACAACATCACCCGCACGGTCACCTACGACGACGGGGTCTTCGTCCGCTGGCTGCTCAACACGCTGCTGTACGTCGCGGCGGGCGCGGGCGGCGCCACGGTCCTCGCCGTCCTCGGCGGCTACGCCCTCGCGAAGTACGACTTCCCCGGCCGCAAGGCGGTCTTCGCGGTCGTCATCGGCGCGGTGGCCGTCCCCGGCACGGCCCTCGCCGTGCCCACCTTCCTGATGTTCAGCAACATGGGCCTGACCAACACCCCCTGGGCCGTCATCATCCCCTCCCTGATCTCCCCCTTCGGGCTCTACCTCATGTGGGTCTTCGCCGCCGAGGCGGTCCCCACCGAGCTCCTGGAGGCCGCGCGCATCGACGGCTCCGGAGAGCTGCGCACCTTCTTCACGATCGCGCTGCCGCTCCTCGTACCGGGCACCGTCACCGTGCTGCTGTTCTCCATGGTCGCGACCTGGAACAACTACTTCCTGCCGCTGATCATGATCAAGGACCCCGACTGGTACCCGCTGACCCTCGGCCTCAACGCCTGGAACGCACAGGCCCAGACGGCCGGCGGTGAGGCCGTCTTCGACCTGATCGTCACCGGTTCCCTGCTGACGATCGTCCCGATCGTGGCCGTCTTCCTGCTGCTCCAGCGGTACTGGCAGTCCGGCCTGGCCGCCGGAAGCGTCAAGGAATGACCGCCCTCCCCTCCTCGGATCCCTCCGCACCACCTCTCCGTCCGGAAGCCCTCCCCGCCCGCACCACCGACCAGGAGCTCCTCCCATGCGCACCCACTCCTCCCGCAGACTCCTCAGCGCCCTCGCCGTGCTCGCCACGCTGTCGCTGACCGCCACGGCCTGTGGCTCCGACGAGCAGGACGCCGGCACCGGCGGCTCCCCGAAGGACGTCGCCGCCGCGCTGAAGAAGGGCGGCAAGGTGACGGTGTGGGCCTGGGAACCCACCCTCAAGAAGGCCGCCGCGGACTTCGAGAAGAAGTACCCCAACGTCGACGTCGAACTCGTCAACGCCGGCACCGGCGACAAGCAGTACACCGCCCTCCAGAACGCCATAGCCGCCGGCTCCGGCGCGCCCGACGTCGCCCAGATCGAGTACTACGCCCTCGGCCAGTTCGCCATCGGCAAGACCGTCGAGGACCTGTCCTCCTACGGGGCCGACAAGTACGGCAAGACCTTCACTCCCGGCCCGTGGAACGCGGTCTCCCAGGACAAGGCGGTCTTCGCCCTGCCGATGGACTCGGGCCCGATGGCGTTCTTCTACAACAAGAAGGTCTTCGACAAGCACGGCGTCAAGGTCCCGACCACCTGGGACGAGTACGTCGAGGCGGCGCGCACCCTGCACAAGGCCGACCCGAAGATCTTCATCACCAACGACACCGGCGACGCCGGCGCCACCACCAGCCTCATCTGGCAGGCCGGCGGACACCCGTACAAGACCGACGGCACGAACGTCACCGTGAACTTCGGTGACGAGGGCACCAGGAAGTACACCGCCACCTGGCAGAAGCTCCTCGACGAGAAGCTCGTCGCACCGATCAGCTCCTGGAGCGACGCCTGGTACAAGGGACTCGCCGACGGCTCCATCGCCACCCTCTCCATCGGTGCCTGGATGCCCGCCAACCTCACCTCCGGCGTCGCCTCCGCCTCCGGCGACTGGCGCGTCGCCCCCCTCCCCCAGTGGGCCGCCGGCGACAGGACCAGCGCCGAGAACGGCGGCAGCTCCCTCGCCGTCCCCAAGGCCGCCAAGAACAAGGAACTCGCGTACGCCTTCACCGAGTTCGCCACCACCGGCGCCGGCGCCACCGGCCGCGTCGCCGAAGGCGCCTTCCCCGCCACCCGCGCCGACCTCGACTCCGGGGCGTTCCTCGACAAGCCCTTCCCCTACTTCGGCGGCCAGCAGGCCAACCGCGTCTTCGCCGAATCCGCCCGCAACGTCGGCGAGGACTGGACCTACCTGCCCTTCCAGGTCTACGCGAACTCCGTCTTCAACGACACCGTCGGCAAGGCGTACGTCTCCGGGACGAAGCTCGACGACGGGCTCAAGGCATGGCAGGACACCAGCGTGAAGTACGGCAACGACCAGGGCTTCACCGTCAACAAGTAGGCAACACCACCGCGGGGGCGGAGCATCGGCGCTGCGCCCCCGCGCGCCCTTGGAAGGGCTTCTGACGCCTGCTATGTTTACGCAAACATTCCCGCTGGCGCCTCTACTACCCGGCACGACTTCACGTATCAGGAGCAAGCAGCGCATGCCCGTTCTCCAGACCGACCAGACCGGATTCCTGCTCGACGGACGCCCCTTCCGTTTCCTGTCCGGCGGGCTGCACTACTTCCGGGTCCACCCCGAGCAGTGGCAGGACCGGCTCCGCAAGGCCCGGCTGATGGGCCTCAACACCGTCGAGACCTACGTCCCCTGGAACCTCCACCAGCCGCGCCCCGACCGCTTCGTGCTCGACGGGGGGCTCGACCTCCCCCGCTTCCTCGACCTCGCCGCCGCCGAGGGGCTGCACGTCCTGCTGCGCCCGGGCCCGTACATCTGCGCGGAGTGGGAGGGCGGCGGTCTGCCCTCGTGGCTGCTCGCCGAGCCCGGCATACGGCTGCGCTCCCGCGACCCCCGCTTCCTGGCGGCCGTGGACGACTTCTTCCAGCGACTGCTCACCCCGCTCCGGCCCCACCTCGCCTCACGGGGCGGCCCGGTCCTGGCCGTGCAGGTGGAGAACGAGTACGGGGCCTACGGCGACGACACCGCCTACCTGGAGCACATCGCCGGCTCGCTGCGCGCCTGCGGCGTCGACGTCCCCCTGTTCACCTGCGATCAGCCGGTCGACCTGAAGCGGGGCTCCCTGCCCGGCGTCCTCGCCACCGCCAACTTCGGCAGCCGCTCGGCCCACCACCTGGCCGCCCTGCGCGCGCAGCGTCCCGAAGGGCCTCTGATGACCACGGAGTTCTGGATCGGCTGGTTCGACCGCTGGGGCGCACGGCACGTGGTCCGCGATCCCGACGACGCCGCCCGCGAGCTCGACGAGGTCCTGGCCACCGGCGCCTCGGTGAACTTCTACATGTTCCACGGCGGCACCAACTTCGGCTTCACCAACGGCGCCAACGACAAGCACACCTACCGCCCCACCGTCACCTCCTACGACTACGACTCGCCGCTCGACGAGGCCGGGGACCCGACGGTGAAGTACACGGCGTTCCGTGACATGATCGCCAAGTACGCGCCGGTGCCGGACGCTCCCGTGCCCGCGCCGGGCCCCAAGCTGGCGCTCCCCCCGGTCGCCTTGCCCCAGAGCGCGGAACTGCTGGCGAGCGCGGACGAGTTGAGCGCGCGGATCGACTCGCGCAGGCCGCTGACCATGGAGGAGCTGGAGCAGGACTTCGGCTTCGTCCTGTACGAGACCACCGTGCCCCTGCGCGGCTCCGCCCTGCTGGAGGTCGAGCACGTCCGCGACCGCGCCCAGGTGTTCGTCGACGGGCAGCCGGTGGGCGTCCTGGAGCGCGAGAACCACGAGCACGCCCTGGCCTTCACGGCCCCGCGGGCCGGCAGCGTGCTCTCGATCCTGGTGGAGAACCAGGGCCGGGTGAACTACGGGGAGGGCATCCACGACCGCAAGGGCCTGCTCGGCTCGGTCCTCCTGGACGGCGTCGAGCCCTCGGCATGGACCAACCGCCCGCTGCCGCTGGCCACCCTGGAGGGCATCCCCTTCGCCGAAGCCACCACCACCCCCGTGGGCCCGGCCTTCCACCGGGGCACCTTCGAGGTCACCGAGCCGGCCGACACCTACCTTCACCTCGACGGCTGGACCAAGGGCAACGCCTGGGTGAACGGCTTCCCGCTGGGCCGGTACTGGTCCCGCGGCCCGCAGAGGTCGTTGTACGTCCCCGCTCCCGTCCTGCGCGCCGGCACGAACGAGCTCGTCGTCCTGGAGCTCCACGCCGGCCCCCGGGGCCGCACCGTCGACTTCCGCGCGACGCCCGACCTCGGCCCGACCGAGGAATAGGACCATCTGGCGACGCCGGGCTCGGGCCAGTCCCCCGCGTGCCCGAGCCCGGCCCTCCCCGCCCAGGCCCTCCCGGCTTCCGGGAGGGCTTCGGCGTTCCCTCGGCGGGCGCGGTCCCGTACAACTGCTGGGGGGGGACGCCGACAGGACCAACCGACGCACATGGCACCGTCGTCGGCACCCGCTCCTCGTCACCCCGGTACGTCACGAGGCCCGCACCTTTCAGGGTGCGGGCCTCGTGACGTACGCGGGGGTGCCGGTGTGTCGGGTCAGTGCGGGAGTCCGACCGCCCGTTCGCCGTTGCGGCGCTGCTGGATGACCACGGCGGCCACGAGCAGGGCGCCCTGGGCGACGTTCTGCCAGAAGGTGTTGATGCCCTCGACCGTCAGTCCGTTCTCCAGGGCGCCCAGGAGGGCGACGGCGAGCAAGGTGCCGCCGACCCCTCCCTTGCCGCCCTTGAGCGCGCAGCCGCCGAGGGCGGCGGCGGTGATGGCCTTGAGTTCGAGGCCCTCGCTGCCGGAGACGGGCTGGCCGGAGCCGGTGCGGGCGGTGAGCAGGATGCCCGCGACGGCGGCGACGACGCCGATGAGCGCGTAGACGGCGACGAGGTACTTGTTGATGTTGATACCGGCCAGGCGCGCGGCGGTGTCGTTGCCGCCGATCGCGTAGAGGTTGCGGCCGATGTCGGTGTACGTGAGCATCACGTGTACGGCGATCGCGACGACGACGAGGATCCAGACCATGACGGGCAGTCCGGCAATCTTGCCGCGGCCGAGGAAGACGAAGACCGGATCGTTGAGGACGTAGCCCTGGGCACGGCCGTCGGACAGGAGCTGGGCGAGGCCCTTGTAGGCGGCGAGTCCGGCGAGGGTCGCGATGGTCGGGTTGACGCGGCCGTAGACGATGACGAGGCCGTTGAGGCCGCCCACCAGGACACCGGCGCCGACCGCGGCGAGCATGCCGGCGACCGCGCTGGAACCGGTGCTCGTGAAGACCATGGCGCTGACGACCGAGGCGACGCCGACCTGGGAGCCGACGGAGATGTCGAGGCCGCCGCAGATGATGACCACGGTCTGCATGATGGCGAGCAGGCCGGTGATGGTCGCGGCCTCGGCGATCACCTGGAGGTTGGCGAGGCTGAGGTAGTTCCCGTTGAGGGCGCCGAACAGGCCGAGGACGACGACGAGCGCACCGATCAGACTGAGGTTCTGTCCGCCGAGGGCGGCCGGCGCGTAGCGCTTGCGCGCCGCCGGCGCGGCTCCCTCGGTCTCGGCCTGGGAGGTGGCGGCGGTGGTCATCGGGGGCCTCCATGGGCGGAGTCGGTACGGGGCCGCGCGGCGGCCGGGGCGGGGGCGGGATCGAGAGGTCCGAGGTCGTCGGCCATGGCTAGGTTGAGGATCGCTTCCTCGGTGGCCTCGGCCCGGTCGAGTTCGCCGGTCACGCGGCCGCCCTGCATCACCACGATCCGGTCGGCGAGCCCGAGCACCTCGGGGAGTTCGGAGGAGATCACGAGCAGGGCGACACCCTCTTGGGCTAGGTCGGCGATGATGCGGTAGATCTCCGCCTTGGCACCGATGTCGATACCGCGGGTGGGTTCGTCGAGGATCAGGACCTTCGGTCGGCGCAGCAGCCACCGGGCGAGGACGACCTTCTGCTGGTTGCCGCCGGACAGTTTGCGCACCTCGTGCTCGATGGACGGGGCGCGCACCCTCAGCCGGTCCGAGAAGTCCTGGGCGACGGCCCTCTCCTGGCCGCGGCGGACGAAGCGCATCCTGCGCAGGCGTTCGAGGCTGACCAGCGAGGTGTTGTCGCGGATGGACCGGTGCAGGAAGAGCGCTTGGGCCTTGCGCTCCTCCGGCGCCAGGCCGATGCCCGCCCGGATGGCGTCCTTCGGGCTGCGCAGCCGTAGCGGCCGGCCGTTCAGGGTGATCCGGCCGGAGCGCAGGGGGCGGTCGCCGGCGAGGGCGAGCCCCAGCTCCGAGCGGCCGGCGCCCATCAGGCCGGCGAGGGCGACCACTTCGCCCGCCCTGACCTGAAGGCTGATGTCGGTGACGTCGTCGGTCGTGACGCCGTCCAGTCGCAGGACGACGTCGTCCCGTGCGACGTCCTGTCGCGCGAAGAGCGAGGACAGGTCGCGGCCGACCATCATCCGCACGACCTCGCTCTCGGTGGTCGCGGCGGCGTCGAGGATGCCTGCGGAGGCACCGTCGCGGAGCACGGCGATGCGGTCGGCGAGCCGGAAGATCTCCTTCATGCGGTGGGAGACGTAGATGATCGCGATGCCCTGGGCGCGGAGCCGGCCGATGAGGGCGAACAGCGCCTCGGCCTCGTTCTCCGCGAGCGAGGAGGTCGGCTCGTCAAAGGCGATGACCTTGGCGTCGACCGTGAGGGCGCGCAGGATTTCCACCAACTGCCTCTGCGCGGGGGTCAGTTCGGAACCGAGTTGCTCGGGGTCGATGACCTTGTCGAAGCCGAGCCGCGCCAGGTCCGAGGTGATCCTGCGGCTCAGCTCGGCGCGGTCGAGGCGTCGGCCGGCCTTGCGGGGCAGGGATCCGGCGTAGACGTTCTCCGCCACGGAGACGTGCGGGATGATCTCCGGCTCCTGCGGGATGATGCGGATCCCGGCGCGACGGGCGTCGTGCGGCGAGGCGAAGGAGACCGGCACGCCGGAGAGGAGGACGCGCCCTTCGGTGGGCTGGTGGTCGCCGGTGAGGATCTTCAGCAGCGTGGACTTGCCGGCGCCGTTCTCGCCCATGAGCGCGGTGACCTGCCCTGGCGGAAAGGTCAGGGTGACGCCACTGAGGGCTTGAACGGCGCCGAAGCGCTTGACGATGTTCTCGACGGCGACACCGACACCTGGGGTCGCCTTGGTGGGGGGTGGGGTGCCGGGTGTGGTCATGCTGGCCTCACGTGCTGGAGGGACGGGAAGGGGCGGGGCCGTACGCCGACGGAAGGGGGCTGGCGCGGCGGGCAAGCCCGGCGGGGGGGGGCGGTGCGGTGAGAGCACCGGAGGCTCACGGAGAGAGCCGGTGTGGTGAGAGCACCGGAAGCTCACGGAGAGAGCCGGTGCGGCGGACAGGGCGCCGCACCGACGTCGACGGACGGCACTCAGCCGCAGGTGACTCCCGCGGACTTCCAGGTACCGGCGTCGACCATGGTGGTCGGAGCGAATGCCTCCTTCGGGAACGCCTTGCCGTTCTTGAGCTTGTCGTACATGGTCTGCACGGCCAGCGCCCCGACGTCCTCGCCGTTGATGAACAGCGCGGCCTTCATGCCGGACGGCTTCCCCGAGCTCCAGTTCTTGCAGGCGAGGTAGGCGCCGAGGCCCACGCCGATGACGTCGTCGGCCTTGAAGCCGGCGTTCTCCAGCGCGGTCACCCCACCCTGCACGTTCTCGTCGTTGCAGCCCCAGACCACCCAGTGCTTGACGTCCGGGTTGGCCGTGACGGTGGCCGCGATCTTGTCCTGCGCGCCGGTGGGGCTGTTGTCCGTGGGGACGTCGATGTTCCGCACCGTGGCGCCGGCGCCGGCCGCGAAGGCGTCCTTGGCCGCCTTGACGCGGTCGGTGCAGACGGTCACGTCCTGCTTCCAGGCGGAGATGGTGCGGGTCTCCGCGGCGTTCCAGCCGGCCGTCTTGAACTCGGCGGCGGCGCGCTTGCCGACCTCGCCGCCCATCTGGGCTCCGCTGAAGCCGATCCGCGGCACCAGAGCGTCAGGGGGACACGAGGTCGGATCCGGTCCGGTCGTGCAGATCTGGTCGTCGGAGGTGAGCAGGGCGACTTTGGCGTCCTTGGCGATCTGGGCGACCTGAGGGCCGACGGCCGGGTCGGGGACGACGACGATCAGGCCGTGGCTCTTCTGCGAGATCGCGGACTGCGCTTCGCTGATGGTCTTGTTGGCGTCGGTGCCGAGGTTGACGACCTTCAGATCGACGCCGAGCTCGTCGGCCTTGGCCTTGGCCCCGGCCGCTTCCCCGACGAAGTACTCCTGGTCGCCCTGCTTCTGAAGATACGTCAGAGAGATCCTGCCGTCGATCTTGCCGACCTCCCCGCCGCCTTCGGGGCCCGCCGCCTGCCGGCCACTGGAGCAGGAGGCGAGCACGAGGACAGTGACCAGTCCCAGTGCGCCCGCGGCCATCGGACGCCGGCGATATTCCGTGAACATGCGATTCCCCTTGCCTGGCCGTCGCGCGCGGCCAACCGATGCGGCGTGGATCAGGTGATGTCGCGGAGGTCGCCGCGAGGTGACAGGAACGGGGGTTCCGATCCGGGCGAACGACCGTGCGAGGTTGGTGACTTGGTCCTCAGAGGCGCCAAAGTCACCACAGTGCAACACCAATCAACTAGACACACCACAGAAAAGCGCTGACCTCACCAAAAGTCAACATCAGATTCCAGGCGTCCTGGGTCGATCCTGCTCCGCTGTCGGCGCCGACTTGGATGACTTCACCCTCTTGCCACCCTCTTGCCCGCAAACCGGGCATGCCGCTCTTCACCGTCGAGATGTTGAACTTTGTTGGTTCCGGCTGGGCGGGACTGTGGCCGGCCAGAGCCGTCCTCGTCTCGGCGAGGAGGCGGTGCTCCGCGGGCTGGACGCCGAACGGATCACAACCGCGGTCGGCGCGCTCCCCCGGGACCAGTGGCAGGTCCTCGTCATGCGGGATGTGCAGGGCCTGCCGGGCAGGACCGTGGCGCGGGCGCTCGGCCTGAGCACGGCCGCGATGAAGCTGGGTCGTCGGTCTCGTCCGGACCGTCTCCCGGGGCCGTCTGCGGCGCCGTTGCGACGACGGCGTCTGCGGCCTCGTCGCGGCGCCCACGGTGAGCGTGACCCGCGGAAATCCGGGTGCCGGACGGCCGTTCGCCCGACGGCCGGGGTCGTCCCGGCCGCCGGGCGGAGGTAACTCAAGCGGTGGACGCGGCTGCGGTCAGGCCGCCTCGGTGACGAGGCGGTTGACCAAGGCCGTGAGCTGGGTCGGGGTCTTGGCCAGGGCGAAGTCCTCCTCTTCCAGGGACACCTGGAACTCCCGCTCCAGCCTGCTCGCCGTCTCCAGTAGGGCCAGCGAGTCGTAGCCGAGGGTGGTGAACTCGGTCTCTTCGGGGCTGCGGTTGGTTGCCACCGGGTCGCCCTCGCCCGCGCACTCCCGGATGATCTCCATGAGGCGGTCGGTCGTCAGCTGTGTCATGTGGCTGTTCTCCTGTCGGCGGTGGGTGGGCGTGGCGCGGCGGTGCTCAGTGCGGGGCCGTCAGGACCACGGCGGAGTTGAAGCCGCCGCGGCCCCGGGCGAGGACCAGGGCCGCGGCGAGCGGGGCCTGGCGCGGGGTGGTCACGAGGTCGAGGGTGTGCTCGGGCAGCGGGCGGCCGACGTTGACGGTCGGGGGGATCACTCCCTCGCGCAGGGCCAGCAGGGCGGTGGCCACGTCGAGGGCGGAGCCGCCGGCGCTCAGCCGGCCGGTCATGGTCTTGGGCGCGGTGACCGGGACCCCGTGCGGGCCGAACAGGGTGCGCAGGGCGTCGGCCTCGGCCGCGTCCTCCTCGCGGGTGCCGGCCGCGTCCGCGAAGACCACGTCGATCCCCTCGGGGTCCAGCCCGGCGTCGTCGAGGGCGGCGCGGGCGGCGCGCAGCAGGTTCGGGGGGCGGCCCGAGCCGGGCGGCGGGTCGAACGTGGCCGCGTAGCCGGCGATCCGCCCGTACCACCGGGTGGCCCCGCGGGCGCGGGCGGACTCCTCGCCCTCCAGGACCAGCAGGGCGCCGCCCTCGCCCGGCACATAGCCGTCGGCGCCGGGGCCGAAGGGGCGGTACGCGGTGGCCGGGTCCGTCTCCCCGCTCATCCGGCCCGTGCTGAGCTGGGCCACCCAGCCCCAGGGGCACGGGGAGCCGTCCACCGCTCCGGCGAGCACCATGGGCCGGCCGCGGCGCAGGTGCCCGCGGGCCTGGCCCAGCGCGTCCAGGCCGCCGGCCTGTTCGGTGACGAGCGCCCCCGCGGGGCCGCGCAGGCCGTGCCGGATGGAGACCTGGCCGGTGTTGACCGCGTAGAACCACGCGAAGGACTGATAGGCGCTGACGTGGGCCGGGCCGCGGCCCCACAGGTTCTGCAGCTCCCGGTGGCCGAACTCGAAGCCGCCCGCGGAGGCGGCGGTGACCACGCCCATCCCGTACTCCGGCAGCGCGGCCGGGTCGACCGCGGCGTCGGCGAGGGCCCAGTCGGAGGCCACGAGGGCCATCCGGGTCATGTGGTCGGTCTGCGGCAGGAGCCTGCTGGGCAGGTGCTCCTCGGGTACGAAGCCGGGCACCTCGCCGGCCAGACCGCTCGGGTAGCGCGCCGCGTCGAAGCGGGTGACGGGGCCGATCGCCGAGGCGCCGCGCAGGGTGTTCGCCCAGTGCTCCTCGTGCCCCAGGCCCGTGGGCGCGACCACGCCGAGGCCCGTGACGACGGTGTCCGCGCTCATCCCGCCGCCCCGGCGGCCGCGTCCGGCCCGGCCAGCACCATCGCGCTCTGGAAGCCACCGAACCCGCTGCCGACCGTGAGGACGCGCGAGACCGGCACCGCGCGGGCCTCCAGCGGCACGTAGTCCAGGTCGCACTCGGGATCGGGCTCCCGCAGGTTCGCCGTGGGCGGCACCACGTCGTGCCGGACGGCGAGCGCGCAGGCGGCGATCTCCAGGGAGCCGATGGCGCCCAGCGAGTGGCCGATCATCGACTTGATGCTGCTCACCGGGGTGCGGCGGGCGTGCTCGCCGAGGGCCCGTTTGAAGGCGGCGGTCTCGTGCCGGTCGTTCTGGCGGGTGCCCGAGCCGTGCGCGTTGACGTAGTCGATCGCGGACGGGTCCGTACG
The DNA here is from genome assembly GCF_040650575.1 of Streptomyces sp. NPDC048659. Taxonomy (NCBI): domain Bacteria; kingdom Bacillati; phylum Actinomycetota; class Actinomycetes; order Kitasatosporales; family Streptomycetaceae; genus Streptomyces; species Streptomyces sp. NPDC048659. The sequence continues at coordinate 53,738 of NZ_JBEZHM010000046.1, read as the reverse complement.
GGCCTCGGCGAGGGCCGCCCGGATCGCCTCGGCCATCTCCCGCCCGTCGGGCCGCAGTCCGGTCATGTGGAAGGCGTTGCAACGGCTCGCGAAGCCGGTGATCTCGGCGTACACCTCGGCGCCCCGGCGGCGGGCGTGTTCCCGCTCCTCCAGGACGAACACCGCCGCGCCCTCGCCGAGGACGAAGCCGCGCCGGGTGCGGTCGAAGGGGCGGGACGCCTCCCCCGGCCGGTCGTTGTCGGGGCTGGTCGCCTTGATCGCGTCGAAGCACGCCACGGTGATGGGCGAGATGGGCGCCTCGGTCGCGCCGGCCACCATCACGTCGGCGGCGCCCTCGGCGATCAGGTCGGCCGCCCGGCCCACCGCGTCCAGACCGGACGTGCAGCCGGTGGAGACCAGCGATACGGGCCCCTCCGCCGCGATCCGGTCGTGGGCGACCTCGGCGGCGATGGAGCTGGGCACGAAGTAGTCGTAGAGGTGCGGGACGGCGTAGGCGTGGTCGACCAGCCAGCGGCTGCCGCTGTCGCTGACGACCGCGTACTCGTTCTCCAGGCTCGTGGTGCAGCCCACGGCGCTGCCGATGACGACGCCCACGCGGGTGCCGTCCAGCGCCTCCCGGTCGATGCCGCTGTCCTCGATGCCCTCCCGGGCGGCGACGACGGCGAATTGGGCCGCGCGGTCCATGCGGCGGACCTGCCGGGGGGTGAGCCCCTCCGCCGCCGGGTCGAAATCGCATTCCGCGGCTATTCGGGAACGGAACGGGGAGGGGTCGAACGCGGTGATGGTGCGGGTGGCGGTGCGCCCCGAGGTCAGCAGATCCCAGAACGGTTTCACGCCGATCGCTCCGGGTGCCACGACCCCCATTCCCGTGATGACCACGCGCCGATTACTGGCCGCCTTCATTCGCGTCCCCCTTTACCCGCGCCGGTGACCTCGACTGAAATGTCCACACGGCGAGCCTGCGCCGGTGGGCTCGTGTTCGGCTCAATGCTGTGTGGAGGATCGCGCGGAGCCTTGACACCGGCGGCGGGACCGTGTCGGACGGCGGGGCCCGGAAGGCGGGCGGGGCGCCCGCGGGGTGGATTCCCGCTGGAGGAACGCTGGAGCCTGGGCCTCGGCGGGTTGCAGGAGCGATGGACAGAACGGGACCGAAGGCGTCCTCGGTGGCGGGAAGCGACCCCCCGGGCGCCCCTTACCTCTCCTCGCCGGGCGCCGTGACCGGCCGGTCGACGGCGGACCGGCGGGGCCGGCCGGGGACTCCGGGAGCGAATCTCCGCCACTTCCGGATGACCAGCGCTTTACGGGAACTTTTCCCGGAGTCGGCGATTCCGGTGCCGCTCCCCGACTTCCGTGCCTCCACCCGTCATTGACCAGGCGTTTTCGACGATCTATCGTGAAGTCGAGGTGATCAACCGATGAGGAAGAACCTGAATCGGGAGGAAACATCTTGGAGTTCCGGCTTCTGGGGCCCGTCGAAATACGATGGCGGGGGCGCAACATCATGCCGACCGCGCCCAAGCCCCGACAGGTCATCTCCCTGCTCATGCTGCGGCACAACACGGTGGTCCAGGCATCCGAACTGATCGACGAGTTATGGCCCGAACTGCCGCCCCCGAGCGCCGTGACCACTTTGCAGACCTACATCTACAAGTTCCGCAAACTCCTGCTGAAGCAGGGTCTCGGAAACCTGCTGCAGACCCAGCCCGGCGGCTACAGTCTCACCATTCCGCCGTCGAGCCTCGACGTCAGCCTCTTCGAGCGGACGGCCGAGGAGGGCCAGGAGCTCCTCCAGCGAGGCGACTCCGCCGCGGCGCTGGAGAGCTTCGAGCGGGCGCTGGCCCTGTGGCGCGGACCCGCGCTGGCCGACGTCGAGACCGGGGGACGTCTCTTCTCGTACGTGACCCGGCTGGAGGAGCTCCGCTTCCGCATCCTCGAACAGCGCATCGAGGCCGACCTGGAGACCGGCCGGCACCGCGAACTCATCAGCGAGCTCAAGTCGCTGGTGCTGGAGCATCCCCTGCACGAACACCTCCACGGACTCCTCATGGTGGCCCTGCACCGGTCCGGGCGCCGTCACGAGGCGCTGGAGGCGTACCAGAGCCTGCGTCAGAAGATGATCGACGAGCTGGGCCTCGAACCCGGGAAGGAGCTCGCCCGGCTCCAGCAGAAGCTGCTCTCCGACCACCCCGCCGAGCCCGAGGAGCGACCACGCCCGCGGGCCGCGCCCGTGCCGTCCTCGCGCCCGGCGCCCCCGCCGGTCGACGACCGCGCGCGCGTTCCCCCGGAACCCGCCCCCCTCCCCGTACGGGAGTCGATCGGGAACCCGGCCCAGCTGCCGGCCGGTCTGGCCGGGTTCGTCGGCCGCCAGGCGGCCCTCAAGGAGCTGGAGGCGGCGCTGCGCGGACCCGACGGCCCGGGCGCCGACGGCACCGCGGCGCGCATCGGGGTCGTCACCGGCCCGCCCGCGATCGGCAAGAGCGCGCTGGCGGTGCACCTGGCGCACCTGCTCCGGCCGCGGTTCACCGACGGACAGCTCTACGCGGACCTGCGCGGGTCCTCCAGCGAGCCGCGCGACCCCGCCGAGGTGCTGCGCGGTTTCCTGCGGGCCCTGGAGGTGCCGACCTCCCGGATCCCGGAGAGCCCGGAGGAGTGCGGGGCGCTGTTCCGGTCCCGTACGACGGGGCGGCGGGTGCTGGTGCTCCTCGACGACGTCGCGTGTTCAGCCCAGATACGGAACCTGCTGCCGGCCGATCCGCGGTGCGCGCTGCTCGTCACCGGCCGCCGCCGGATGACCGCGCTGGTCGAGGCCGAGCGGGTCGAGCTGGGCCCGCCGCCGCGGGAGGAGGCCCTGGAGATCCTCGCGGCCCTCACCGGCAGGCAGCGCGTGGAGCGCGAGCCGGAGGCGGCGCTCCGGATCGTGGAGCTGCTGGGCCGGCACCCGCTGGCCCTGCGCTGTGTCGGCGGGCGGCTCGCCGCCGGGCCGCGGCTGTCCTTGACGGCCCTCGCCGACCGGCTCGGCGCGACCCCGCGGATCCTCGACGTGGCACGGCTCGGCGAGCTGGACGTGCGCTCCCGGTACGACGCCAGCTACGCGGGGCTCACCTCGTCGGAGCAGGGGGCGTTCCGGCTGCTGAGCATGCTGGGCGAGTCGCCGTTCACGGCGGCGCAGGCCGCGGACCTGCTGAACCGGCCGGCCGCCGAGCTGGAGTTCGTGCTCGAAGTCCTGGCCGACCAGCACCTGTTGGGCGCGGACCGCTGCGCCGACGGGGTCGGGCAGTACGTCTTCGACCGGCTGACCCGGGCCTACGCCAAGGAGCGGCTGGACGAGACGCTGCGCGCGGCTCCGGTCGTCGAGGAGGTGGGCGCCCGCTGAGGGGACGGGCGGCGGGCCGGTGCGGCCGGGTGCCGGGTCCGTGAGGGGCCCGGACGGGCTCGGGGAGGAGGCCGGGTCAGCCGGAGTCGAGACGTTCTCCACGGGTCCCGGCCAGGCTCGCCGCCACGCGTCCGGGAGCGCCGGACGGGAGGACGACGAGACGAGGAGGGCCCGCCCATGCCCGACGGGATCCGCCACGACACCGAGGTGACCTTCGTCAACAGGTTCACCGTCCACGGTCCGGCCGCGGAGTTCGAGGAGGTCTTCGCCCGGACCTCCGCCTTCATGGCCCGCCAGCCGGGCTTCGTCCGGCACAGCCTGCTGCGGGAGCTGGAGGACCCGGCCGCCTATGTGAACCTGGCCGTGTGGGCGGACCGGGCCTCGTTCCAGCGGGCGGTGGGGCGGCCGGAGTTCGCGCCGCACGCCGCCGCCCTCCGGGCCCTGAGCCGGAGCGAGAACGGGCTCTTCGCCGCCCGGCTCTCCGTGTCAGGACAGGGTCTTGAGGACCTCGCGGAGGGCCTCGACGACCCGGTCCTGGGCGTCCGGGGCGAGTGAGGGGTACATCGGCAGCGAGAAGATCTCGCCCGCCAGCCGCTCGGTCACCGGGAGGGAGCCCTCCCGGTGACCGAGGTGCCGGAATCCGGTCATGGTGTGGACCGGCCACGGGTAGCTGATGTTGAGCTCGATGTCCCGCTCGCGCAGCGCCTCGATGATCGCGTCCCGGCGCGGGTGGCGCACGACGTACACGTAGTACACGTGCTCGTTGCCGGGGTTGGTCCCGGGAAGGACCAGGTCGGTGTCGGCGAGGCCCTCGGCGTAGCGCCGGGCCACCTCGCGGCGGTCGGCCACGTAGGAGTCGAGGCGGCGGAGCTTGCGCCGCAGGATCTCGGCCTGCACCTCGTCGAGACGGCTGTTGTGGCCGGGGAGCGCGGTGACGTAGTAGCGCTCCTCCATGCCGTAGTAGCGCAGCCGGCGGAGGGCCTCGGCCACCTCGGGGTCGGAGGTGAGGACCGCGCCGCCGTCGCCGTAGGCGCCGAGGACCTTCGTCGGATAGAAGGAGAAGGCGGCGGCCTTGCCCATGGTCCCGGCCGGGCGGCCGTGGTGCCGGGCGCCGTGGGCCTGCGCGCAGTCCTCCAGGACGGCGAGCCCGTGGCGCGCGGCCAGTTCCTCCAGCGGGGCCATGTCGACGCACTGGCCGTACAGGTGGACCGGGAGCAGGCAGCGGGTGCGCGGGGTGATGGCGGCCTCGACCTGGGAGACGTCCATGAGGTAGTCCTCGCGCACGTCGACGAAGACCGGCGTGGCCCCGGTGCCGGTGATGGCGAGCACGGTGGGCGCCGCGGTGTTGGAGACGGTGATCACCTCGTCCCCGGGGCCGACCCCGAGGGCCTCAAGGGCGAGTTTGACGGCGTTGGTGCCGTTGTCCACCCCGACGCAGTGCCCGGCGCCGTGCCGGGCGGCGAACTCCTCCTCGAACGACCGGACGCTGTCGGCGAGGACCAGGCGGCCCGACCCGAAGACGGTGTCGACCGCGTCGAGGATCTCCTCGCGTTCCGCGGCGTACTCGTCCAGATATCCCCACACACGAATGGTCACTGGCAGTCTCCAATTCCGCTCGGATGGGGACCGATTTCAACCGATGCCGCTCGTATCCATCTCGATTGCACCTCGACTCCGCATTTCCGTTCTTGTCGTCCCGGATTTCACCTGGCTAGCATCCTGGCCATGAAGGGAATCATTCTGGCCGGAGGCACGGGAAGCCGCCTCCATCCGATCACGTTGGCCGTTTCGAAACAGCTGCTCCCGGTCGGCGACAAGCCGATGATCTACTACCCGCTGTCGGTGCTGATGCTGGCCGACATCCAGGACATCCTCGTCATCAGCACCCCGCACGACCTGCCGCAGTTCCGCCGTCTGCTCGGTGACGGCAGCGATCTCGGCCTGCGCATCAGCTACGCGGAGCAGCCCAAGCCGAACGGCATCGCGGAGGCGTTCGTCATCGGCGCCGACCACATCGGGGACGATTCCGTGGCCCTGGTGCTGGGCGACAACATATTCCACGGGCATTCGTTCTCCGACCTGCTCAGAAAAGAGCGGGAGAATGTGGACGGATGCCTGCTCTTCGGATACGCGGTGCACGACCCGGAGCGGTACGGGGTCGGCGAGACCGACGGTAACGGAAAGCTGCTGTCCATCGAGGAGAAACCCGTCAGGCCGCGCTCGAACCGTGCGATCACCGGGCTCTATTTCTATGCCGCCGACGTGGTCGGGATGGCCGCGGGACTGCGGCCCTCGGCCCGCGGCGAACTGGAGATCACGGACCTGAACCGCGCCTACATGGAGGGCGGACGGGCCCGGCTGGTGGAGTTCGGCCGCGGCTTCGCCTGGCTGGACACCGGGACCCCCGAGTCGCTGCTCCAGGCCGCCCAGTACGTGCGGACCCTGGAGGAGCGGCAGGGGGTGCGGATCGCGTGCGTCGAGGAGGTGGCCCTGCGGATGGGCTTCATCGGCCCGGAGGAGTGCCACCGGCTCGGCGCGCGGCTGGGCAACTCGGAGTACGGGCGCTATGTGATGGCCATCGCGGAGGAGTTCGCGGCGGCCTCCGGGTGAGGGCCGCCCCGGCACGGCTCCGGCCCGGCGCGGCCGAGGCCACTCCCCCGGGCTCCCGTCAGGCGCGGCGGGCCACGAAGAGCCCCCGTGCCGTCCAGTCGGGGCGCAGGTACTCCGCCGGGCAGCCGGCGTCGGCGAACGCCGCCAGGTACTCCTCCTCGGTGAACAGGGTGAGCAGGTCGATCTCGGTGAACTCCCTGATGCCGCCGGCGTCGCCGACGACGAACCGGACCTCCATCCGGGTGGTCCGGCCCCGGCGGGTCGAGTGCGAGACCCGCGCGACCGTGCGCCGCTCGTCGCTCGCCAGGTCCCCGGCCACGTACCCGTCCAGGAACCGCTCGGGGAACCACCAGGGTTCGACGACCAGCACCCCGCCGGGGCGCAGGTGCCGGGCCATGGCCGCGACCGCCGCCCGCATGTCCGGGAGGTCCGGGAGGTAGCCGATCGCGGTGAAGAGGCAGACCACCGAGTCGAAGGTGCGCCCGAGGTCGAAGGCGCGCATGTCGCCCCGGTGCAGGGGCACGTCGGGCGGGAGCCGGGCGGCGGCGCGCTCCAGCATGGCCGGCGAGAGTTCGAGCCCCTCGGCGTGGCCGAAGTGTCCGGCGAGGGTCTCCAGGTGGGCGCCGGTGCCGCAGGCGACGTCCAGGACGGAGTCCGCGCCGGGCAGCCGGTCCCTGATCAGCCGGGCGGTCTCGGTCGCCTCGGCGGCCCAGTCCTTGCCACGGGAGCGGTAGACGAGTTCGTAGACGTCCGCGAGCTCGTGACCGAACATCGGCCTCCTTCGGGTCGGGGCCCGGGATCGGGCGCCGGTGGGATGGGCGGGACGGGTGTACGGGGGGCGGTGCGGTGGCCCCGTGGCTCACTCGTCGACCAGCGCGACGGCGCGGGTCCAGCCCGCCCCGGCGCCGGCGATCTTCACGGGGAAGCAGGCGACCCGGAAGCCGTACGGCCCGGGCAGGTCCTCCAGGTGGTCGAGCCGCTCGATCTGGCAGTACTCGCGGTCCCGGCCGATCATGTGCGCCGGCCACAGCACGTCCCGGTCCCCGGTGGCCCGGTAGCGCGCGATGATGTCGCCGAAGGGGGCGTCCAGGCTGAAGGCGTCCGTGCCGACGACCCGGACGCCGAGGTCCAGGAGCAGGTGGAGGGCGGGGCCGTCGAGGCCGGCGAAGTCGGTGAAGTACCGCTGGGTGCCCTGGTGGCGCTGGGCCCCCGTGTGCAGCAGGACGATGTCCAGGGGGTCCGGGCGGCGCCCGATCCTGGCGAACTCCTTCTCCAGCCGGTCCGCGCCGATCGTCCCGGTGGGCGCGTCGGTGAGGTCGAGGAGCATGCCGGGGCGGAGGAACCAGTCCAGCGGCATGTGGTCGATGTGCCGCGGGACGCCGTCGCCGTACCCGGCCCGCGACCCGTAGTGGGAGGGCGCGTCGACGTGCGTGCCGGTGTGGGTGGTGAGGGTGAGGCGGTCCAGGGAGAGGAACTCCCCGCCGGGCAGCTCGTCCGGGTCGAGGTCGACGCCGAAGTGGGCGCGCATCTCCTCGCTCATGTGCAGGGCCCCCTCGCGGGGCGTGAGGACGTGGTGCTCCACCGGGTCGGGTTCCCAGAGCGAAGCGTCCACCGGCGAGGACAGGTCGATGAGCCTCACGTCGCACCTCCGTGGGATGGGTCCGGGATCAGGACCGGGGACCAGGGCCGGGATCAGGGTCGGGATCCTCCCGGCCGGTTCCGGAGCAACGGTCGAGCCGTACTGGAGGCCGGGGCCGGTCCGGGCACGAGTCCGGCTCCACACGGCCGCGCGAGCATCCGGGCAGCGGCCCCGCGACCGGCGCGGGCCGGGAGGGAGAAACGTGAGCCAGACCGTGAGCCCGGCGTCCGCCTCGTACGCGGCGCTCTGTGCCGAAGTGCGGCGCTTCCACGCCCGGCAGATGCAGCTGCTCGACTCCGGCGACGCCGACGCCTGGGCGGCCACCTTCACCGAGGACGGCCTGTTCGCGCCGCCCTCGCTGCCCGAGCCGGTGCGCGGGCGCGCGGCCCTGGCCGAGGGCGTCCGCACCGCGCACGCGGCGCTCGTGGCCGAGGGCGAGGTGCGCCGGCACCTGCTGACCACCGAGGTGGTGGAGGAGCCCGTCGCCGGGGACGCCGACGGCGCGGTGCGGGTGCGCTCGTACGTGCAGGTGGTGGCGACCCGGAAGGACGAGGAGCCGCGGCTGATCCTGATGTGCGTGTGCGAGGACGTCCTGGTGTCCGAGGACGGCGAGTGGCGGGTGCGCGAGCGGTACGTGACCCGCGACGACCGGCCCTGAGCACGGCGCGAGGCCCGGGGGACGCCGTGGGGCGTCCGCCGGGCCTCGCGCCGCGCGCCCGCGGGCTCAGCGGAAGGAGTCCGCCGAGACGACCGTAGGTTTGGGGAAGGGCAGGACGAACCGCCCGCCCGCCCGCAGGAACTCCCTCTCCTTCCGCAGGATCTCGTCGGCGTAGTTCCAGGCCAGCATCAGGTAGACGTCGGGCGGGTCGGCGCGGGCGTGCTCGGGGCTGCGGACCGGGATGTGCGTGCCGGGCAGCACCTTGTCCTGTTTGAGCCGGGTGGTGTCGGTGCAGTAGGCGACCTCGTCCGGGCCGAGCCCGCAGAGGTTGAGGATCGTGGTGCCCTTGGCGGAGGCCCCGTACCCGGCGACCCGGTTGCCCTCCGCGACCAGCGACCTGACCAGGGCGGGGAGCTCCTCGCGGACGGTGTGGACGCCCCGGACGAACTCCTGGTAGCCGGCGTCGGTGCCGAGCTCCGCCCGCTCCTCGGCCGCGATGAGCGTGCCGACGGCCTCGGTGACGGGCCGCACGCCGGGCAGGCCGACGAGGACCAGGAGCGAGCCGCCGTGGACGGGCAGCCGTTCGACGTCGAAGAGGCTCAGTCCGTGCCGGGTGAAGAGGGTGTCCAGGGTGCGCATCAGGAAGTACGACAGGTGCTCGTGGTAGATGGTGTCGAAGGCGTGCTTCTCCAGCAGGTCGACGGCGTACGGGACTTCGACGGCGAAGACGCCGTCGGGGGCGAGCAGGGTGCGCACCCCGGCGAGCACTCCGGCGAGGTCGTCGATGTGGGCGAAGACGTGCCGGCCGAGGATCAGCCGGGCGGGTCCGTGGGCCCGGCCGACGGCCTGGGCGGTGGAGGGGGTGAAGAACTCGGGCAGCGTGGGGATCCCGATCCGCTGGGCGAGGGCCGTCAGGTTGCGGGCCGGGTCGACGCCGAGCACGCGCGCCCCGTCCCGGGCGAAGACGGCGAGCTGCTGGCCGGTGTTGCTGCCGAGCTCGACCACCAGGTGGCCGGGGGCGAGTCCGGCGCGCCCGCGGCAGACCTCCGCGACGAACTCCATGTGCCGGGTCATGGTCTCCGAGCCCGAGGTGACGTAGCTGTAGGTGCGGTAGAGCACCTCGGGGTCGACGACGTGGGTGACGCTCATCAGCCGGCAGGAGCGGCAGGACAGCACGCCCAGCGGGTAGGCCGGCTCGTCCTCGTAGGAGGTGGCCGGTTCCAGGAACGCGTTGGCCAGCGGCACGTCGCCGAAGGCGACCACCTCCTGCCAGTTGGAGGCCCCGCACACCCGGCACCGGGTGACCGGTCGTACGTTCTCGGCGTTCATCACCGCACCTTCCTCTTGGTGGTCGGCGCCGGCTCCTCGGGCGCGAGCAGGCTCTGCAGACAGGCGACCAGGCTGCGGGCCTGGACGTTGAGGTAGTGGCTGTGCCGCAGCAGCTCGACGAGCTGGTGCACGGTCATCCACCGGTAGTCGGGGTCGTCGGGCGGGACGTCCGTCCGGCCGCCGGGTCCGCCGTCGGTGTCGACGATCAGATAGCGGTTGAGCGCGTGGTGGAAGCGTCCGCCTTCCTCGGAGAGGACGGATTGGAAGCGGATCCGCGCGGGGTCCGCGCGCTCCACCTCGTCGAGGAACCGCGGCCGGGCGCTGTCCGGCAGGTACGCGTAGGAGTCGGGGGTGCACTGGACGGTGGGGGCGAGTTCCACCACGTCCATGTAGCCGGCCTCGGCCCGGGCGTGCATCAGGACGTGCAGCACCCCGTCGAGGGTCCGGGTCAGGAAGGCGACGACGCCGGTGCCGTGCGGTTCGATCATCGGCTGCGACCAGCCGACGACCTCCCGGCCCCGGGCCTCCACGCGGACGCCGATGACGTCGAAGAAGGCCCCGCTGTCGTGGGAGACGCGGTCGCGGGTGCGGTGCCAGCCGGGGAGTCCGGCGAGCGGGACGCGGTGGGCGCGGACCTCGGTGCGGGTCCGGGCCTCGGTGATCCAGCTGAGCACGGAGCCCAGCGAGTGCCGGGACCCGGCCGTCGGGTCGCAGGAGCGGAACAGGGCGGCGCGGAACGGGTCGGCGGGCGGCCCGAGTTCACGGGCGAGCTCCGCGTGCGCGAAGGGCAGGCAGGACAGCACGGTCCGGGCGTCCATGTTGACCAGGTCCCGCTCGGCGAGCAGCCGGTGCAGCTGGCCCAGGGTGAACCAGCGGAAGCCCTCCTGGACCTCCACCTCGCCGTCGGCCTCCACCACCATGTTCCGGTTGCGTTTGTGGTGGAACGCGGAGCCCTGCTCGGACTGGCGGACGTCGACGAGCGGGCCCCGGGGGCCGGGGTCCCGGAACAGGTCCAGGTAGGGCACGGGACGGCCGCCGTGGGCGCCGGTGTAGTTGCTGCGGGTGGCCTGCACGGTCGGGGACATCTGCGGCCCGCCCGCGTTGCCCGGCTCGACCTTGGCCTGCATCAGGCAGTGCAGGACGCCGTCGAACTCCTTGACCAGGATGCCCAGGACGCCGATCTCGGGCTGGTTGATGATGGGCTGGCTCCAGGCGGGCACCGGTCCGCCCGGGATGCGCACGTCGAGGCCCTCCACCGTGAAGAAGCGGCCCGTGTGGTGGTGGAGGTTGCCGGTGCGGGGGTCGGTCTCCCAGCCGTCGAGCCCGTCGAGCGGGACCCGTTCGACCCGGGTGTAGGAGCGTTCGGCGAGCGCCGCGAACCAGTCGTGGACGTCGTCGCCCGGGGTGCGGACGCCCTCGCGGGCGCGGGCCGAGGCGGCGACGCGCAGGGCCGTGGGGGTGGCGGGGCGCCGCGGGCTCGCGCGGCGCGTGGTGGCTTCGGTCATGCGTGCTCCACTGGGTGGTCCGCGCGGCTCGCGTCCCACATGTCCTTGATCGATGTCGGCAGGTCGACCTCCGGCCGCCAGCCCAGCAGGCGGGCCGCCCGGCCGATGTCGGCCAGGGTCCAGTCGCCGCCGCGGGAGTCGACGGGTGCGGTGCGCAGCCGTACCGCGCCGGGCGGCGGGGCGGCGGCTGCGATGAGCAGGTCGAGCAGGTGGGACAGGGGTACGGCCTCGCCGCGGCCCACGTTGACGACCTGTCCGGTCACCGGGGCGGCGGCGGCCGCGACGACGGCCGCGGCCAGGTCGCGTACGTCCAGGAAGTCCCGGCGGGCGTCGGCGACCGTCAGTTCGGCGGGCCGGTCCGGGGTGGCGGCGCGCAGCCGGCGGACGGCGGCGCCGAGGAACCCGGCCGCCGACACGTCCGGTCCGCAGAGGTTGACCACGCGGAGCACCACCCCGTCCACGGCGCCCGCGCGGGCGGCCCGGAGCACGGCTTCGGCCCCGGCGAGCTTGGTGCGCGCGTAGACGGACTCGGGGCGCGGGACGAGGGTCTCGTCGGCGGCGGTGCCGGCGGGCAGCGGGCCGTACTCGTGGACGGTGCCGAGCTGCACCAGCCGGACCGGGTCCGGCAGCCGGGCGCACGCGTCGAGCACGTTCTCCACGAGGCGGACGTGGGCGCGCTCGTTCTCCGCCGGTCCGGTGACCCAGCCGCCGGCCGCGTTGACCACGGTGCCGACCCCGGCGGCGGCGAGGAGCTCCGCGAGTCCGGCGGCGTCGACGGCGGCGAGGTCGAGCGGGTGGAAGCGGCGGCCGGCCGGGTCCGGCGGCGGGCGCCGGGCCACTCCGAGGACCGGGCGGCCGGCCCGTTCGAAGGCGGCGGTGACCGCACGGCCGACACAGCCCGTCGCGCCGAGCACGGCGACGGCCGGCCGGTGGGCCGGGGGCCGCCTCCCGCCGGTCATCGGGCCGGGCCGCCGCACAGCGCCCGTTCGAGCTCCAGACACCGGCGGTAGTCGGGGAGGGTGCCGGACTTCTCCGCCGTCTCCAGGGTGGGCGCGGCCCGGTCGCGCGGGGACATGACCGGGTCGAGCCCTTCGGGCAGCGCCAGGTCGAGCGCCGGGTCGTACACCGACAGGGAGAGCTCGTTCTCCGGTACGTACTCGCCGGAGAGCATGTACGACATGACGGTGTCGTCCTCCAGCGCGACGAAGGCGTGGGCCACGCCGACGGGGAAGTAGACGGCGCGGAACTGCTCCTGGTCGAGCAGGACGGCCTCCGAGCGCCCGTAGGTCGGCGAGCCGACCCGGACGTCGATGACGATGTCCAGGGCGCTGCCGCGCGCGCAGTACACGTACTTGGCGATGCCGGGAGGTGTGAGGGTGTAGTGGGCGCCCCGGATCGTGCCGCGCCGGGAACGGCTGTGGTTGGTCTGCGCCACGGGGAACAGGGGGTGGCCCAGGGTCTGCCGGGCGGCCGTCTCCTGGAAGGGCGAGACGAAGAGCCCTCGTTCGTCGGTGAAGATCTTCGGCCGGAACTCGAACGCGCCGTCCACGGCGAGCTGTCGCGACTCCATGGCACCGTCCTCGTCTGCTGGGGTCTGCTGGGGTCTGCTGGGGGGCTGGGGGGCTGGGGTCTGCTGGGGTCTGCTGGGAATGACCGCCGGTCTCGCCGACGGCGTTCTGCGGGGTCAGAGGACGCGGACCTCGGGCGCGTAGACGATCCACCGGCCGCCGGACTCGCGGAACAGCCGCTCCTTGGCCATGATCTCCTCGGCGTGGTTCCAGGCGAACAGCACCGCGTAGTCCGGGTAGGGCTCGGTCAGGGCCTCGGTCGGGCGGACCGGGATGTGCGTGCCGGGGGTGAGCCGTCCGTGCTTGGCGGGTGTCGCGTCGCAGACCCACTCGATCAACTCGGGCCCGATGCCGCAGTAGTTGGTGACGGTGGCGCTCTTGGCGGTGGCGCCGTAGCCGACGACCCGCTTGCCGTCGGCCCGCAGGCCGCGCAGGAGGTCGGTCAGCTCGGTGCGGATGCGCTCGATCCCGGCGGCGAAGCCCTCGAAGACCTCGGGCCTGCACAGCCCCCTGCGCTCCTCCTCGGCGGCCAGCTCGGCGACGGCCGGGCTCGGGGCGCCGCGGCCGGCCCGCCGGAGGGTGTAGCGGAGCTCGCCCCCGTGCACCGGCAGCCGTTCGACGTCGACGACCTCGAAGCCGTGGCGGGCGGCGGCCGTGCGCACCGAGGTGAGGGTGAAGAAGTAGAAGTGCTCGTCGTAGATCTGGTCGAAGGTGGTGCGCTCCAGGATGTCGCCGAGGTAGGGGTCCTCGAAGACGAAGACGCCGTGCGGGGCGAGCAGCGTGTCGAGGCCGCGGAAGACGGAGTCGAGGTAGGGGATGTGGCAGATGGTGTTGGCCGAGTAGACGAGGTCGGCGGCGCCGTCCTCGGCCCGGATCTCGGCCGCGGTCCCCTCCTCGAAGAAGGCGTCGCGGACCCGGACGCCCTGCTGCCGGGCGAGTTCCGCGACCCCGCCGGAGGGCTCGACGCCCAGGTGGCGGATGCCCTCCTTGGCCAGGGCCCGCAGCATCACGCCGTCGTTGCAGCCGATCTCCACCACGAAGGGGTCGTCGCCGCGCAGATGGGCGCGGGAGAGCCGGCCGGCCGTCTGCTCGAAGTGGCGGCGCATGTGGGCCGAGCCGGAGGAGTGGTAGGGGTACGCCTCGTGGAACATGCGGTCCCGGGGGACCTCGTCCAGGAGCTGGGTCATGCCGCAGGACTCGCAGAGGCCCACGGCGAGCCGGTAGAAGTACTCCTCGTCGACCCGGTCGGGGTCCACGAAGGCGTCGGAGAGCGGCTGGCGCCCGAAGTCGAAGAACTGACGGACGGGTCCTCCACAGACACGGCACATGGGGGGCCTTCCTCGCGGTCATTGGGTCCGGTTCAGGGGGTCGGGTGTGCACGGCCGGTGTCCCGGCGTGCGACGGGGAAGCGGAACACGCCCCCGGTGATCGGTGCGCGGAGCCGGCGCAGCACCTCGCCGGTGCCGGCCAGGCCGGGCAGCTCCGCCGCGCAGGCCCGCAGCGCCGCCTCGGCCGCCAGCCGGGCCGCCGGGCCGACGAGGGCGTCGAGGCGTCCGTCCTCCGGGAGGAGGCGGCGGCCGTGGGCGGGCCGGTGGACGTCGAACCGGTCCGGGTCGGTGTGACGGTCCGGGTCGCGGTGCGCGGCCCCGGCGAGCACGACCAGTTCCTCGCCCCGCGCCACCTTGGTGCCGGCGAGTTCCAGGTCCCGGTCCGCGTACAGCCGGTGGAGCCGTACGGGAGGGGCGCAGCGGAGGGTCTCCGCGACGCAGGCGGTGGCGAGCCCGGGGTCCTCCCGCAGCGCCCGCCACTGGTCGGGGTGGTCGAGGAGCAGGGCGACCGCGTCGGCGGTCAGGGTGGTGGCGAGCTCGACGCCCACCAGGGTCAGCAGGGCGCAGACCGTCAGGACGTCGGCGGGCGCGGGCGGCCCGTCGGGTCCCGGGGCGGCGAGGAGCCGCCCGGCGAGGCCCGGTCCGTGCGGCCGTCCCGTCGGGGGGTCCGCGCGCCGCGCCCCGGCTTCGCGGACCGTCTCGGCCAGCAGCGCGTGGAGCTCCGGGAGCGCGGCGCCGTGGCGGCGGGCGGTGTCCAGGCGCGGCGGGCAGAGCGTGGCGTCCCACACGCCCTCGGCCTCGGCGCACAGCCGGGTGAAGCGCGCGGCGTGCCGTGCGGGAACGCCGAGCAGGACGCGCGCGGCCTCCGTGGTGGCGGGCCTGACCAGGTCGTCGACCAGGTCGAAGCGCTCCCCCAGCGCGACCGCCCGCCTCCAGTAGGCGCGTACGGCCGCCGGGCGCAGGCGGCGCAGGGCCTCCTCGCCCAGCACCGGCGCGGCCCAGCGGTGGAGCCGCTCGTACTCCGCGCGGTCGAGCGCGGCCGGCAGCTCGGGCAGCGGCAGCGTCTCCCGCAGTGCCGGTACGTCCCAGGGCGCGGGCTCCCCGGCGGGTTCGCCGTGCGGGGGGCCGGGGTCGGGCGGCCGGGGGGTGAGCCGCGGGTCGGCCAGGGCGGCCTCGGCCACCTCGTGATCGGCCGTCACCCACGCCTCGGCGCTGCTCCAGTAGAGGGGACCCCGGTCGCGGACCCGCCGCCCGAGGTCGTTCGGGTCGTCTCCGGCCGCGCGGAGCAGCAGCGCGTACGGATCTCCTTTGGTGCCCAGAATCCATTGGACGCCGCGCAGGGTCAGCAGCACACGCCCCAACTCGCCGTCGGTCATCCTCGCCGTCATGGAAAGGACGCTAGGCAGGCGTCCTCGATCACCCCTCGACTCCGCTTGGCCGCGCCCGGGGCCGCCGTCGAGCCGGGCACGAGGGTGTGGTGGCACCGGCGCCGTAGGGTCACGCGGTCATGGACATCATCGGCAAGGGTTTCATCGCCCGGCATCTGTGGCCGTTGCGCGCGTCGCATCCCGGGGTGACGGTGCTGGCGGCGGGCGTGCCGCGCCAGCACCTGCCGGACAGCGAACACGAGCGGGAGGCGGCGCTGGTGCGGGAGACGGCCGCCGGTTGCCGCCGCCGCGGCGAGCTGCTGGTCTTCCTCTCCACGGCCAGCATGTACGGCGGTCCCGGCTGCCGGGGCCGCGAGGACGACCCGCTCGTGCCGAGCACCCGCTACGGGCGGCACAAGTTCGCCCTGGAGCGGGTGGTGCGGGAGTCGGGCGCGGCCCATCTGGTGCTGCGCCTCGGGTACGTCCTGGGGCCGCACGGGCCGGACTTCCGGCTGGTCCCGGCGCTGGTGTCGCAGCTGCGCGAGGGGCGGGTCCGGGTGCATCCCGGGGCCCGGCGGGACCTGCTGCACGTGGCGGACTTCGTCGGGCTGGTGGACGGGCTGCTGGCCCGCGGGGTGCGCGACGAGACCGTGAACGTGGCCTCCGGCGACTGCGTGGAGGTGCGGGAGCTCGTCGCGCACCTCAAGCGCCGGCTGGGTCTGGACGCCGAGGAGGTGGTCGTGGGCGGGGGCGACAGCGCCTTCTCGCACTGCCCCTCGGTGGTCAAGCTGCGGCGCCTGGTGACGGAGGCGGCCGGGGCGCGGTTCGGCCCCGGCTACCACCGGCGGGCCCTGGACCGCTATCTGCGGGAGACGGCGGACGGGCCCGCCCGCTGAACCGGCCGGTGCCCGGGCCTCGGCCGAGGGGGCGGCGGCTCTCGAACGGGCGTCGACGGGCGCCGTGCGCCATCGGAGCCGTCCCGGTCCGAACCGGGCGGCAGGGAAGGGGAGTCGAGTGAAGGAAGCGGGGAACACGATGACCACGTACGACGGGACCCTGGCGGTCACGCCCGATCTGCGCGAGCCGAGGACCGCCTCCGGCCGGGCGCTGCTCGGCCTGCTGGAAGGGCACCTTCCGGCGGTACGGGCCGGGGCCGGGCGGGCCGACCGGGCCGGTGTCTTCCCGGCGGAGGTGTTCGCGGGGCTGCGCGCGGACGGGGTGCTCGGGGCCACCGTGCCGGACGGGCTCGGCGGCCTGGGGGTCGGCTCGCTGCACGACGTGTGCCTGGCCCTGACGACGGTGGCGGAGGCGGACGCGTCCACGGCGCTCGCGCTGCACATGCAGCTCAGCCGGGGGCTGACCTTCGCCCACGAGTGGCGGCACGGGGACGGGCCGGCGCGGGCGCTCGCGGAGCGGCTGCTGCGGGGCATGGGCGCGGGCGAGGCGGTGGTGTGCACGACGGTCAAGGACGCGGGCGGCGGCAGGGTGGTCACCCGGCTGCGGCCCGCGCCGGACGGCGGCTGGCTGCTGTCGGGCCGCAAGACACTGGCGAGCATGGCGCCGATCGCCACCGACTTCGTGGTCTCGGCGCGGGTGGAGGTGGCCGGGGTGGAGCGCTCGGCGGCGGCGGTGCTGCCGCGGACGGCGCCGGGGCTGAGGGTCCTGGACAACTGGGACGGGCTCGGCATGCGGGCCTCGGGCAGCGTGGACGTGCTCCTGGAGGACTGTCCGGTCCGGGCCGAGGACGTGTTCCTGCGGGGGCCGGTCGGGGAGCGCTCGGACGCGGCCCTGGCGGGTCAGACGGTCAGTTCGATCACCATGCTCGGGATCTACGTGGGGGTGGCGCAGGCCGCCCGCGACCACGTGGTGGCGGAGCTGGCCCGGCGGGGCGGGCTGCCGGCGGCGGGCGCCGCGACGCGCACGCTGATCGCCGAGGTCGAGGCCCGGCTGTACGCGCTGCGGACCACGGTGGCCGGCACCCTGACGGCGGCGGACCACCTGGCGTACGCCTTCGACACGGATCCGGCGGAGCGCGGGCGGCGGATGATGCTGGACTTCCAGCGCGCCAAGCTGATGGTGAACCAGCTGGCGCCGGAGATCGTCTCGGACTGCCTGTCGGTGATCGGCGGCGCCTCCTACTCCGGCAACCATCCGCTGGCGCGGCACTACCGGGACGTGCGGGCGGGGGCGTTCATGCACCCGTTCACGTATCCCGACGCGGTGGACTGGCTGTCCGAGGCGGTGCTGGAGGGCGCGAAGGACTGACGGCGCGAGAGGGGGGAGGACCGGAGCTCCGGTCCTCCCCCCTCCGTGCGTGGGTCAGCCCCGTTGCCTCCGGACGTGGGCGACCGCGTGTTCCATGGTGGTGCCGCTGTTGCGGCCCAGGGCGCCGCGGACGAACCGGCGGGCGTCGGCGACGGTGGCGTCCGGCCCGAGGACCGCCGTGACGGCGTCCTCGTCGAGGACCACGGTGTGCACGGAGGTGATCCGGCCCTCGGCGAACAGCCACGCCCCGGTGTGGGCGGTCATCAGGGCCGGGGTGACGAGCTGTTTGTAGACGATCCGCTCGTGCGGGAAGCAGATCCGTACGGAGCTCGTCGTGTGCGAGGAGCCGTCCGCCGTCCTGGTCTCCATCTCCAGCGTCTGCACGCCGGGCGTCTCCTCGGCCAGGGCGGCGCGGGCCACGTGGGGCAGCCGCTCGGGCCAGCGGCCGGCCTCGTCGACGAAGGCGTAGGCGGCCTTGGGGTCGCCGGTGAACTCCACGGTGTCCTCGAAGGTCAGGACGAGCTCGGCCCGGTTCTCGGCCTGTTCGGCCGCGGTGCGCAGAGCGGCGAGTTCGGCGGCGCTGTTGTGGTCGATCGCGCGCCGGATCCACTCCGTCTTCTCCGGGTCGTCGTCGACGGCACGGAAGTCGTGCAGCAGCCGGACCCGGCTCTCGGTGGCGGAGAGCGGCTCGACGATCCACTCCCCGCCCATGGCGGCCACCGGCGGCTGGGAGACCTCCTGGCGGAAGCGGACGCTGAGCCGCTCGCGGTCGAGCAGCCGGCGTGAGGTCCAGGTCTTGACCTGCCCGTTGGCGGTGGCCCAGATCCGGATGCGCTCCTCCGTGTCGCCCCGCTCGACGTGTTCGACGTGCACGGTGGGCGGGAAGGTCTCCGGCCAGCGGCCGACGTCGACGATCAGGCCGAAGACGCGCCGCGCCGCGGCGGCCACCGTGATCGCGTGTTCGGTGTGGTGGGTCACGGGAAGTGCCATGGTCCTCCGTCCGGCTCCACTGCGGGTCAGTGGGGCCCCAGCGTCGGCCCCGGCCCTGGACGGCGGCTGGAGAACCGCTCGGGCGGGCGGACGGACAGGGCGTGGTGGAACAGGTCCAGCGGGTCCCAGCGTTCCTTGGCCCGTTGCAGCCGCCGGTGGTTGCCCCGGTGGTAGAGCGTGCTCGCGGGCACGCCCGAGGTGTTCCAGCGCGGGTCGGCGAGGTCGGTGTCCGGGTAGTTGAGGTAGGCGCCGCCGTTGGCCTCGTCGGGTACGGGGACGCCACCGGTGTCGGCGTGCAGCGCGCGGTAGAGGCCGCGGACCCAGGCGAGTTGGCCCTCGGTCTGCCGCTCTTCGCCCCACAGGGCCTCGTGGACGACGCTGAACAGGCAGTCGCGGTGGGGCATGGCGGTGGCGTCGGGGCGGACGGTGTTGATCCGGCCGCCGAGGAAGGTGAGGTAGACGCCCGCGGTGGCGAACTCCTCGCCGCCCCGGTTCAGATACGTGTGCAGGACGCCGGCCTGCCGGTCGTTCCAGGGGGTCCGCAGCAGCGTCGACTTGGACTTGAAGCGGGCCCCGCCGGGCCACTGCACGCCGCCCAGGACCGACCTGAGCCAGGGTGTGGTGGCCGCGGTGACCGTGTACGGGGCGGCGACGGCGCCGGTGAGTTCGGCGACGAGGGCGTCGAGGAGCTCTCCCGCGCGGGGCCGGGAGGCGTCGAGGGCGGCGTCCACGGTGATCCGGCCGCTCGCCCGGTGGCCGAGGGTGAGGCCGCTGGACAGCTCCGCGTACGGGGAGCCGGTCCCGGCGTGCCGCCGGTGCCAGTCGCCGTGGACCCGCAGCAGCCGGACGAACGCCTCCCGGTCCAGGTCCTGCCACTGCCAGCCGAGGGAGACCGACCGCACGGCGGCGGGCGGCCGGGGCAGCAGCCCGCCGGGGGCGCCCGACGCGCCGGGGGTGCGGAAGAGGTAGCGGGTGACGACGCCGAAGGTGCCTCCGCCGCCGCCGGTGTGCGCCCACCACAACTCGCGCTCGGCGCCGGTCGAGTCGCGGGTGGCCTCGACGATCCGGGCGCGGCCCGACAGGTCCACGACGACGGCCTCGACGCCGTACAGGTGGTCGACGACCAGCCCGTACCGGCGGGAGAGCGCCCCGTATCCGCCGCCGGCGACGTGCCCGCCCACCCCGACGGTGGGGCAGCCGCCGCCGGGCAGGGTCACGCCCCACCCCAGGTAGAGCGTCCGGTAGACCCGCCCGAGCGTGGCGCCGGACTCGACGGCGAAGAGCTCCCGCTCCGGGTCGTGGGAGACGGCCGCCATCTCGGAGACGTCGATGAGGACCCGTACGGCCGGGTCGTCCACGAAGCCCTCGAAGCAGTGGCCGCCGCTGCGGACGGCGATCCGCTTCCGGTCGCGGGCGGCCTCGTCCACGGCGCGGACCACCTGCTCGGCCGAGCCGACCAGGTGCACCACGTCCGGGGAGCCCGTGAAGCGGCCGTTGTGCCCGCGGGTGGTGAGCTCGGCGTACCGGGGGTCGGCCGGTCCGATCAGCACCGGCCCCAGGGGCGGCGGGCCGCCGGCAAAGCGCGGGGCGGCCTCCGCCGCCGTGCCGCCGAGCAGCGTGGCGCCCCCGGAGGCCGCCGAGAGCTCCATCAGCCGTCTGCGCGTGAGTCGTGCCAAGGGGACGCACCGCCCTTCCCGTGCGGCCGTCGGCCGCTCGCCCAGTGGGCGGCCAGCGTGGGCGCCGCCGCTGGCGGGCCGGTGGAGGGGCGCTGGACGGTACCGGCGCGGGGAGGAAGGGGCGTGTGACGGGCGGTTCGAAGGGGCGTCTGGAACCGTCAGTGAGGCTGACAAAGACGTTATTGACGCTTCTAAGCTCTCAGAAGTCAAGAGCCCAGAGCATCTGACTTCCCCTCGGCCTGTCCGGGGCCGGACCTCCGGCCCCCGCGGAGCCATGACCAGCGTGCCCTCCCAGGCCCCGCCCCTCCACGACCCCCGTACGGGAGAACCCATGATCCACACACGCGGACTCACCCGCAGTTTCCGCGCCAAGGGAGAGACCGTCGAAGCCGTGCGCGGCCTCGACCTCGACATCGAAGCGGGATCCGTCGTCGCCTTCCTCGGCCCGAACGGCGCCGGGAAGACCACCAGCCTGCGGATGCTCACCACCCTGCTCCCCCCGACCTCGGGCACCGCGACCGTCGCCGGGCACGACGTCGCGGCCGACCCCGCCGCGGTGCGCCGCCGCATCGGCTACCTGGGCCAGGGCAACAGCGCCGGGACCAACTTCCGCGTCACCGACGAGCTCGTCACCCAGGGCCGCGCCTACGGACTGGGCAAGGCGGAGTCGCGCGCCCGCGCCGAGCGCCTGCTGGGCGCGCTGGAGCTGGAGGGCCTGGCCGCCCGGACGGTGGGCACGCTCTCCGGCGGCCAGCGCCGCCGCCTGGACATCGCCATGGCCCTGGTCCACGAGCCGGAGCTGCTCTTCCTCGACGAGCCCACCACCGGTCTCGACCCGCACAGCCGCGCCAACATCTGGGAGCACGTGCTGCGCCTGCGCAAGGACCTCGGCACCACCGTGGTCTTCACCACCCACTACCTGGAGGAGGCCGACCTCTGGGCCCGGCGGGTGCTGGTGGTCGACCACGGCCGGGTGATCGCCGACGACTCCCCCGAGAACCTCAAGGCCGACCTGGCCGGCGACCTCGTCACCGTGGGGGCCGCCGACGCCGCCGACGCGGGACGGGCGGCCGAACTGGCCCGCGCCCTCCCGGGCGTGCGCGAGGCGAGCGCCGAGGACACGGAGGCGCGGGTCCGCGCCTCCGACGGCGACGTCCTGCTGCCGGTCCTGCTGCGCCGGCTGGACGCGGCCGGGTTACGGGTGCGCAGCGCCCGGCTCGCCCGCCCCACCCTCGACGACGTCTTCCTCACCCTGACCGGCCGCACCCTTCGGGAGAGCGCCGATCCCGCCCCCGCCGACGCCGCCGACGCGCACCCCGGAGCCTGACCATGAAGGTGATCAACGACACCCGTACGGCGTTCGCCCGCGAGCTGCTGCCCGAACTGCGTCAGCCCGCCGGGCTCCTCTTCACGATGATGCTGCCCTTCCTGTTCCTCGGGCTGTTCGCGCCGCTCCTCCCGGGCATGGGCACGAGCGGCGGCGGGGCCGGAACGGGCTCCCCCTGGCAGTGGTTCGTGCCCGGCATGCTCGTGCTGCTGGGCCTCTCCGCCACCGCGGGGGCCGGTGCCTCGCTGCTCAACGAGATCTCCTCGGGCGCCTTCGAGCGGATGCTCGTCACCCCGCTCAACCGGGCGGCGATGCTCGTCGGCCGGACCCTGAAGGAGGTCGTGGTCCTGCTCACGCAGGCCCTGCTGATCCTCGTCCTGCTGCTGCCCACCGACTTCCGCCTCCACCCGGCCGGCGCCGTGGCGGGCCTCGCGCTGCTGAGCGTCTTCGGCGTCGGGATCGGCGCCCTCTCCTTCACCCTGGCGCTCCACTCCCGCAAGCAGCAGACCCTCTTCTACGGGGTGCAGCAGGTGATCTTCTTCCCGCTGCTGCTGCTCTCCGGGGTCCTGCTGCCCATCACCCAGGCGTCGGCGCCGGGCTGGCTGTACGTGCTGAGCCGGATCAACCCCGTGACCTACGTGGTCGAGGCCGAACGCGCCCTCTTCGCCGGCCGGATGGCCGAGACGAGCGTGCTGTACGGGGCGGTCGCGGCGGTCGCCATCGCGGTGCTGGGCGTCTGGGCCGGCATCCGCGGCATGCGCAACGCGACCGTGTGAACGCCTCCCGTCCCGCGCCCGGCCCCCCGCGGCGCGGCGGCGAGCGCCGGGCACCCCTCGAAGGAAGGACGACCGTTGGACACCCGAACCGTCGACGTCTGGTTCGACCCCTCCTGTCCGTACACCCTGCTGACCTCGCGCTGGCTCCGGGAGGCGGCCCGGGTCCGCCCGCTGGACCTGCGCTGGCACCTGATGAGCCTGACCTTCCTCAACGAGGGCCGCGACGGGGATCCGGAGGGGGACCCCGAGGGATATCTCCTGGTGCCCGCGCGGATCGCGACGGCCGTGCTGCACGAGCACGGGCAGCGGGCCCTGGTCCGCTTCCACGAGGCCCTGTGGGCCGACCGCACCAAGCGCTGGATCGACGACCCCGCGGTGGCCCTGGCCGCCGCGGGGCTGCCGCCCGGCCTCGCGGCGGCCGGCGCGGGCACCGCGTACGACACGCGGCTGCGGGCCTCGCACACCGACGCGCTGGGCCTGCTCGGCCCGCGCACCGGCACCCCGGTGGTCGCCGTGTCGGACCCTGCGGAGCCGGACCGGCCCGCCGTGGCGTTCTTCGGTCCGGTCCTCTCCCGCGTGCCGCGCGGGGAGGCGGCGGGACGTTTGTGGGACGGCACGCTGCTGGTCGCGGGCACCCCCGGCTTCCACGAGCTCAGGGGGACGCCCGCCGACCCGGACCCGGACGTCGGCGCGGCGGACGGGCCGGCGTGACGCGGGGCGGGGCGGCGGGCGCGGGTGGGGCGGCGCGGCGCGGCGGATCAGTAGTTGCCGAGGCCGCCGCAGACGTTGAGGGCCTGGGCGGTGATGGCCGCGGCCGTGTCCGTGACCAGGTAGCCGACCAGCCCCGCCACCTCCTCGGGGGTGCTGTAGCGGCCCAGCGGGATCTTCGCCTCGAAGCGTTCGAGGACCGCCTCGGGGGTGGTGTCCCACACCGCCGCGTACCCCGCGCGCACCCGCTCGGCCATGGGGGTCTCCACGTACCCGGGGCAGACGGCGTTGACGGTGACGCCGGTCCTGGCCAGTTCCAGGCCGAGGGCCTTGGTGAGGCCGACGACGCCGTGCTTGGAGGCGGAGTACGGGGCGCCGAGCACCACGCCCTGCTTGCCGCCGGTGGAGGCGATGTTGACGACCCGGCCGCGGCCGCGTTCCAGCATGCCGCCGGTGGTCAGCGCGGCCCTGGTCACCCGGAACACGCTGGTGAGATTGGTGTCGAGCACGTCGAGCCACAGCTCGTCCGTCAGCTCGGCCGTGGGGCCGCCGCCGTTGCGCCCCGCGTTGTTGACGAGGACGTCGACCGGGCCGTAGCGGGCGACGGCGGCGCGCACGAAGGCGTCCACCTGCTCCGTGGAGCGCACGTCGCAGCTCCGGCCGTCGGCGTCCACGCCCTCCTCCCGCAGGAGCTTGACGGTCTCGGCGACCGCGTCGCCGTCCCGGGCGCAGATGAAGATCCGCAGCCCTTCCCGGCCCAGTGTGCGGGCCACGGCGAGGCCGATCCCACTGGTCGCCCCGGTGACGACGGCCACCCGTTCCTCCACGCCGCTCATGGTCCCTCCCGGATCGTGACTTGGAGTGTGCGCACGGAGATGCGCGCACGCTGCCCGAGGGTGGCGACACCCGCTCGACGGGCGGTGGAGCCCGGCGGGAACGGCACACACCGCAGTACGACAGGAACACGACGCACGAAGGAGACGACATGACCGTTCTGGTGACGGGTGCCACGGGGAACGTGGGCCGGCACGTGGTGAAGGGCCTGCTGGCGGCGGGCGAGCGGGTGCGGGCGATGACCCGGTCACCCGAGCGGGCCGCGCTGCCCGAGGGGGTGGAGGTGGTGCGCGGCGACCTCGCCGATCCGTCGAGCCTGGACGCGGCGCTCGCCGGGGTCGACCGGGCCTACCTGTTCCCGCTGCCCGGCACGGCCGAGGAGTTCACGGCGCGGGCCGCCAAGGCCGGGGTGCGGCGGATCGTCGTGCTCTCCTCGGTGTCGGCCGAGTACGCGGACGGGGACTACAGCGGCGACCACCACACCGCGGTGGAGCGGGCGGTGGAGGCTTCCGGCCTGGAGTGGACGCACGTCAGGCCGGGCGAGTTCATGGCCAACCTGCTGACCTGGTGGGCCCCCACCATCCGGGCCGAGAACCTGGTTCGCGCCCCCTTCGGCGCGGCCCGCAGCGCCCCGGTGCACGAGGCCGACATCGCCGACGTGGCGCTGGCGGCGCTGCTCCAGGACGGGCACGCCGGGCGGGCCTACTCCTTCGCCGGGCCGGAGTCCCTGGCCAAGCACGAGCAGGTACGCACGCTGAGCCTGGTCCTGGGCCGCGAACTGCGCTTCGAGGAGCTCACGGTGGACGGGGCCCGCGCCCTGTGGCTGGGGCAGGGCATGCCGGCGGAGGCGGTGGACTGGCTGCTGCAGGACCCGGTGGACGTGCCGGTGGGCCCGACCGCCGAGCGGATCACCGGGCGGCCGGCCCGGACGTTCGCGGAGTGGGTGGCCGACCACCGCGCCGACTTCTGAGCCGGGGACCGCGGGGCGGAGCGCGCCTCCGGCTCCGCGTTTAGTGTCGGTCGAGCGGGTCTCCAGGGCGGCCGTCGACGGTGTTCGGGACCTCTTCCCTGAGCGAGTACACCGAGGGGACGCCGACATGGTGGATGCCGCAGAGAACGCCCTGATCCGACGCCTGATCCGAGCCGGAGCCGGCACCGACGACGAGATCGACGCCCTGCTGAAGGACGCCGGTCTCGCCGCGGTGGCGCGCGTCCTCGTCGAGGAGGTGGTGTTCCGCTGCCCCGAACCGGCCAACACCGCCCCCGTCGAGGTGGCGCTCGACCTCACCCACGGCGGTGAGCGGCACGGCGTCGCGCTGCGCATGGTGCGCGACGAGCCGGTCCGGGTGGTCGCCGAGGAATCAGCCCGGGTCCGCTCCCGAGTGACGTTCACCGCCGCGGGGCTGATCCGCCGGCTCTTCGGGCCGACGGACTCCCCGCGCACCGGGGACTTCACCAACTCCTTCCTGCCCACGCCCGAGGACCCCGGGCAGCTGCGCGAGCTCCTCACCGAGATGAACACGGTGCTGCGCGCGGCCGCCCAGGCCACGGCCACCCTGATGGCCGGCTGCACGGGGCGCCGCCCCGACCTGGGCGAGCTGTCCATCCGGTACGGCTCCGACAAGTGGGCCAGCTTCCACTGGTACACGGCCCACTACGAGCGTCACTTCGCCCGCTACCGCGACCGTCCGGTGCGGATCCTGGAGATCGGGATCGGCGGCTTCGAGGACGACCTGGGCGGCGGCTCGCTGAAGATGTGGAAGCGCTTCTTCCCCCGGGGCGAGGTCTTCGGCCTGGACCTGTACGACAAGACGGCGCTGACCGAGCCCCGGATCACGGCACTGGTCGGCGACCAGAACGACCCGGAGTACCTGACCGCGATGGCCCGCGAGCACGGCCCGTTCGACCTGGTCATCGACGACGGCAGTCACGTCAACGAGCACGTGCGCACCTCGTTCCGGACCCTGTTCCCGCTGGTGCGGCCCGGCGGCCTGTACGTGATCGAGGACCTCCAGACCGCGTACTTCGGCGACTTCGGCGGCAGCTCCGGCGGCGTCGCCGGGCCCGACACCTCGCTGGGTCTCGTCAAGGAGCTGATCGACGACCTGCACCACCGGGAGCACCGGGACCCCGCCGTCGGCCGGCCCACCGTGACCCAGGGCACCGTGACCGGGCTGCACGCCTACCACAACCTCGTCTTCGTGGAGAAGGGCACCAACGGGGAGGACACCCTGCCCACGTGGATGGACGCCGACGTGTGGACCGCCCTCGGCGCCAAGTGAGGCGGGCGGGACGGTCCGAGCGCGTCGAGACGGAGGGAGTACACCGTGCGCGTCCTGTTCACCGTGTCGTCCTGGCCCACCCAGTACGCGGCCATGGTCCCGCTGGGCTGGGCCCTCCAGGCGGCGGGCCACGAGGTCCGGGTGCTGTGCGCCGCCTCCCAGGCGGACGCCGTCGGACGGTCCGGCCTGCTGCCGGTGCCGGTCCTGTCGGCGATGGAGGAGGTGCTGCGGCTCCGGCTGCAGTACCACGCGGAGGCGGTCCGGGGGATCTGGCCGTACCCCTGGCTCCCCCCGCACCCGCTGACGGGTGAACGGCTCGACCGGCTCGACGCGTTCGACGCCGGACGCTTCGCGGCGGAGACCGAGCCGGCCCTCGCGGAGTCGGCCGCCCGGGGCTTCGACGCGGCCGTCTCCTACGCCGGGGACTGGCGGCCACAGCTGGTCCTGCACGATCCGGGGAGCCTGGAGGGCCTGCTCGTCGCCAAGCTGTCCGGCGTCCCCTCGGCGCTGTGCCTGTGGGGCCCGGCGAGTCCGCACGACCCCGAGCACATGCGGATCGTCCCCACCGACCACAGCGGCTCGTTCCCCCGGTACGGCCTGGGGACGTTCGGCCTCGGGATGATCGAGCGGGTCGTCGACCCGAGCCCGGGGTCGCTGAAGGTCCCGGTCCTGGCCGAGCGGCTGCCCGTCCGCTACGTCCCGTACAACGGTTCCGGGGCCGCGCCGGCCTGGACCGCCCGGCCGCCGGGGCGGACCCGGGTCTGCGTCACCTGGTCGACCGCCCTGTCGACGCTGTGCGGGCCCGACTCGTTCCTCCTCCCCCGGATCGTCGCCGCCCTCGAAGGGCTGGACTGCGAGGTGGTGCTCACCGCCACGGCCCGGGACGTCGCCGCGCTCGGTGCGGTGCCCGACTCGGTCAGGGTCGTCGAACACCTGCCGCTGGCCGCCCTGTTGCCGGGCTGCTCGGCCGTGCTCCACCACGGCGGCAGCGGCAGCGCCCTGACGGCCCTGTGGGCGGGGGTGCCGCAGTTCATCGCGACCTTCGCCGCCGAGCAGCAGATCGTCGGGGAGCGGCTGGCGGGCAGCGGAGCCGCGCTGCACGTCCCCGGGCACCTCGCCGACGAGGCCGCGATCCGGTCCGGCGTCGAGCGGCTGATCGAGGACCGGGCGCACCGGGACGCGGCCGCACGGCTCCGCGCGGAGATGGCCGAGGCGCCGACCCCCGCCGCGCTCGCCACCGACCTGGAGGCGCTGGCGACGGGCGGGTGAGGGGCGGGGTGGGGGCGGGGGCGTGCGGCCCGCAGGGCACGCTCCCGGGGGGACAGGAGGGGGCGGGAGACGGGGGACGAACGCGGTGAGCTCGGTGCGCGAGTGTCGAGGCGCTTGCGAGGCGCCCTCCGGATCCTGCCCGGCATGACCACACGAACCGAGGAAACCGAAGGCCCGGGCCGCCCGCCCGCGGACCACGCCCCGCGCGGGATCGTCGTCACCGGCGGCGGCACCGGCATCGGCCGGGCCACCGCCCGCGCCTTCGCCGAGCACGGCGACCGCGTGCTCGTCGTCGGCCGCACCGCGGCCACGCTCGCCGGGACCGCCGCACTCCACCCGGGCATCCGCGTCCTGGTCGCCGACGTCACCGAGCCGGACGCCCCGGACCGGATCGCCGACGCCGCGGTGAGCGCCCTCGGCGGGCTCGACGTCCTGGTGAACAACGCGGCCGCGATGGGGTACCGCCCGCTCGCCGCCCTGGACCGGGCCGAGGCCGAACGGCAGCTCCACACCAACCTCCTGGCCCCCGTGCTGCTCACCCGGGCCGCGCTGCCGCACCTGGCGGAGCGGTCCGGCACGGTGGTGAACATCGGCTCGGCCGGCGCGCTGGGCCTGCGTTCCTGGCCGGACAACGGCCTGTACGGGGCCGCCAAGGCCGGCCTCGACTTCCTCACCCGGACGTGGGCCGTGGAGCTGGCCCCGCGCGGCATCCGGGTCGTGGGGCTGGCTCCCGGGGTGACCGACACCCGCTCGGATCCGGACCCGGCCGACGCCGACCCGGAGCAGGCGGCCTTCCTGAAGCAGATCGCCGCCCGGACCCCGAGCGGCCGGGTGGCCCGCCCCGAGGAGATCGCCTGGTGGGCCGTCCAGCTCACCCAGCCGGAGGCTGCGTACGCCAACGGCCTGGTGGTCCCGGTCGACGGCGGACTGTCCCTCACCTGACCCGAGGCGAGCCGAGCAGAGCCGAGGCAATCCGATCCGAATCACGCTGAATCGCACCGAACAGAGCCAAGCCGAGTCGAGTCGAGTCGAGTCGAATCCAGTCCAGTCGAGTCGCATCCAGCCGGTTCGGGTCGAGCCGACTCGACCCGACCCGGCCCCAGCCCTGCCCGATCGAACCGTCCGAGAGGGGACCGCCGATGCGCGTCCTGTTCCAGCCCTTCGCCGCCGCCACCCACGTGGCCGCCCAGGTCCCGCTCGCGTGGGCGCTGCGCGCCGCCGGGCACGAGGTGCGGGTCGCGACCCAGCCGGACGTGACCGAGGACATCACCCGGGCCGGCCTGACGGCGGTGCCGGTCGGCGACCCGCTGCACGTCGCGGCCAAGATGAACCCCGACGACACGGGGCTCCCGGCCGAACTGCGCGACGACGCCTGGCTCCGCGCCCTCGACCCGGGCGAGATCGACCCCGCCCGGCTCACGCCCGAGCACGTGCACGGGATCTTCGCCGCGTGGACGCCGATGGTGCACCGGAACACCGTGCCGGACCGCATGATCGACGAGCTGGTCGCCTTCGCCCGGGACTGGCGGCCGGACCTGGTGGTCTGGGACACCATGACGTACGCCGGGCCGGTCGCCGCCCGCGCCTCGGGCGCCCCGCACGCCCGGCTGCTGTTCGGGCTCGACCTGGTGGGGCTGCTGCGCGAGCGCTACCGGGCCGTCCTGGACCGGCTGCCGCCGGAGCTGCGGGACGACCCGCTGGAGGAGTGGCTGGGCCCGGTCCTGGAACGGCACGGGCTCGCGGGGCCCGGCCGGGGCTTCGACGAGCAGCTGGTGACCGGGCAGTGGACCATCGACCCGGTCCCCGCCTCCCTGGCCCTGCCGCTCCCGCTGCCCCGGGTCCCGGTGCGCTACGTGCCGTACAACGGACGGGCGGTGGTGCCCGGGTGGCTGGACGAGACTCCCGCGCGGCGCCGGGTCTGTCTGACCCTGGGCGTCTCCTTCCGCGAGGTGGTCGGCCGGGACCAGGCGTCCGTCGGCGAACTCCTCGCGGCCGTGGCCGACCTGGACGTGGAGGTGGTGGCGACGCTCGACTCCGCGCAGCTCGCGGAGCTGGGACCGCTGCCGCCCAACGTGCGCGCCGTCGACTTCGTCCCGCTCAACGAGCTGCTGCCGAGCTGCTCGGCGGTCATCCACCACGGCGGGGCCGGGACCTTCCTGACGGCCTTGGCGCACGGGGTGCCCCAGGTCGTGGTCCCGGCCCGGATGTGGTGCAACACCCCCCGGGCGGAGCGGGCCCGGGCGGCCGGGGTGGCCCTGACCTGCCCGCCGGAGGAGCTGACCGCCGGCCGGCTGCGGGCGATGGTGGAGCGGGTGCTCGACGACGGGTCGTTCGCGCGCGCCGCGGCCAGGGTCCGCGACGAGCTGCGCGGGACGCCGTCGCCCGCGGAGATCGTGCCGGGTCTGGAGCGGCTGGTGGCCGCGCACCGCTCCGATCGGCGGAACGGCGGTGCATGACATACCGTCGGAGGAGAGAAGATCACGCGTCTCCCGGTCGAGGTGAACCTTGCGGACCCACATCCCCTATCTCTTGGCCGTGGCGAGCACCGTGGCCACGCGCCGGGTCGACGAGCGGCTACAGGACTACGATTTGACGGTTCGTCAGTACGGTCTGCTGACCCAGCTCTCGCTCGAACCGGAGCTGACCATGGCGGAGCTCGCCCGGCAGCTCGGCGTCGCCCGGCAGTCCGTGCACCAGTTGGTGAACGACCTCGCCGAGGCCGGCCATGTGCGCCGCCGGCCGGGCGCCGACGACCGCTCGCGCCGACTGGAGATCACCGACACCGCGCGCTATCTGCTCACCCGGATCGACGGGCCGCTGGAGCGGGTGGAGACGGAGCTGCTCGGCGACCTCGACGCGGACGAGGTGGAGACCCTGCGCGAGCTGCTGCAGCGGGTCCTGGCCCACGCGACCGACGACGAGGCATGGCTGCCCGGCCCCTGAGCCGGGGCTGGGGCCTGTCCGGTGGATCATGAACGGGGTCGCGGCCCTGATCCACCGGACAGGCCCTGGAGGACGGGTCGAGGCGGGCTCGACCGCGCGTCGCGAACCGGTCGCGGAACCGCTCGCGCGCGCGTCGAGGCGGCTTCGAGGTCCGCTTCCTAGCCTCGCCGCCATGCGAGTGCTGTTTGTGACCCTGGCCGCCACACCCCACTTCTTCGTCCAGGTCCCCTTGGCCTGGGCCCTGCGCGCCGCCGGCCACGAGGTGCGTGTCGCCAGTCAGCCGGACCTCGTGGAGGCCATCACCGCGGCGGGGCTCCCCGCCGTCCCGGTGGGGCCCCGGCTGGCCCAGGACGAGTCCGTCGAGGAGCTGCGGCGGCGGCGGGAGAAGGCCGCCGAACGTCTCGCGGACCCGCCCGACGCCCAGGAACTGATGCGGATGACGGAGGACCGTCCGGAGCGGCTGACCCCCGACTTCCTCGACGGCCTGTTCACCGTCATGACCTCGTCCATCTTCCAGAACTTCTCCGCCGAGGAGACCGTCGACGACCTGGTCGCGCTGACCCGTCGCTGGCGTCCCGACCTGGTGATCTGGGACACCCTCATGATGGGCGGCTCCATCGCGGCGCGGGCCTGCGGGGCGGCGCACGCGCGGCTGCTCTACGGCCTCGACCTCGTCGGCACCATGCGGCGGCGCCACCGCGCCTCGCTCGCCGCCCGGCCCCCGGCGCTGCGCGAGGACCCGCTCGCCGAGTGGCTGCGGTGGACCGCGGGCCGCCACGGCGGCGGCTTCACCGAGGACCTGGTCACCGGCCAGTGGACCCTCGACCCCGCCCCCGCCGCGCTGCGCACCGCCACCGACCTGCCCTGGGTCCCGGTCCGGCACGTCCCGTACAACGGGCGGGCCACGCTGCCCGACTGGCTGCGCGAGCCGCCCTCCCGGCCCCGGATCTGTCTCACCCTCGGGCTCTCGTTCCGCGAGGTGATGGGCGGCGAGCGGGCCTCCGTCCCGGTCCTGCTGGAGGCGCTCGCCGCGCTGGACGCGGAGGTCGTGGCGACCCTCGACGCGGGCCAGCTCGCCGAGACGAGGCAGCTGCCCGACAACGTACGGGCGGTGGACTTCGTCCCGCTCGACGCGCTGCTGCCGTCCTGCTCCGCGATCGTGCACCAGGGCGGGTTCGGCACCTCCCAGAACGCGCTGGTGCACGGCGTCCCGCAGATCGTCGTCCCCAACGACCTGTGGGACCTGCACCCGAGGGCGGACCTGGTCGTCCGCTCGGGCGCCGGTCTGCGCCCCTCCGGCCCGGGTCCGCTGACCCCGGAGGAGCTGCGGGGGCTGGTGACCCGGGTGCTGCGCGAGCCCTCGTACGCGCGGAACGCGGCACGGCTCAGGGACGAGATCGCGGGCATGCCGTCACCCGCCGAACTGGTCCCCGTCCTGGAGGGACTGACGCGGCGACACCGACGGCCCGCCTGGGCCGCCTGAGCCCCCGGCGGCCCCGCCCCCCGTCGCGTTCCCCGTCGCGTCCTCCGCCGCCTCCCCCGTCCCGTGCCGCAGCTCCTCCCGCAGCGCCTCGCCCAGCGCCTCGCGCCACGGCCGGGGCGGCGGGATGCCGGCCTCCCGCCAGCGGGCGTGGCCCAGCACGGTGTACGGGGGGCGGGGCGCACGTCCGCCGAAGGCCGCACCGGACACCGGGCGCACCCGGCCGGGGTCGGCTCCGACGAGCCGGAACACCTCGCGGGCCAGCTCGTACCAGGTGGCCCGGCCCGCGTTGGTCGCGTGGAAGACCCCGCGCGCGCCCGGCGTGCGCCCGAGGGCGAGCAGGAGCCGGGCCACGTCCGCCGCCCAGGTCGGCTGCCCCACCTGGTCGGCGACCACGTCCACGGGCCCCTCGCCCCGCGCGCGCCCGGTCATCGTGCGGACGAAGTTCGGCCCGTGCCGGCCGTACAGCCAGGCGGTGCGCACCACGACACCCCGGTCGGGCAGGAGCTCCAGGACGGCCCGCTCGCCCGCGCGTTTGCCGCGCCCGTAGGCGTTGCGGGGGTCCGTCGGGTGGTCCTCGGCGTACGGGGTGTCGGCGTCGCCCGGGAAGACGTAGTCGGTGGAGAGGTGCAGCAGCCGGGTGCCGTGCCGGGCGCAGAGGGCCGCCAGGTGCCGGGGGCCGTCCCTGTTGACGAGGAGGGCCCGCCGCTCCTCGTCCTCCGCCGCCTCCACGGCCGTGTAGGCGGCGCAGTTGACCACGAGGCCGGGGCGGTGCCGGGTGAAGGCCGCGGCGAGGGCGTCGGGGTCGGTGACGTCGAGGGCGCGCCGGTCCAGGCCGACCGCGTCGGCGCCCTCGGCGGCCAGGGCGGCCGTCACCTCGTGCCCGAGGAGCCCGCCGGCTCCGGTGACCAGCCATCTCATCGGGAACTCCTTCTCCTGGAATCAGTGATCGGTGGGTGATCGGTGTGCGGCTGCCCGTCCAGCGGCCGTCGAGCCGTCGGTGACCGCCGCGGCGGACACTCGGGGCCTCGGACACCCACGACCTTGGAGGCACGATGGCGCTGTTCGCCGTGCTGGCGACCCAGTCCCCGACCGGTATCCCCGCCGACGAGTTCAGGCGGCGGCTGCCCGAGGGCTTCGGGTACATCAGGGGGTTGGTGGACAAGGGGGTCATCCGGCACAACTGGATCAGGGTCGGCGCCTCGGGCGGTCTGCTGATCTACGAGGTCGGCTCGCACGAGGAGCTGAACACGCTGCTGTACGGGAACCCGCTCAGCCCGCACCTCCGCTTCGAGGTCATCCCCTTGGCGGAGGTCGGCGGGTTCGACCCCACGGCGTTCGAGCGCGAAGCCGGCTGAGCGAGGGGTCAGGGGGTGGTGAGGGACCGGGCGAGGGCACGGTAGAAGGCCGTCACCCCGGGCTCCTTCGGCGAGAGGTGCCCGCGTGCGGCGAAGCGGGAGCCGGCCACCCGCTGGACCGCCTCCATGCCGACGCGGTCCTCCCGGTTGACCACCTCGGCGCCCGCCGCGAGCTCGGCCGACTGTGCGTCGAGGGCATCCCGGTCCAGGCCGGCCAGGGCGGCGGGGTGCATGAGCACCCCGCCGCGCACCTCGACCCGGTCGAGGGCCAGCGGGACCATCGTGATCCAGACGACGGAGTCGCCGAAGGCGGCGAAGCTGCCGCAGGGGAAGACCGCGCAGTTGTACATGGTCGCCCGCTGGTCGGCGTCGAGCGGGAGCGCGGTGGCGGCGAGGGGTTCGCGGAACGGGCTGAGCAGCCGGGTGACCCAGCGGGTCTCGGTCCGGACCTCCATGGCGCCGCCGGGCGGGGTGATGAGGGCCACCGTGGTGGGATGGAGCCCCATGGCGTGATAGTTCTCGTGGGCGTTCTGCACGGCGATCTTCCAGTTGCACCGCCACTCCTCGGTCCAGGAGGCGACCTGTGTCATCTCGGACAGCCGGTAGGCGGCGAGTTCCTCGCCGGTCCGCCGCAGGTGCGGGGCCAGCGGCTCGGCCGTCCCGTCGGGGTTGACGAAGACGAGGCCCCGCCACTCCTCCACGGCCGGCGTCGGCCGGTGCGGGCCGAGGGCGGACCGGGCGCGCAGGGTGCCGTCCGGCTCCCGGGTCACCGTGACGGGCCGGCCGGCCGGGGCGAGGGTCACGCTCGCGCCGGGCCCGGCCAGCTGGTCCACGTGGGCGGCGAGCAGCCAGGACCGGGCGAGGACCCGTTCCTGTTCCGCCTCCCACAGCTCCGGTGAGGTGAAGGCCGCCGGGGGGAGGCTCACCTGGGGGGCGTCGTCGTCCAGGTAGCGTTCCAGCTCCGCCAGGATCTCCGTGAGCCTCATGCTCCTCGCCGTTCCCTCCGGTGCAGGGCCGTGAGCCGCTCGATGGCGGCGACGGCCTCGTTGGGCGTCGGCATCTCCTCGGTCTCCCGCCGCAGCCGCCGGGCATGCGCGGCGTACGACGGGTCCCCCAGCACCGTCGCGACCTTCTCGCGGAACCGGTCGGGGGTGAACTCGCGCAGCGGCAGGGAGAGGAGGTTGCCCTGCTTCTCGTAGGCGGCGCCCATGGATTCGGTGACCCACTCCCAGCCGGTGAGGAGGACCTGGGGGACGCCGTGGAACTCCGCGGTGGCCTTGGTCTGGTAGCCGCCGTGGTGGACCACGGCCGCGCAGGTCGGCAGCAGGTCGTGCATCGGTACGTGGTCCACGACCCGTACGGTGTCGGGGAGCGGCGGCAGGTGGGCGCGCTGCCGTTCGGAGAGGGCGGCCACGACCTCGACGTCCAGCCCGGCGAGGGCGTCCAGCATGCCGACGAGCACGGTGTCGAGGTCCCAGAGGCCGTAGCCGCTGTCGATGCTCACGCCGAGGGTGACGCAGACCCGGGGCCGCGCGGGCGGCTCGCGAAGCCAGCGGGGCACCTCCGAGCGCCCGTTGTACGGGATGTAGCGGGCGGGGACGACGGTCAGGCCCAGGTCCTCGCGCAGGCTCGCGGGGCGGGTGTCGACGGTCCACTGGCCGGTGAGCACCGACTCGTCGAAGCGGGCGTCGGCGCCGAGGCGTTCCAGGGTCCGGTCGAGCCATTCGGCGGTGGGGTCCTCGCGGTGCTCGGGCGGCTGCTCGGCGGCGAGCCGCAGGAAGGCCCGCCGGGTGCCCAGCTGCATGGCGAGTTCCGGCCCGGAGACCAGGCGGGCGTGCGCGGCGCCGACCGTGAGCGCCGCGACGGGGCCGGCCAGGCAGAGCGTCTCCCAGATCACCAGGTCGGGCCGCCAGTGGCGGGCGAAGGCGACCAGTTCGTCGATCAACCGGTCGGAGTTGAGGCGGGAGTTGAGGGCGGGGACGATGACGCTCTCGTAGCCGAGCTGCTCCGCCCAGCCGCCCTCCCGGTCCGGGTCCGTTCCGGCGGCAGGGGCCCGGTCGGGGTTCTGGTCGGCGGTGCCGAAGTGGGCGATGGCCTCCTTGTGGAAGTCCTCCAGCCCTTCGTACCAGGGCGGGCTGTCGAGCGGGACGGCCGTGATGCCCGTCCGGGTCACGGTCTCGACCACGCCCGGGACGCAGGCGGCACGCACCTCGTGCCCCGCGGTGCGCAGGGCCCAGGCCAGGGGGGCGAGCAGCTGGAAGTGGCTGCCCTCCAGGGAGCTGAACAGGACCCTCATCGCTCTCCCGTCCTCCTCGCGCCCGGGGCGGCGGTCGCCCGCAGGGGGACCCGGGCGGGGCCCCGGGTCAGCGGTGCCCGGGGGCGGCGTACCGCCGGGGCGGTGGGGCTCAGCGCGGTGTAGCGGTCCGCCAGGGCCGCGAGGAGGCTCTCCGCCATCGCGCGCCGGAGCGGGGCCGTGGCCCGGAGCACGGGCGGCTCGGGGCCGTCGTCGAGCAGGACCGCGAGCCGCTCGCCGGCCGCGATCCGGGCGCCCGCGAGCTCGATGTCTGTGTGGGCCAGGAGCGGGGCGATCCGCACCGGCGGCTCGGTGTCGAGGGCCCGGTCGACCGCGGCCGCCGCCCGCCCGCCGGGCAGCGGCAGCCGGGCGCCGAGGACGGTGCGGGCGACGAGGTCGGCGCCGGTGCGCGCGCCTGCCACGACCGTGGCCGGGTCCGGCGCGCCGCGGGCGGCGCCGAGCAGGGAGCGCAGCACGTCGAGGGCCGGGCCGGTGCGCCGGGCGGTCGCGAGCCGCTGCGGGCACACGACCGCGTCCAGGGCGGTCCCGCAGTCGGCGAGGGCCTCGGCGAAGCGCCCGTGCTCGGCCTCCGGCACGGCGCAGGCCCGGGCCAGGGCGCCCGCCGCGAGGGGTTCCGCGAGGTCGGCGACCAGGTCGAACTCGGCTCCCGCCGCGTCGAGCAGGCGGGCGCACAGCGGGGCGAGGTCGGGGACGGGCAGGGGGGTCGTGGACGGCGGGGCGGCCTCGCCGGGGAGGAGGGGCTCGTGCCCGGTCCCGGGGTGGGCGAGCAGGGCGGCGCCGACGGCAGGGTCGGCGGTGACCCAGGGACCGGGTCCGGAGCGCCAGAGGGGTCCGGCGGCGCGGACGCGCTCCCTCAGCGGGCCCGGGTCCTCGTCGACGTCGCAGAGGAGGGCGGCGTACGGGTCGCCCTTGAGCCGGTGCAGCCACAGCGTCCCGTACGCGCGCTGGAGCCGCTCCCCCAGCTCCGCGAGCTCCGCCGGGCCGACCCGGCCCGCCCGGTCCGCCGGGGCCGTCGGGTCCGTGCTCACGCCTCGGCTCCGGGTCCGGGCCCGGGGGCGATGAGGGGGAAGCGTTCGCCGTCGACCGGGGCGCCCGGCCGCAGATGGGCGACCGGATGGTCCTGTACGCCGGGGCGGTAGGTGGCGTCGGAGTCCATGTAGACGGCGGCGAAGGCGAGCCGGCGTTCGCCGTCCGTGTTGACCCCCGCCATGTGGACGGTGCGGAAGTCGTGGAAGACGAGGTCGCCGGCGCGCATGGGAACGGCCGTCCTGGGGCTGAACGGGAAGTCCGGCCAGACCTCCTCCATCGGCCGGTAGTCCTGGAAGCCGGCCAGGTGGACCTGGCGGTGCTCCGGCGGGCGGCGGTGCGAGCCGGGGACGTAGATCAGGGAGCCCCGGTCGGCGGGCACGTCCACGAGCGGGATCCACACGGTGAGGGTGCGGGTCAGTCCGGCGAGCGGCAGGCCCGGTTCGTCATCGTGGACGACCGTGGGCAGGTGGACGTGGGGCTCCTTCTTGAGGACGTCGGTGCCGTAGAGGCGCAGCGGCCCGCCCGCCAGGATCTCGGCGGCCCGGGTCACCACGGGGTGGAGGGCCAGCCGGCGCAGTGCGGGGTGCTTGCGCCAGGCGGCCTCCACGTAGTGGACCTGGGTCTCCGCCTCGGAGGCGCCCCAGGTCTCGGGGCCCTCCTTGTCGAGGAGTTCCTCGGCGGCGGCCCGGTAGCCGGCCACCTCTTCGGCGGAGAGCACCGCCCGGAAGTGGACGAAGCCCTGGTCGCGGTAGTGGCGGAGGGCTTCCTCGTCGGGGTGGCCGTGCTCCGTCAGACGGGCGGTCGTCAGCATCTGTTCGCCTTTCCTCGCTCGTGTGGGAGTGCGGTTCACCCGACGGCCGCGACGAGCCGGGCGGCGGTCTCAGCGGGTGTGGGCATCGCGCGCAGCTCGTCCCTGACCTGCCGGGCGTTCTCGCGGAGCGCCTCGTCGCCGAGCAGCCTGCGGCACTGGGCGGCGCCGAGGGTCCCGGCCTCGGCCACGATCCCGATGCCGCGCGCGGGCAGCAGGTCCGCCCCGGTCTGCTGGTAGGAGCCGCGCGGGATGACGCACTGCGGGAGTCCGGCGGCGGCGGCCGTGAGCATGGTGCCGCTGCCGCCGTGGTGGATGATCGCGTCGCAGCTGTGCAGGAGGAGGTCGAGCGGGGCCCAGTCGACGAGGCGGACGTTGGGCGGGGCGTCGCCGAGCAGCGCGGGGTCGCCGCCGCCGAGGGTGACGACGAACTCGGCGTCGACGCCCCGGGCCGCCTCCATGAGGGGTTCCAGGATCGCGAGTCCGCCCCACTGGGCCTCGATGGTGCCGAGGGTGACGGCGACGCGCGGCAGCCCCGGGGGTTCGGCCAGCCAGGCCGGGAGCACGGACCCGCCGTTGTAGGGCACGTGGCGCAGCGGCCGGGCGAGGGGCGTGCGGCGGTCCTCCGGGAGCAGGGCGGTGAGGCTGTCGGGGAGGGTGGTCAGGGGCACGGTCTCCGCGGGTTCGCCGGTGACGCCGTGACGGTCCCAGTGCGGCTCCATTCCGGCGCGGAGCAGGGTGCGCAGGCGGGCGCCGCTGTCGTACGAGCCGAGCCGGGGCTCGATCAGGGGCACCTTGAGCGCGGCGGCGACCAGCCGGCCGGCGCCCTGGAGGGGCGGGGCGACGACGAGGTCGGGCGACCAGTGCCGGGCGGCGGCGAGGGCGCCGTCCACCATGACCCCGGAGACCCGGGCGAAGAGGGTGGCGAGTTCGGCGTCGTCGGGGTCCTCGGCGAACATCGGGTGGTCCACCGGGGCGCCGTCGGCCCCGGGTGCCTGCGGCAGGTAGACGGGCAGGTAGTCGAGGCCGGGCGTGACGTCGACGACGTCGAACCCCGCCTCGGCGGCGGCCAGGCTGAGCCCGCCGGTGGCGTACCGGACCCGGTGTCCGGCGGCGCGGAACGCCTGGGCGAGGGGGATGGTCGGGAAGAGGTGGCCGAGGCCGGGAGAGGTCACGAACAGGACGCGCATGCGGCCTCCAGCCGGGAGTGGTGGGTCGGGGCGTCGACGAGGCGCGGCGGGGACGTCACGCGGCGGCCCCGAGGAAGAGGCCCCGGCCGGAGTGCGGCCCCGGGACGTACGTGACGGTGAGGCCGGCCGCCCGGAACGCGGCCTCGTACGTCGCGCGGGGGAAGAGGGAGATGCGGTGGGTCTCGCTGAAGTGCCGGGCCCCGGCGCCTGCGTCGGCCACCACGTAGTGGACGTCCATCCGGCAGGCGTCCCCGTCCCGCGCGGAGTGCGAGACGCGGGCCACGGTCCGGCCCGCGAGGGTCGTGACGGCCCCGGAGACGTAGCCGTCGAGGTAGGTCTCAGGGAACCACCAGGGGTCGACGGCCACCACTCCCCCGGGTGTCAGGTGCCGGGCGAACGCGGCTAGGGCGGCGTGGAGTTCGGCTTCGTCGGTGGCGTAGCCGATGGATCCGAACATGCAGGTGACGACGTCGAAGCGGGTGTCGAGGTCGAAGGCGCGCATGTCGCCGACGTGGACGGGCACGTCCGGCAGCGCGCGGCGCGCGGCGTGGACCATCGGCTCGGACAGCTCAAGGCCGGCGACCCGCTCGTACAGATCGGCGAAGTGGCGCAGGTGCGCGCCGGTGCCGCAGGCCACGTCGAGCAGGGAGCCCGCTCCGGGCCGCAGCCCGCGGACGTGCCGGGTGAGCTCGCGTGCCTCGGCCTTGTAGTCCTTGCCGCGGCTCTCGTGGATCAGTTCGTGGATCTCGGTGAGGTCAGCGCCGTACATGGACGGATCGTCGGAGGGCCCGCTGGAGGAAACGCACAGGACGGGTGGAGGCGGTGCGGCCGGGGTGTCGACCGGGCGGCGAGGGGTTCGCGAGTGTCCGGGAGCACCCTCGGCCGGACCGAACCGAGGGAGGGCCGACGTGGACGTCCGGGAGATCGTGACGGAGCTGGAGCGTTATCTGGGACCGGACGCGGCGGCGTTGAGCCTGCCGCCCGAGGCGTTCACCTCGCCGGAGCTGTGGGAGCGGGAGCGGGAGCGGGTGTTCGGCCGTTCGTGGGTGCTGGTGGCGCACGTGGACGAGCTGGCGGAGCCCGGCGCGTACGTGGCGCTGTCCGTGGCGGGTGAGCCGGTGGTCGTGGTGCGCGGCGAGGACGGTGTGCTGCGCGGTCTGTCGACGGTGTGCCGGCACCGGTTGATGCCGGTGGTGGAGGGGGGCTCCGGCCGCACCGACGTGTTCACCTGTCCGTACCACCTGTGGCGGTACGGGCTCGACGGGCGGCTGGTCGGCGCCACCCACATGAAGCGGAATCCGGCCTTCGATCCGTCGGCCTGCCGGCTGCCCGGGTTCGCGGTGGAGGAGTGGCAGGGCTTCGTCTTCGTCAACCTCGACGCCTCGGCCGAGCCCCTCGCACCCCATCTGCGCCGGATCGGCGAGGACCTCGTGAACTACCGGCTGCCGGAACTGACCCAGGTCGCCGGGTGGACCGAGGAGTGGCACTGCAACTGGAAGGTCGCCGTCGAGAACGCGCACGAGAACTACCACGTCATGGGCTTCCACCCGGAGACCCTGCAGCCGACGACGCCGGGCGGGGCGGAGACCCGGGTCCGCGCGGACTCGCCGTGGGCGGACAGCATGCGGGTGAGGTACGCGGCCCCGCTGGAGCCGGTGGTCCTGGACCTCACCGAGGAGGAACGGGCCCATCTGTACGGATTCTTCGTCTTCCCCTCGGGCAGTCTGGCCGCCTCCGGGGACATGGTCGTCTGGCTGACCCTGGTGCCGTCGTCCCTGGACCGCACGCTGGTCAGGGGCGGGGTGCTGATGCCCACGGCCATGGTGGAGCACCAGGACCGCGACACCGTCCGCAAGGAGGCCGAGGCATACGCGGCGACGATCAACACCGAGGACCGCCACGGCCTGGAGGCCGTCCAGCGGGGCGCCACCTCCCGCTTCGCCGAGCGAGGCCACCTCTCCCCCAAGGAACCCGGCGTCCTCCTCTTCTACCGCAGCCTGGCCCGCGCCTTGTGCCGCGAGGACGCGGACTATCCCGGGGGACTCTGACCGGGCGGGCGGGGGCGGGGGCAGCGGGCGCGGGGCGGCCGGTCAGGGGCGGGGCCGACCGGGAGCAGCGGGCGCGGGGCCCCCACCGCGGCGCCGTCGCGCGCGGCGGTGTTGCTGCCGGCGCCGTGGGACGGCAGCTGTCGCCGGCCGTGCACGGGTGGCCGGACCGGTTCCAGGTGGTGCTCACCATGCCCGAACTCGCCCTGCCACCCGTCCACTTCCTCTTGACGGGCGCCGACGAACGGGTCTCCCGGGCCCGCGAGGCCACGGGGTGACCGGTGGCCCGGGTCCGGGGTCACCGGTCACATGTACATGTACGACGAGACGGACCGGCGTCGGCCAAGTGGCCGCACGCGCCATCCCCCGAGTCCACCTGCTTCCTTGACCTGTGCGGCGACGGCACGACCGGATTCATGCCTTCCGCGACGCCCGACGCGGTCTGGGTGCTCCACGCCATGTACGAGCACGACCAGACCCGGCCGACGTGTCGTAAGCCCGAGTACCGGCAGGCACGCCTGACGGAGGGACTCTCCGGCCCAACTCCTTCGCGGGCGTCGACGTCGAGGCGAGCGTGTCCACGGGACGCGGCCGGGGCTGCCCAGTGCACCCCGGCCGTCGGCGACTACGCTGGGTCGAACTCGCGCGCTACACCGGCGATCCCCTCGTGCCTGAAGGGCTGATGCCCTGCTACCGCTGCTTCGCCTCCGCCAAGCGGCCGGCAGTCGGCCCCTGGGCATCATCCCGCCCACCGAGGGGGCCTCGACCGTGACACCTGGAGCAGGCTGATCGCGGTCCTGACCGAGCAGAGCGCCACCACCTCGGACACCCCCTGCGAGGCCTACTACAACTCGTTGATGCTCGCGACCGTCGCGTTCGACCACCTCCACTTGCGGGTCGGCCGACCGGGCAACGCCGGGCCGCTCTACGACAATCCCGCGGCCGATTTCAGCCCCTCCAACCTCTGTCCCCAGGACCGCTCATGGGTCCTGTGCACCGACTACGACCTCTGGGCCACCAAAGTCGCCGGCCCGCCCGCCCTGATTGAAGCGCTGCTGACCGACCCGGAGATCGAGGCGGTACGCCTGCCCTGGGCCCCCTGACGGGAGACCGGGCGCGCCGCCTCTCCTGGAATCGGACACCCCACGACGCCCGAGAACGGCTCCGCCCGCACCCCACGGGAGCCCAGGGCGCCGCGATCGACGGTCCGGGGATTCCCGTGGGATCCGCGACGGAAAGCGGAACCGTCAGCGCGTTCCAGCCCGACCCCAACGTCTTCGCCTTCGAGCTCGACGACCGCGGATCGCCGCGCCCGTCGAGGTGGCCCTCGCATGGAGCGGTACCTCCGCAGGCGGCACCGTCCGGAGCCTTGCCGACCGCAGGCCCACACCGGGATCGAGGCCGAGGCCCGGCCGCCCACCGGAGCGTGAGCCCGCCGGCGGCCCGGCCACGAAGCGAAAGGCAACGGAGGCGAGTTGCGGGGATACAGAGCCATTCGCCTCCCCTACGTCCCTCTTGTCACCGGGTTCGCCCCTCCTTGTCTCCGTCCAGCGGATCCCTGGCCAGGCGGACATCGGCCCGTGACGGCTGATTCCTGCTCCTCACACGACAACTCATGGATTCCTCACCTGCCCGTAGCCGTGCAGGAGGTTCTGGACATCGACGAATTCCGCGACGCCTGTCGTCTGAACCCCTGACAGTGCCCGCCGATTCCATCAGCGGCCGTCTTGGTGGGGCCGGTGGCACGTGGTCGTACCTGAACGATCCACGCATGCCGACGTTGGAACACGGCTGGAATCTGCACGTATCGGCGCGTCCAGGCGACCTCGACGCAGTGGTCCGGCTCGTCCTGCCGGTGCTGGCGCGGCACGTCTGTCACGGGAAGTTCGCCCGTGATCCGGATACGCTGCGTCGTCTCAACTCCGGTGCGGTGAGAGACAGAGCCGTCGGCAAGGCGATCACCGTTGTTCGCTCGACGGCTGCGAGCTGGGCGAGAGCCTGATGCCGGAGCGGACGCCAGAGTGAGCTTTGAGGTCAGGGCGCTGGCGGCGGCGTGCTTGTTCCAAGTGGCCGGGCCGGAGGTTCAACATCTGGGTGTCCTTCGACAGCCTGACGGAGGGCCCTTCGCGTCGTCAAGTACCGCGCCGCTCAACTCCAGCGCGTCACAGACCTGACGCATCATCCGTTCCGGCCGCCATCGCGTACGCGGCACTCGCCGGCCGGCCCTTCATGGTTTGGACCTCATCGAGGCGGACGGCTTCCTTCGTCGTCTGCAATGCCCCACACGGCAGATCCGTGCGGGGCATCAGCAGGCTGAGGCAACCCTCTCACAAAGGGCCACGAACACTCGCAGATAAACGCGTCTCCCGAAGATTCACATGTCGCGGCGAACACATCGCCTAGATTGATCAGGATCAAGAATCCCCTGACCAATCTAGGGTATCCATCGCAAAATGGAATCAACAGGCGATCCGTTTACTTACTTGCCGCTTTCACGAGGAATCGCGCAAGAAATCTACTCGATTCACAAGTTGATCAACTTCTTCGTCCCATTCAGGGCCGAACTGCGCCAAATCAGCGGCTGCCGCCTTGAGGAGCTCCACATCGTCCGGCCTCTGCAAGCAGGCGAGCCGAAAAGCCAGATTTCTCGCCCATACAGGAAGAGCCATCCAATCTTCTTCCAGGAGAGTCCGAAGGGAACTATACAGAACGTCCGGATCCTCGAACGTCGCCGCCTCCACGAAACTAGCGGCGATAAGTGCATGGTCTTCACCCTTCGCCTCACCATCCCTGGCCCGAATTACATCTCGCGCCGCTTTCATGAAACCCGACATCGCGTTCTCACCTATCTGACATTTGGCCAATACGTGCCGATTTGATACTGATTTCCACCACCGGGACGTGATACGCGATACCCCACCGAAACGCCATCCACCA
The DNA here is from genome assembly GCF_040650575.1 of Streptomyces sp. NPDC048659. Classification (NCBI taxonomy): domain Bacteria; kingdom Bacillati; phylum Actinomycetota; class Actinomycetes; order Kitasatosporales; family Streptomycetaceae; genus Streptomyces; species Streptomyces sp. NPDC048659. The sequence goes on along the minus strand of NZ_JBEZHM010000046.1, from coordinate 10,130 downwards.
TGACATCAAATTCAGAGGCGAAAGGCTTTTCTCCAGTCCAAGGGTCAGCGATCACTTCACCCTCCTTCATCTTCTTATAGACATCTCCAATGATAGCCTTTTCGACTACATCGGGGTCACGCAGATGCGTATCTGCGAGGAAGTCCCCAGAACGGTGACCTCTGTAGAAACTATGCCCTGTATTGATTCCCCAATTATCGCCTCCAACCGTAGTTTTTCGGCGAATATTTTTGGGTACGTCGGCCCCATTTGCCACAAATGGACTAATCTTGGGGGCATCATCAGCAGTCTTCGTCGCACCCTTCGCTAGAGCCTTAGGGGCGTTCCTCACAAGCCCCGCGAGGCCCAAGAACGAGAGGACTGTCGCAAGGCCATCGCCGGCCGCGAAAGCCTTCGAGTTGGTGTCGACTCCGTGTTCGGACGTGAAATCGTCGTAGCCGCCGGCCATGTCGCCGGTGCAGTCTTCGAACCAACAGCCGGGGGCAAGTTCGATTAGGCTCTCGAAGCTAGCAACGGCGTTGTGTCCCATTCCGGCGATGAAGTCGGTGAAGCTGCCCTGCGCGCGTGCGTCCGGCGGAGCGCCGTTGGTGACGCATTCAGCTCGCATGGCGGGGTAGCCGCTGCCGCATGTTGCGGAGTTTCCGCTGTTGACGTAGCTCGCGCTACCGCTTGACCCCTGCCTCGAGGACGTTCGGGACCCCTGAGTGCTGGACTGGCGGTGCTTGACGTGGAGTACCGCTCTGACGATCGGCATCACGATCCTGATGATGGCCAGTGCCGCGAAGAAGAATCGTCCGTCGGGGTCGGCAAAGGTGACGGGGTTGTTGTTGCTGTATGCGTAGCCGTTGATCTGCTGGGGGTCCTTGAGATCGGCTACCGGGTCGGCGCTGATGAAGCGGCCGATCGTGGGGTCGTACTCGCGCGCGCTGAGATGGGTGAGCCCTGTCGGGTCCTTGGTGCCGCCGACGAAGCCCTTGTCGCCGGCCCAGGCGGTGGGGGCGGGGCCGCGGTCTTCGCCGAAGGGCTGGGTGTAGCGGCGGGTGAGTGCCTGGGTCGTGGCGTCGATCTGGACGCTGGCGGTGCCGTTGTGGTCGTTGCCGATCCAGGTGAGGGATTTGGGCGTCCTGACCGCTACGGTCTGGCCGGCGTGGCCGTAGTAGCGGGTGGCGGTGACCGCCTTGGTGGCCTTGTCGTAGCGGAGTTCGGTCTCGCCGAGGTAGAGGGTGGACCCGGTGGCGTCGCGCCGGATCAGGCGGTTGCCGTTGGCGTCGTTGAGGAAGGTGGTTTCGCTGCCGTCGGCCTCGGTGACCTTGGTGAGGTCGTTCTCCGCGCCCCAGTCCAGCTTCTGGGTGTCGGTGCCGGTGGTGCGGGTGAGGGTGTTGCCCGATTCGTCGTAGGTGTACTTGGTCGTCGGGGCGACCGTCTCGTCGGGCGACGTGGCGGTGCTGGAGAGCAGGTGCGGGCGTACGGTGCCGCCGGCGGTCTTCTCCCCGTAGTTGTAGGTGCTGGTGGCGGCGCCGCCCTGGGTGAGGTGGTCCGTCGTGGTCTTGCGGTTGCCGGCCGTGTCGTAGGTGAACGACTTCCAGTAGGGGGCGACGCCGCCCACCGTGTCGGCCGTGGGTGCGGTGGCGCAGTCGGCGGTGGCGGTCCAGGCGGTCTTGAGCCTGCGGTGGCCGTCGTAGGTGTAGCACTGGCGGTCGCCGGTGGCCGTGGACCTGTCCTCGACCTCGACGGGGTTGCCGGCCGGGTCGTAGCGGTAGTGGACGTCGGCGTCCGTGCTGCCGCGGGATTCGGCGATGATGGTCTGGCGGGCGAGCCGCTTGGTGCCCGACTCGTAGGACTGGGCGATATCGACCCACTTCGCCGTGGAGGACACACCGAGGGTCGTGTTGATGCGCTCGCCGGCCGGCAGGTACTTGGTGTCCTGGACGATGCCGGTCAGGCCCGCCAGTGTGGTCGGCAGACGCTGGTCGTTGTAGCCGTAGACGAGGACCTCGAGGCCGAGGCCGCCCATGGCGGGGATGGTGCGCTGCTGGAGGGTTCCGTCGCGGTTGTAGGCGTTGGTGATGGTGTAGACGCCGGTGCCCGCGGTGGCCTCCTCACCGGTGTTGACGGTGTACTGCTCCCTGAGGACCCGGTAGAGCGGGTCGTAGGCGGCGTTGGTGACCGCGTAGACCTTGCCGGCCTTGCCGCCGTCGTAGCGGATGGCCGAGGTGAGCTGGCCGGTCGCGATGCTGTCGTAGGTCCAGCGGGAGAGGTACTTGCTGTCGTCGAGGGCCGGAAGATTGTTGACGACCGGGATGCGGTCGCGGAGCTTTCCGGTCGTGCGGCCCAGCTTGTCGTAGGTGTAGCTGAGGATCTTCCCCCGGGCGTCCTCGGTGACGGCCACCTGGTCGAGGTCGTCGTACTCAGTCCTGGTGGTGCCGGCGTCGGGGTCGGTGGTGCCGGTCTGGCGGCCCAGGAAGTCGTACTCGTACGTCCAGGCGTTGCCGTCGCTGTCGGCGACCTTGGTGAGCCGGTCCCCGCGTCCGTAGGCGTAGGTGAGCTTGGTGTAGGAGCCGGTGGCCTTGTTGCCGTCGTACTCGCGCTTCTCGGACAGCTGTCCTCGGCTGTCGACCAGGTCCTTGACGGCCGCCGCGCCTGCGGGTGGTTCGACGGTGGTGGAGTTGCCCTCGTAGGTGGTGGTGGTGCGGGAGTGCTCCTTGCCGTTGGCAAGGTTGATCGCGAGGGTGGTGCGGCCGGCGCCGTCGTAGACGGTCTGGGTTCCGCCGGGTGCGGCGGTCAGCAGGTTGGCCAGTTCGCCGGTGGGGGCGGTGGTGTCGACGTAGTCGGTCGCGGTCTCGACGGCGAGGCCGCGGGTGTCGTACTTCGTCTCGGTGATGACGTGACCGCCGCCGACCGCGGCCGGTGCCTGCGTCTGGCGCGGGCGCAGCAGGGCGTCGTAGATGACGTAGGCGGTCTGGTAGGTCTTGCCGTCGTTGTTGAGGGACTTGGTGGCCGCCCAGGATGCCTTGCCCTGCTGGATCTTGTATTCGATCTTCTTGCTGGGCGTTTCGGTGGCGCGCTTGCGGTCGGCGAACCAGACCTCGGTCAGGCGTCCGAGGGCGTCGTAGGCCATTTCGGTGCGTCGGCCGGTGGGATCGACGCTGGCCTTGTTCATGCCCCAGTCAGGATAGATCTCGGTGGTGACCGTGTGGTCGAGGGCGTTGAGGACCTTGGTCGACGTGAGCGGTCCGCCGGCGGCGGGGGTGTACTCGACGTGCTTGACGCGGGTGCTTTTGGTGTCCCACACGTCGGTGGTGCGGCCGAGTGCGTCGTAGGCGGCGGTGTTGACGACCTGCGGCTTGAGGGCGGTGCCGTCGGCGTTGTAGCCGGTGACGCGGGCGTTCTCGGTGACGTCGCCCTTGGTCGGAGCGGTGCCCCAGGCCAGGCCGTCGTAGGAGGTGCGGGTGTCGGAGAGGACGTCCGTGGTGGCCGGGTCACCGGTGCGCTTGGGTGTGGCGCCGCAGGCGACCGCGAGCTTCTCGACCTGCTTGGGCTTGTCGAGGATCCAGGCGGTGGTGTTCTGGGCGTAGGACGTGACGGTGCAGTCCTTGGTGCCGGCGCCCTCGGTCTCGACGGTCAGCGGCAGGCCGCTCTTCTCGTCGTAGGTGGTGCTCACCTTGGAGGTGATGTCGGCGGAACCGGCGACCGGGGTGCGCTTGGTCTCGGTCTGTGTGCGCACCATGTAGGCGCGGACGGTGCCGAAGCTGTGTGTGCGTGAGGCGGTGTTCCAGGAGCGCGGGGTCGTGATGGTGCCGGAGATCTCCTCTCCGGTCGCCCCGTTGTACGTGATCTGTTCGCGCGGCTGACCGGCGTACTGCTCCTCGTCGGTGACCGTGGTCCCCTCGGAGTCGGTGATCTTCTCGACGCGTGTGGTGCTGTCGGCCTGCTTGTCGCCGTTCATGCCCCGGTAGTAGAGGCTGACGGTCTTGGAGCGGGTTCCGGCGGCCTCGCCGACGAGGGTGGTGACCTTCTGGTAGCCGCGCCAGGTTCCCCAGGTGCGGTACTTGTCCTGGGTGATCGGGGACTGGTCGTCGTACGCCCATGCGCCGCCGGCGGGGTCGTAGACGTAGTCGGTCTGCTTGAGCGGTGCGCCGCCGGTGGGGTCGGATTCGGTGACCTGGGTGGTGACGTACTTGTGGAACCAGTCCGTGCGGGGCTGGGGGTCGGTGCCCGGGGTGGGGTTGGACGGCGGGATCCACTTGACCGGGTAGCAGCGCTTGGTGTTCTTGTCGAGCGCGGTCGGGATGTTGGTGCCGGCGATGCACTCGGGCTCGGAGTAGTTGACGGTGAGGACCGAGCCGGTCTCCGAGGTGACGGTGCGCACGCGCCACTTCTTGAACGGCGGGATGTCGTCGCCGGTCTTGTCGACGCGGTTGTCGAGCTGGACGCCTCCGAAGGTCACCGGGGGCAGCGGTTCGGTCGTGGTGCCGTTGGTGGACTTGCCGGTGTGCTGGATCGACTTGAGCCACAGGCCGGCGTTGGAGCCGTCACCCGGGTCCGGGAACGAGTGCTCGAGGTGCCAGTTGTTGACGTCGCGGTAGTCGGTGTCCGCGCCGGTGCCCGTGCCCTTGTAGACCTGGGTGGTGATGTCGGTCAGGCGCTTGCGGGAGAAGAACGAGGGGGTGGACTGGTCCGTGCAGACGGTGTCCTTCTTGCAGATCTGGTCGAAGGGAACGTCCGGCCACGCGTTCTTGTTCGCGGCGGTGAGGTTGGCGCAGGTCTCCTTGCCCGCGACGGCGATGCAGCGCTCGGCCACGGTGAACTTCACTCGGGCCGCGGCGGGCTGGGTGGTGGAGAAGACGGTGTCGGTGCGCTGGCCGTAGTCGATGCGCTTGAGGTAGCCGCCACGCGTGTACTCGGTGCCGTTGCCGGTGGCGTCGTTCTTCGCGTAGGAGTTGAGCTCCTTGTCGTACCAGTACGTCATGACGTTGCCGTGCGGGTCGACGACGTAGTCGAGGTTCCACCGCCATGCCTGGTTCTTGGCGCGGGCGGCGAAGGCGGTGCCGGCGGAGTAGCCGGGTTCGCCCGCGTCGTCGCCGAAGACGGGGACGGTCCACACCGAGTTGGTCTCGGGCTTACCCGTGCTCCAGCCGGGCAGCTGGTTCTTGCCGAACACGTACTGGGTGCCGTCGATGCCGGTGACGGTCCAGTACTCGCCCTTGTCGCCGGCGTCACCGTCGTCGCCGTTGACGGCTCCGGTCCCGCGGACGACGCGCTCGCCGTCGTCGCCCTGGAGGCGCCACTCGCCGCTCTGGGTGTCCTTGATGAGCGTGCTGGACTTTCCGTTGAGGACGATGGAGGCGTTGTCCTCACGCCAGCACTGGTCGCCCTTGTCCTTCTGTCCGTCGTCGGCACAGCTTCCGTAGGCCCGTTCGATGTACGAGGTGGGCAGGTCGAAGCCCTCGCCCACCCAGGACGGCTGGGCGGCGGTCGCGGAGGTGCGGCCGTCGACGCTCTGGGCGGAATAGCCGATCGACGGGCCGGGGGCGGGGCCGGCCGGAGCCGGAACGACGTCCATCGCGTAGGACCACCTGAAGTCGCCGTTGGAACCGCCGCCGGACCAGGTGGCCGACGGGGACAGCGCGGTGGCCTCGTAGGTGCCGCGGTCGGAGGAGGCGCCGGCGGACAGGGCCAGCACAGCGAACGCGCCGGCCGTCCGCGTGGCCGTGGGAGTGGCGACCTGGGCGGTGACCGTCTGCTGCCCGGTGTCGTTGTGGGACGGAACCGGTGTGGTGGCGCGGCAGGAAGGCTCGTCCGGGGTGGTCAGCGCGCAGGCCGGGAGTTGGACCATGCGCAGCCGGGAGGACCAGTTGCCGCTGTAGGCGTCGGCAAAGCCCTGGTAGTCGACGGCGACGTCCAGCTTGGAGGCGTCGGTCTTGCCGTCGGCTCGCGCGACGCTGAGGACGACGCCGTCGATGCCGAGCTTGGCGGTGGCATCGCGGTCGAGGACGCGGACCTCGGCCGTCTGCGGGGCGGGGGAGGCGGTCGTCTCCGCGGTCTTGGCGGGGGCCGAGGAGCGCGCGGTGGCGGGGCCGCCCGGGGTGGGCTTGGCCAGGGTGACGGGCAGGCTCTTGGCCTGTGCCGCGGCGCCGTCGGCGGCCGGCAGGTCGACGCGGGTGGTCGCGGCCGTGGGCCAGACGGGCTTCGAAGCGGCCCGCTGGCGGGTCTTCGTCTCCGCGGCGGGGATGTGGTCGGGTGACTTCTTGGTGCGGGGCTGGAAGGTCTCGGCCCTGCCGTACTGGGCTTTCTGGAGGGGAGCGTGGTCCCGCTCGAATTCCTGGGCGGGGGCTGCTCCGAGGAGTGTGGTGACGATTGCCGTGGTCACGGGCAGTGCGACGGCCGCCATTCGGCGTCGGCTCGCATTGCGCCAGGACCAGGTAGGCAGCACTTGTCGTGTGCCGAACACGTGGATCTCCGCATTCTGAAGGCCGGGGTGTGCCGTGAGGGCACACCCCGGTGGGTGAAGGTGATCTGGTGGAGACTCGGGAAGAGGGCTACTCGATGTCGATCGGAGGCTGGCTCTCGAAGGCGAGGCCGGTGATGTCCTGCTGCGACATGGCGCCGGTGTAGACGCGGAGGTCGTCGACCTGGCCGAGGAGCGTGTCGCCCCACGCGCCGGTCGGGTATATACGGGACTTGCCCGCCGTGATGAGGCCGCCGGGCTGGTACGTGTTCTTGATCAGCACGCCGCGTTCGTCGCCTTGGCGGACCCCGCCGAGGAAGAGCCGAGCGGCACCCGTGACCGAGTCGTAAGTGGCCGTGACGTGGACCCAGCCCTTGGGGGCTTCCGTCAGCGAGGAGTACAGCAGTGTCCGGGGGCCGCCGGCGACGTCGTTCTCCGCCATCTCAAGGATCCAGTAGCCGTCCGACTGCCCCTTGGGCTGGTAGTAGACAACCCGGAAAGCGCTGGTCTGGTTGCCGGGGTGAGCGATGATCGTGGCGGCGTGGCCGATCGTGGTGTCCTCGAGCCGGCTGTCCTCGGTGACGTCGACCCATCCGGCGACAGTGAAACTGCCCGAGGTGTCGACCGGCACGGCGGCGCCGGCCGACGCGTCCGCGGCTCCGCTGAGACCGAGTACGGTCTCACGGCCGAGGGATCCGGTGGAGGTGAACGAGGCACCGGGTGCCAGGGTCAGGGGGCGCTCGTTACCGCTGCTGTCGGAGGCGACGGTGCCGGACGTCTCGTCCATGGCCCAATGGGCCTCCAGCCGCGGCCGCTCACGACCGGTGCCCTCCTCTTTGGCATTCACCTCGGATCCGAGCTCGTCCGGGTGAACGGTCCGGTTCCACACCTGGAGCTGGTCGACAGCGCCCGGGAAATAGTCCCTGGCCGCGCCCGTCGCCCACCGTCCGACCTGGAGCGGTCCGCTGCCGGCGAAAGGTGTGGTGTAGGGCGATACCTGCTGGAGCTGGCCGTTGACGTAGAGCCGCACCTGGCCTGCCTGCTGGTCGTACACGCCCATGAGGTGAGTCCAGGCTCCGAGTACGGGGGGCTTGAGCGAGGACGCTCCGATGGTGACGCCGCTGGTCGTGTCCGCGGAGTAGCGGGCGAACACCCACCGCTTGGCGTAGGCGGAGTAGTAGAGCTGGAAGGAGGACATGACGGTGCCGGGCTGTCCCACCACCGCCGCTGCGGCGTCGTCCTTGTCCAGGCGCACCCAGGCGGAGACGGAGAAGTTGTTCAGAGTGTCGACCACGGGGGCCGTGGTCTGGCCGGTCGTGGTCCGCTTCAGGTCGACCGCGCCGTTGAGCCGACCCTGGTTCGTCCAGGAGGTGCCTTCGGTGAAGGTGAGCGAAGCGGAGCCCCTCTCGGAGGTGTCCGGGGCCGTCGTGCCGGAGGTCTCGTCCATGGACCACGCGGCCACCGGCTTGCTCCCGGCGGCGACGTTGAACCGGTAGTCCACCGGAGCGCTGACATTGCCCGCCGCGTCGTAGGTGGTGGCGCGCAGGGTGGTGAGCCCCTTCTTCGACGGGGCGACCCTCACCGTGTGCGTCTTGGTGTTGGACGTGTAGGTCTTGTCGTCGATCACAACGCCGTTGAGCTCGGTCTTGAACCGGCGGACGTCGGTGTTGGGGGTCGTGATGGTGAAGGTGCCGGTCATCCCGACGCTGCCGAGCTCAGGGTCCTTCTCGCAGTTCTCGCCCGCGCATTCGGTGTAGGGCGAGCCCGTCACCGTCGGGGGGTCGGGAACCTTGGTGTCCACACTGAAGTAGCAGCGCGCCGACCATGGCCCGTACAGCGACGTCGTGGCGCCGCCGTAGGTGTAGCGGTACTCGGTCCGGGCAGCGAAGCTGTACGTCTTCCCGTCCGTCAGCGCGGCCGTGGTGACACTGCCTGCGGTGGCGCTCGCCGTCCACGTGCCCGGGGACAGGGAGGCGACCTTGGCGTTGGCGGAGTCGAAGACCTCGAAGTTCGGGCGCAGGCTCGCGTTCGAACCGTCGGTCGAGGTGGGCGTAGCCGTCAGGCGAGGGGTCGTCTTGCGGATTCCGGCCGGGCTTGACGCCGCCGAGCAGGCCAGATTGGGGTCGGCGAGCTTGACGTACGAGGGCGTGGCGTCCGGGAGCGAGACGTAGGTGATCGACAGGCGGGGCTTGCGCGAAGCCGTCGCGTCAGGGTCGGCGGGCGAGAGGAACTGCTTCCAGGCGATGGCGTCGCTCTCATCGGCACGCAGACCCAGTGTGGTCGTCGTGGCGTTCGCCTTCGCGGTGAAGGCCACCGCCGACGTCGCGTCGAACTCGATGTCGCCGTCTGGGCAGTTGCTGTCGTAGCCCTTTGCCGCGAGCACCGTGTCGACCTTGGCGGACCAGGCCGGCTGCTTCGCGAAGGTCGTCCCGGAAGAGATGGCACCGGTACGCCACAGCTCGACGTTCTTCTTCGTGCAGTTCGCCGACCAGATCGCGTACGGGGTGAAGGTGGCGTTGAGGATCTTCTTGCCCGCCACCCGGCGCGTGTCGAACTGGAACAGCGACCGGGCCTTCTTGTTGTCCACCCAGGCGTCGTAGCCGACACCGAGCGAATGCGACGTCTTCCAGAAGGAGGTCGAGGCCGAGTTGGACCAGACGGTGGTCCAACCGGTCAGCGACGCCGCCACCGCCGGCGGGTCGATGACAACCGGATAGGCGGTCGCGGAGTCGGCGAGGAAGCCCTGGTCGGGCGTCACCGACAGCGCGTCACGGGAGACGGTGACGTCGGCGACGGCCGTACGGGCTTCGGGGGCCGGCTCGACCGCCGCCGCGGCGGCCGGTGCCGTAGGCGCCATGGCCGTGGTCTTCGCCGCACGGGTCACAGGCTGCTTCCCGGAATCCCACATCAGCGCACCGCTGCTGGAGAAAACGGCACGGCCCCGCTTGTCGACGAGCGACATGTTGCCGGCGCCGGTCTCACGCATGTCCAGCCCGTGCGTCGTGACCGGAAAGCGGACGCTCTTGAGCGCGGGATCAGCTGCGGCGGCCCGGTCGTGGACGACCAGGTTCTGCGTGAACCCGTCGGGCCGGACCTGCACCACAAGGTCGACACCGGGACGTACCGACGCGTACACGGCGGTGGGGCCGGTGACCGTCGGCTTCGGCAGGGCCCATGGCGAGCCGAGCTCGTAGGTGAGACCGTCCTTAGCCATCCGGGCCAGCGGCCCCGTCCCGCCACCGGACACGGTCAGATCCTGACCGGCCTTCGGCTCGAGCAGGCCGTCGGCACGCCGCACCAGCGTGGTGTCGACCGGGGTCCAGCGCCCGCTCTTGAGGACGCGTTCAACCGTGGGTGAGGTCTCGGCGGTGAAGGTGCCGTCGCTGTTCGCGAACACCATGCCGTTCTCGCTGGTCAGGCTGTCGATCGGGACACGTTGCCCGGTCTCCGCCGCCTTCCGTGAAGCCGCCTGCTCGGCTGACGCCTCGGGCAGTGGGCCGCCCTGCCAGAACGACTTGCCCCGCCCGGCATCGTCCGCCGCCGGCGACGACACCGGAGTAGCCGGGAACTCCGGCTCGCTGCCCACCGGCGCGGAAGCAGCTACCGCCTGCGCCGACAGACCAGTGGCCGTCACCAGCGACACAGCTGCCGGCCGGCCAGCAGGTCGTAGCCGTGCTCGACG
>NZ_JBEZHM010000045.1:0-76953 GCF_040650575.1 Streptomyces sp. NPDC048659 | reverse complement strand
CGGGCGCACGCCCTCGTACTGGACGTACTTGGGCTTGTGCCCGGTGCGCCGAGAGTGCGTGCATGGCGTCGCGAGGCAGACGGGAGTGTGACGACAGGACCTAGGGTTGGCGCGTGCTCGTGGAAGTGAACGTGATCTTCGGGGCGGTCCTCGCCGTCCTGCTCGCCCTCGCCGCCGGGGTCGTCGCGCTGACCCGCCTCGGCCGCGCCCGCGACACGCTCGTCGCCGGGGCCCGCGCGGCGGCGCAACTCGTCGCCGTCTCCCTGGTGATCGGCTGGGTGGTCCGCTCGACGGCGCTGCTGGCCTGTTTCCTGCTGCTGATGTACGCGGTGGCGGTACGGACGGCCGGGCGGCGGATCGTCCCGGCGCCTGGCCGGGCCTGGCGGTGGGCGGCGGTGCCGATCGCGGCCGGTGTGGTCCCGGTGGTGTCGGCGCTCGTCCTCACCGGACTCGTACCGGCGCGGGGCATCACCCTGATCCCGGTGGCCGGCATCCTCATCGGCGGCGCGCTCACGGCGACCGTCCTCGGCGGGCGGCGCGCGCTCGACGAGATCAAGGGGCGGTGGGGGGAGGTCGAGGCGGGCCTGGCGATCGGGCTGCTCGACCGGGAGGCGCGGCTGGAGGTGGCGCGCGAGGCGGCCTCGGACGCGCTGCTGCCGGGCATGGACCAGACCCGGACGGTCGGCCTGGTCACCCTTCCGGGCGCGTTCGTCGGCATGCTCCTGGGCGGCGCGTCACCGCTGCACGCGGGCGCGGTCCAGCTCTTCGTCCTGGTCGCCCTGCTGCTGGTCCAGGCGGTCGCGGTCGCGGTGACGCTGGAGCTGGTGGCCCGGGGGAGGCTCGTACGGGTGTGAACGGCGAGGCCCCCGCCGGGTTCGGGCGGGGGCCTCGCGAAGGTCGGGCGAACGTCGGGCGGTGAGCGTCGGACGGCGAACGTCAGGCGTTGAGCGTGAGGCGGTGAACGTCGGACGGTGAGCGTCGGACGGTGAACCTCAGACGGCGAACGTCAGCGTGATCGTCCCGTCCGGCCCCGGCGTCACGGTCAGCCGGGTCAGGTCCTCGACGTGGACGTCCGGCGCGAAGGCGGCGGCGCGCGGGCCGACGCCCACCACCCGCATCCCGGCCGCGCGGCCCGCCTGGATGCCCGCCTCGGAGTCCTCGAAGACCACGCAGTCCTCGGGCGCGAAGCCCAGCTCGGCCGCGCCCTTCAGGAAGCCCTCCGGGTCCGGCTTGCTCGCGCTCACGTCCTCGGCGGTCACCCGGGTGGCCGGCATCGGCAGCTCCGCCGCGCCCATCCGCGCCCCCGCCAGCGCCTTGTCGGCGGAGGTTACGAGGGCGTGCGGCAGGTTCGCGAGCGCGGCCATGAAGGCGGGCGCGCCCGGCACCGGGACGACCCCGTCGAGGTCGGCGGTCTCCTCGGCGAGCATCACGCGGTTGTCGGCGAGGTTCTCCTCCATCGGCCGCTCCGGCAGCAGGACCGCCATCGTGGCGTAGCCCTGGCGCCCGTGGACGACCTTCAGGGTCTCGACCGGGTCCAGCCCGTGCCGCTCGGCCCAGCGCCGCCAGCAGCGCTCCACGACGGCGTCGGAGTTGACGAGCGTGCCGTCCATGTCGAGCAGGAGGGCACGTGCGGTGAGCGACGCCGGGGTGGTGGCAGCCATCGGGGATCTCCAGGAGGGATGGTCGGAGACGGGACAGAGCGGTCCCGCCCACCGGTCAGGGAGTGCGGGCGGGGCCACTTTGTTCATCCACGATACAAAAAAGGGGGCCTTTTGCGCCACTCGGCCTCGTTCCGCCCCGCCCGGCCCCGCTCTGGCACCGCTCTGGCACCGCTCAGCCCCTCGTCTCGGCCTCCAGCGCCCGCCGCGTGCTCGGCCCGTACACGCCCTCGGGGTCGTCGCCGATGTACTTGTACGACTGGTAGACCTCGACCGCGCGCTCCACCTTCCTGCCGAACTTCCCGTCCTCCGGGCCCGTGTACAGCCACAGCTCCCGCAGCCGCCGCTGGAGCTCCCGCACGTCGTTGCCCGAGTCGCCCAGGCTGAGCGTCGGCCCGTCCTGCTCCTCGGTCGCGCTCGGGCTCGCCGGGGGCGCGCTGGATGGCGTGGTGCCGGTCCTGGTGGGCGCCACGGCGACCGGGGCCGTCCGGGTGGGCGCCGCCGTGGTCCGCGCGGGTGTGGGGGAGGCCGATCCCGTCGCGGAGGGGCTCGCCGAGGTGGTCCGGGCGGAGGGGGAGGCGGTCTCCGACGGGGTGGCCTCGGTGCTCGGCGCCTCGGAGACGGCGATGTTCTCGGACGCGCTGGTGGTGACCTCGGGGACGCCGGCCCGGTCGTCCTTGTCGTCCCCGCCGATCAGGGCGGCGGCCATGACCGCCGTGCCGACGACGGCCGCGGCGACCACCCCGGCGACGGCGAGCGCCCGCCCCCGCCCGGACCGCCGACGGCCCCCGTCGGGGTCGTACGCGAGGGTGTGCGCGGCCCCCAGATCGTGCCCGGAGCCGTGCCCGGAGCCGTGCTCGGGGCCGTAGGCGGGGTCGTACGGGGGGATGAGCGCGGTGGCGGGCCCGCCGTCGTCGTACGGAGGCACGGAAGGCGGCACGGCCCCGGCGCCGTACGGAGGTACGGGCGCGGGCGCGGGTACGGACACGGGCGGGCGTCCCGGCAGGGGAGCCGCTCCCGGTCCCGCTCCCGCTCCCGCCCCGCCCGCCCGTACCCCCGGCAGCAGCAGCGGCATCGTCTCGGACGGGTCCGCGCCGGCCCGGGGCGCCGGGACCTCGGCGGGCAGCGGCCCGGCCAGGGGCGCGGCCGGAGGGGCCGGGGGCGTGGGCACCTGGTCCGGGAGGCGGCCCGGCAGGGGGTCGGTCAGCGGGTCCGGGGCGTCCGTCGGGCCCAGGGACACGTACGGGCGGATCCGCAGCGGGTCGAAGTCCTCCGCCGCGGCCACCTCCGCGGCCTGGGCCCGGGCGCGGGCGCACGCGCAGTCGGGTCTGTGTACACCGCATTCAGGACAGACGTGTCCGGACATCGCTGGGTCCCTCCCCGGGTTCAACTGCGAGCGATTATGCAGCCCGCCCGCCCCGCAGAGGGGAACGGCTGTGCCCTTCCTCACGTCCTCCGCAGGCCATACCAGGGCAAAGCAACCAGGATGGAGGGGTACGGAGGGGGACGAACCCCCAGCGGCCCGGCCGGAGGAGACACCCATGGCCCAGGAAGTACGCGCGCCGCGCGCCGGCGGAGGCCCCGCGCCCGGGGAGGGACAGAGCCACCGCACCGTGCTCGTGGCGATCGGCGCGCTGCTGCTCGGGATGCTGCTCGCCGCGCTCGACCAGACCATCGTCTCCACCGCCCTGCCGACCATCGTCAGCGAGCTCGGCGGCATGGAGCACCTGTCGTGGGTGGTCACCGCGTACATGCTGGCCTCGACCGCCGCGACCCCGCTGTGGGGCAAGCTGGGCGACCAGTACGGGCGCAAGAAGCTGTTCCAGAGCGCGATCGTGCTCTTCCTCATCGGCTCCGCGCTCTGCGGCCTCGCCCAGAACATGCCGCAGCTCATCGGCTTCCGCGCCCTCCAGGGCCTCGGCGGCGGCGGGCTGATGGTGCTGTCGATGGCGATCGTCGGCGACCTCGTCTCGCCCCGCGAACGCGGTCGCTACCAGGGCCTGTTCGGCGCCGTCTTCGGCGCCACCAGCGTGCTGGGGCCGCTGCTGGGCGGGCTGTTCACCGAGCAGCTCTCCTGGCGCTGGGTGTTCTACATCAACCTGCCCATCGGCGTCGTCGCCCTCTTCGTCATCGCCGCCGTGCTGCACATCCCGACCGGCGGCACCCGGCACACCATCGACTACCTCGGCACCTTCCTCATCGCCTCGGTCGCCACCTGCCTGGTCCTGGTCGCCTCGCTCGGCGGCACCACCTGGGCCTGGGGCTCGCCCCAGATCATCGGGCTCGCCGTGCTGGGCGCCGTGCTGCTGGTCTGGTTCGTGTACGTGGAGGGGCGGGCGGCCGAACCGGTGCTGCCGCTGAAGCTGTTCCACATCCGGACCTTCAGCCTGGTCTCCGTCATCAGCTTCATCGTGGGCTTCGCGATGTTCGGCGCGATGACGTACCTGCCGACGTTCCTCCAGGTGGTGCAGGGCGTCAGCCCCACCATGTCCGGCGTCCACATGCTCCCGATGGTCCTCGGCATGCTCCTCACCTCGACCGGCTCGGGCCAGATCGTCTCCCGTACCGGCCGCTGGAAGGTCTTCCCGCTCGCCGGGACGGCCGTCACGGCCCTCGGTCTGGTCCTCCTCCACCGGCTGACCGAGTCCAGCTCGACGTGGGAGATGAGCGTCTACTTCTTCGTCTTCGGCGCCGGACTCGGCCTGGTCATGCAGGTCCTGGTGCTCGTCGTGCAGAACGCGGTCTCCTACCAGGACCTGGGCGTCGCGACCTCCGGGGCCACCTTCTTCCGCTCCATCGGCGCGTCCTTCGGTGTTGCGATCTTCGGGACGCTGTTCACCAACCGGCTCACCGACAAGCTCGAAGCCGCGCTCGCCGGGCAGCAGTTGCCGCCGGGCGCGGACGCCGGGGCGATCGCCGCCGACCCGCGGGCCATCGCGGCCCTCCCACCGCAGCTCCAGCCCTCCGTGCTGCACGCGTACGCCACGTCCATCACCGACGTGTTCCTGTACGCGGCGCCGGTCGTGCTGATCGGGTTCGTCGTCGCCTGCTTCCTCAAGGAGGACCGGCTGCGCGGCGCGGTCACCGCGCCGGACCCCAGCCAGACGCTGGCCTCGAACCCGGTCGAGCGCTCCTCGCGCGACGAGTGCGCGCGGGCGCTGTCGCTGCTCGGCTCGCGGGCGGGACGCAAGCAGATCTACGAGAAGATCACCGCGCGCGCCGGGCTCGACCTGATGCCCGCCGCGAGCTGGCTGCTGCTGCGGGTGCGCCGGCACGGCGCGGTGGAGCCCGCCCGGCTCGCCGAGGCCACCCCCGTACCGCTGCGGGCGATCACGGAGGCGGCCCGGGAGCTGGAGGAGCGGCGGCTGGTGGCCAGGGAGGGCCTGGACCTGGTGCTCACCGAGGAGGGCGCGCAGACGGCCGTGCTGCTCGCCAAGGCGCGCGAGGACTCGCTGTCCGACCTGCTCGGCGACTGGTGGGGGCCGGACCGGCCGACGGACCTGGTGAAGCTGGTGGAGGAGCTGACGGCGGAGCTCGGCGGCTCGGACGGCGAACGCCCCCGCTCGCCGGAGCCCCCGGGCGACCACCGCCACCCCTGAGGGCCCGGTTCAGAGCTCCTTGCCGTACCAGATCTCCCTGTACGGCCCCGAGCAGTACGCCGGGATCTCGGCGTACCCGTGCCGGGTGTACAGCGCCCGCGCCTCGACCAGGTCGAGGCGGGTGTTGAGGACCACGCGGCGGGCCCCGAGGCCGCGGGCGGCGTCCTCCAGGCCGCGTATCAACGTGCCCGCGCCGCCCTTGCCGCGGAAGGCGTGCCGCAGGAACACCCGGGTCAGTTCGGCCCGTTCGGCGTCGAGCAGCAGGACCCCGCCGCAGGCGGCCGGGACGCCGTCGTGGCGGCCCACCAGGAACTGCCCGGTCGGCGGGGTCAGCAGCTCGGCCCCGTCCCCGGCCAGTCCCTCGTCGATCTCCGCCCCGGTCGCCGGGCGCTTCCAGTAACGCCCCGCGACATCGCCGTAGTAGGCGCGGCGCAGGGCGGTGGCGTCCCGGGTGGTGACGGGCTCGGGGGCGAAGGTCCAGGTCATGCGCGCCATTGTGCGGCGCGCACGACCTGGGGCGCAGCCGGGTTTCCCGGCACGGCGCGGCGCTCCGAGAGGGCCTTCCGCCGTGCCCTCTGCCATGCCTTCGGCCAGGCTTCCGCCGGGCCTTCCCTCACGCCTTCGGCGCCGCCGTCTGCACGACCTCGAAGGACCACAGGGTGGAGCCGCTCGCGGCGGGCTTCGGCCGCTCGGCGCCGCCCTCGCCGCCGGAGGTGCCCTGGTGGGCGGCCTTCATGGACCCGTTCATCCAGTTCTGGAAGTCCTCCTCGCTGCGCCAGCGGGTGTAGACCAGGTACTGGTCCGTCCCCTCCAGCGGGCGCAGCAGCTCGAACCACTCGAACCCGTCCGACCCCTCGACGGCCCCGGCCCGCGCGGCGAACCGCTGCTCCAGGACCTCGCGCTGCTCGGCGGGCACGGTCAGTACGTTGATCTTCACGACGCTGGGCACATGACACCTCTCGGAAAGCACAGGCCGGGCACTGCGCCGGGCCTTGATCACATGCCTGCAGTCTCGTACATCCACCGGTCGGAGCGGCGTGAGGACGGCTCCCGGGGACCGCCCGTGGCGCGCGGCGGCCGGCCTGTCGTACCGGAGTGCGACAATCCGTCCGTGGCGGAGGAGCTTTGGCGTTGGTATCGGGGTCGCCTGGTGGTCGGTCCGTTCAGGCCGTTCGACCCGGGCGAGTGCGCCGCGCTGGAGCGGGAGGTCGGGCTGCCGCTGCCGGCCGCGTACCGCTCGTTCCTGGAGGCGGCCGGTGGGGAGAGGCTGGACTACTCGGTCCGCCTCCCGGCGTGTGAACCGGAAGCGGTCCAGGGCTTCGACGAGCTCTACGGGCTGGGCCGTGACGACGCCGGCGCGTACGGCTGGGGAACTCTCCTGGGCGAGTACCGGCGCAGTCGCGAGGGAGGGCTCGCCGAGAATGTGTCGCTGACCGGCCTGCTGCCCATCGCCCGCGACGGCGGAGGCGACACCCTCTTCCTGGACCTGAACCCGGCCACGCACGGCCGGCTGCACGCGTTCGTCCGCGCGGTGCCCCTCCCCGGCTATCTGGGCCACCACGTCTTCACGAAGGTGGCCGAGGACTTCGACACGTACCTCGACGGCCTTTTCATCGACCCGGACCAGGCGGAGGACGCGTGGGCCGACGTCGCCGCGTGCGATCCCTCGGATCCTTGGCGGCGGACCGTCGAGGAATGGCTGGGCGGGGAACGGGGGAGCGGGTCCCGGCACGCACCGGGCCTCGACGGAAGCGGCACGTCGCTCGCGTAGGGCCCGGTGCGCCGGCGCTGCCGCGCGAGGCCACGGCGTCGGTGAAAGGCGGGGCGTGACCGGCTCCGGTCAGTCCGTCACGCGGGCGATCAGCAGGCCGTCGTAGCCCTTGGAGCCGACCGTCTGGAAGGCGGTGGCGTCGAGGCGGGGTTCCTGGGCGATCAGGTCGAACATCGCGCGGGTGCCGGTCACCGCCGGGTCGTCGGGGTGGGGGGTGGCGACCCGGCCGCCGCGGACCACGTTGTCGACGACGATCAGGGTGCCGGGGCGGGACAGCTTCAGGGCCCAGGTGACGTAGTGCGGGTTGTTGACCTTGTCGGCGTCGACGAAGACGAAGTCGAAGGGGCCCGCGCCCTCTTCGGCGAGGAGGGGGAGGGTGTCCAGGGCCGCGCCCGTGCGGACGTCGACGAGTTTGTCGAGGCCCGCGTGGGCGAGGTTGGCGCGGGCGACGTCGGCGTGGGCGGCGGAGTACTCCAGGGTGGTCAGCCGGCCGTCGGCGGGCAGCGCGCGGGCCAGCCAGATGGTGCTGTAGCCGCCGAGGGTGCCGATCTCCAGGACGTTCCTCGCGCCCTGCGCGCGGACCAGGAGGCTGAGCAGTTTGCCCTGGTTGGGGGCGACGGCGATCTCCGGGAGTCCGGCGGCCGTGGAGGCGGCGAGCGCGGCGTCCAGGGCCTCGTCGCCGGGGGCGAGCAGTTCGGTGAAGTAGGCGTCGACGGCGTTCCATTGATCCTGTTCGTTGCTCATGGCGCCGAACGTACACCCCCCGCCGAGGGGGAGGCGGGGGGTGCACGGGGCGTGGTGCGGTGTTCAGGCCACCGTCACGCGGAGTTCCTTGATGCCGTTGAGCCACGCCGCGCGCAGCCGGCGCGGGTCGCCCGCGAGGGTGAGGTCGGGGAGTTCGTCGGCGAGCGCCTCGAAGATCAGCTCGATCTCCTTGATGGCCAGGGACTTGCCGAGGCAGAAGTGCGGTCCGCCGCCGCCGAAGCCGAGGTGCGGGTTGGGGTCGCGGGTGATGTCGAAGGCGCCGGGGTCCTCGAAGACCTCGGGGTCGAAGTTGGCGGAGGAGTAGAAGAGGCCGACCCGGTCGCCCTTGCGGATGCGCTGCCCGCCCAGTTCGGTGTCCTGGGTGGCGGTGCGCTGGAAGGAGACGACCGGGGTGGCCCAGCGCACGATCTCCTCGGCGGCGGTCGCGGGCCGCTCGCGCTTGTAGAGCTCCCACTGGTCGGGGTGGGTGAGGAAGGCGTGCATGCCGTGGCTGATGGCGTTGCGGGTGGTCTCGTTGCCGGCGACGGCGAGGAGCAGCACGAAGAAGCCGAACTCGTCGGAGGAGAGGTTGCCCTGCCCCTCGGCGGCGACGAGCTGGCTCACGATGTCCTTGGCGGGACACTCCTTGCGGGTGGCGGCGAGGTTCATCGAGTAGCCGATGAGCTCCATGGCCGCCTCGGCGCCGATCTCCTCGGTGATGGCGTACTCGGGGTCGTCGTACGCGACCATCTTGTTCGACCAGTCGAAGATCCGGGCCCGGTCCTCCTGCGGTACGCCGATGAGTTCGGCGATCGCCTGGAGCGGCAGCTCGACGGCCACCTTGGTGACGAAGTCGAAGCCCCCGTCCTTCGCGGCGGCGGCCTTCGCCTCCTCGACGATGGCCCGGGCCCGGTCGCGCAGGGCGGTCTCCAGGCTCCGGATGGCGCGCGGGGTGAAGCCGCGCTGGACGATCTGGCGGACCCGGCTGTGCTCCGGCGGGTCCATGTTGAGCATGATCAGTTTCTGGACCTCGATCTGGTCCCGGCTGATGTGCTCGTTGAAGCGGATGACGGCGGTGTTCTCGTTGGAGGAGAACAGCTCGGGGTGGGTGGAGACGTACTTGACGTCCGCGTGCCGGGTCACCGCCCAGTAGCCCTCGTCGGCGAAGCCGGTGACGCCGGGGGGCTGGGCGCACCACCAGACGGGCGCGGTCTGCCGCAGCTGGGCGAACTCCGGATGAGGGATCCGGTCCTGGAGCAGATCGGGGTCGGTGGCGTCGAACCCCTCGGAGAGGTGAGGGCACGGCATCGGCAACACGTCCTTGTCTGACGACCCATCAGAAGTTGCCGGGAAAGGTAGTGACGAGTTCTGCAAGAGGCAAGGCGTGACGCCGGAACTGTTGCGTTCCGGACCCTTGCGTACCCGCGGTGGCAGTCATAAGACTGCACACAGAACTAGAACGCGTACCAGTTCCGGATGTGAGTCCGCACCGGGGTGCCGGGACACCCCGGGGGCGGGCGAGGAGAGGACGAGCTCATGGCCGCGGAACCCGTCATCGTCGAAGCCGTACGCACCCCCATCGGCAAGCGCGGAGGCGCGCTCGCCAACCTCCACCCCGCCTACCTCCTCGGCGAGACCTACCGCGAGCTCCTCGGCCGCACCGGCATCCACGCCGACTGCGTCGAACAGATCGTCGGCGGCACGGTCACCCACGCCGGCGAGCAGTCCATGAACCCCGCCCGCACCGCCTGGCTCACCATGGGCCTCCCGTACGAGACCGCCGCCACCACCGTCGACTGCCAGTGCGGCTCCTCCCAGCAGGCCAGCCACATGGTCGCCAACATGGTCGCCGCCGGGGTCATCGACATCGGCATCAGCTGCGGCGTCGAGGCCATGTCCCGCGTCCCGCTCGGCTCCGGCTCCAAGCACGGCCCCGGCAAGCCCTGGCCCGACGAGTGGAACGTGGACCTGCCCAACCAGTTCGAGGCCGCCGAACGCATCGCCCGCCGCCGCGGCCTCACCCGCGAGCGCGTCGACTCCCTCGGGCTGCTCTCCCAGGAGCGGGCCGCGACCGCCTGGTCCGAGGAGCGCTTCAAGCGCGAGACCTTCGCCGTCCAGGTCCCCACCACCGAGGCGGAGCAGTCCGCCGGGCACGGCATGTGGCGGCTGGTCGACCGCGACGAGGGCCTGCGCGACACCAGCATGGAGGGCCTGGCCCGGCTCAAGCCGGTCATGCCCACCGCGATCCACACCGCCGGGAACTCCTCCCAGATCTCCGACGGCGCCTCCGCGATCATGTGGGCCTCCAAGCGGATGGCCCGCGCCCTCAAGCTGCGCCCGCGCGCCCGGATCGTCGCCCAGGCGCTCGTCGGCGCCGACCCGCACTACCACCTGGACGGGCCCGTCGACGCGACCCGCGCGGTGCTCGGCAAGGCCGGGATGTCGCTCAAGGACATCGACCTGGTCGAGATCAACGAGGCGTTCGCCTCCGTCGTGCTCAGCTGGGCGCAGGTCTTCGACCAGGACCTGGAGAAGGTCAACGTCAACGGCGGCGCCATCGCCCTCGGGCACCCGGTCGGCGCCACCGGCGCCCGGCTCATCACCACCGCCCTGCACGAGCTGGAGCGCACCGACAAGGAATTCGCCCTGATCACCATGTGCGCGGGCGGCGCGCTGGCGACCGGGACCATCATCCAGCGGCTCTGAGCCCGCCGCCGACGGACCCCGGCCCCGGGCCCGGGGCCCCGCGCGGGCCCCGGAAACGCCGCAGGCCCCGCCCCTCCGTGCGGAGGGCGGGGCCTTGCGGGTGCGCGCGATGCGGCGCGGTGTGCGCGGTGCGGCGTGGTGACTCTTAGTACCAGCCGTGCGACTGCCAGAAGTTCCAGGCGCCGTTCGGGGAGCCGTAGCGCTCGTTCATGTAGTCCAGACCCCACTTGATCTGGGTGGCGGGGTTGGTCTTCCAGTCGGAACCGGCCGAGGCCATCTTCGAGCCCGGCAGGGCCTGGACCAGGCCGTAGGCGCCGCTGGACGAGTTGGTGGCGGTGTGGTTCCAGCCGGACTCGTGCTCGACGATCTTGCTGAAGGACGCGTACTGCGCGGCCGGGACGATCTTCTTGGCCAGCTCCTGCGGGGTGGCGGCCGAGGCCGTGCCCGTGGTGCCGAGCACCGCGCCGGAGGCGCCGATCAGGACCGCCGCGGTGACGGCGAGGGACTTCTTGCGGGAGGCGGCGCGGGTGGAGATCGAGCGGAACAAAACGTCATACCTAACGTCGGGGACAAGAGCCGCGCCAGGGATTCCGACATGCCGGAACCAGAGCCCGGAAGACCCGGGGGCTGGGGGGAACCGGCCGGCCGTGCCGTTGCGGTGAGCACCGGCTGCCTGGCGACGTCCACCAGAGAAACAAACCCCGGACGGCGGCGCAATCACCCCCAGTACGAGGAAGGTTCGGACCCGGGCCCCGGGGGCCTTCGCACCCTGTGAGGTGTTTGCGCAGGTCGCGTCCGTGTATGGGGGGATTAAGGCCGCTCTGAACTCTCTACTATTTCCGGTCGTACGTGACCTGGGTCCTATGAGGCGCCTCACCCGCGAGGGCCTCCCCGGACCCCTCGAATGTGACCTGGGCCTCGAAGTTGGCCCGCCGCGTGGCCCGCCGCAGCGCCCTCAGCAGCGCCCCGCCCACGGTCAGCGTCAGCACCACCGTGAGCAGCGCCCGCCCCAGGTCCCAGCCCATGGAGGTGGCCAGCACGTACGCGAGGAAGCGGACCAGGTTCTCCCGCACCGGGTCCCCGGGGTGGAAGGACACCCCCTGCCCGAGGCCCCCCACCGTCACCCACCCGTAGAGATTGGTGACCGTGCCGTACGCGAAGGCCGCCACGAAGCCGTACGCGGAGAGCATCAGCAGCTCGGCCCGTCCCCGGATCCGGTCCGGGCCCGGCAGCAGGCCCGCGCCCATCGCGAACCAGCCCATCGCCAGCATCTGGGTCGGCATCCACGGCCCCACCCCGCCCGTGAGCAGCGCGGACGCGAACATCGTCACCGCGCCCAGCACGAAGCCGAAGCCCGGCCCCAGCACCCGGCCGCTCAGCAGCATCAGGAAGAACATCGGTTCCAGGCCCGCCGTCCCCGCGCCCAGCGGGCGCAGCGCCGCCCCCACGGCGGCCAGCACCCCCAGCATCGCCACCGCCTTCGCGTCCATCCCGCAGTCCGCGATCGTCGCCACCACCACCGCGATCAGCAGCGGCAGCAGCAGGGCGAAGAACCAGGGCGCGTCGGCGGCGTGGTCGGTCAGCGCCGAGCCCTCCGAGGCCAGCAGCGGCCAGCCGATCGCGATCAGCCCGACGACGGAGACCAGGACCAGGGCCGCGACCGAGCGCGGGCCCAGCCGGATCGGGCGGGCGGCGCGCGCGCTCACAGCGCCGCCTCCACCTGTTCGACGGTGAGCCACGGGCGCGGCGCGAGGACCTTCGCGACCTGCGGCGAGAAGGCGGGGGAGGAGACGACCACCTCCGCCGTCGGCCCGTCCGCGACCACCTCGCCGCCCGCGAGGATCACCACCCGGTGCGCCAGCTCCGCCGCCAGCTCCACGTCGTGGGTGGCCAGCACGATCGCGTGCCCCTCGGCCGCCAGCGCGCGCAGCCGCGCCACCAGGCGGGCCTTCGCCGCGTAGTCCAGGCCGCGGGTCGGCTCGTCGAGGAGGAGCAGCGGCGGGCGGGCCGTCAGCACCACCGAGAGGGCGAGCGCCAGGCGCTGGCCCTCCGAGAGGTCCCGGGGGTGCGTGTCGTCCGCGACCCCCGGCAGCAGCTCCGAGACCAGCGCCCGGCAGCTGCCCGGCGCGGCCCCGGCGTCCGCGTCGGCGGCGGCGCACTCGGCGGCCACCGTGTCCGCGTACAGCAGGTCACGGGGCTCCTGCGGGACCAGCCCGACCTGCCGGATCAGGGTCCGGGGGTCGGTGGCGCCCGGGGTGAGCCCGGCGACCCGGACGGCGCCGGAGGTGGGGGCGATCATGCCGACGAGGGTGCCGAGCAGGGTCGACTTGCCGGCCCCGTTGCGGCCCATGAGCGCGACGGTCTCGCCCGCCGTGACCTGGAGCGACACCTGGCGGAGGGCCTCGACCCGGCCGCGGCGGACGGCCAGGCGGTCGATGTGGACGAGGGGTGCGTCGGGTGTGCCGGGTGCGGGGCGGGTCCGGGTGCGGCGCCGGAAGAGGGGGAGTCCCCCACCCCGCCCCTTCCCGAAACCGGGGGCTCCGCCCCCGGACCCCCGCGCCTCAAGCGCCGGCGGGGCTGGATTTTCAGCCCGTCCGGCGTTTGAGGACCGGGGTCCGGGGCGGGGGAGAAGGCCCGCCGCAGGCGCCCCCGGCTCGCGGTCCGTCCCGGGGGCTCCGCCCCCGGACCCCCGCGCCTCAAGCGCCGGCGGGGCTGGATTTTCAGCCCGTCCGGCGTTTGAGGCCCGGGCCTCGGGACGCGGCCCCTGGTCCGGGCTCGCCGCCGCCCCCGGCTCCCGCCCCGCCAGCCGCTCCCGCAGCGGGCCCGCCGCGCGTCGGGCGTCCCGGACCGACAGGGGCAGCGGGGTCCAGCCCGCGAGCCGGCCCAGGGCCACCACCGGGGGATGCACGGGCGAGACGGCCATGATGTCGGCGGGCGTGCCCAGGACCCCGTCCGGGAGCAGCAGCACCCGGTCCGCGTACTGCACGACCCGCTCCAGGCGGTGCTCGGCCATCAGGACCGTCGTGCCGAGGTCGTGGACCAGCCGCTGGAGCACGGCCAGCACGTCCTCCGCCGCCGAGGGGTCGAGTGCGGAGGTCGGCTCGTCCAGGACGAGGACCTTGGGGTGCGGGGTGAGGACGGAGCCGATCGCCACGCGCTGCTGCTGCCCGCCGGACAGCGTGGCGATGGGCCGGTCGCGGAGCTCGGCGAGGCCCAGCAGGTCCAGGGTCTCCTCGACCCGCCGCCGCATCACGGCCGGGGCCAGGCCCAGGGACTCCATGCCGTACGCCAGCTCGTCCTCGACGGTGTCGGTGACGAAGTGGGCCCGCGGGTCCTGGCCCACGGTGCCGACCAGGTCGGCGAGCTCGCGCGGCGGGTGGTCGCGGGTGTCGCGGCCGTCGACGGTGACCCGGCCGCGCAGGGTGCCGCCGGTGAAGTGCGGGACCAGCCCGGACACCGCGTTCAGGAGCGTCGACTTGCCGACCCCGGACGGCCCGACGAGCAGCACCAGCTCGCCCTCGGGCACGGTCAGGTCGAGCCCGCTCAGGCTGGGCGCGGACGCCCCGTCATAGGTCACCGACACGTGCGCGAAGCGGATCACCGGGAGGTCTCCTTCGGTACGGGGGCCACGAAGGCGGGCAGCAGGCCGATGAGCACCGCGGCGGCCGGCCACAGCGGCAGCGCGGGCGCTTCGAGCGGGACGACACCCGGGTGCAGCGCGTCCGGGGCGACGGACGCGGCCCGGATCATCGCGGCGGCCACGGCGGCGCCGGAGCCCGCGACCAGCCAGGCCCGGATCCCCCAGCGGTCGGGCCGGTAGCGGGTGCGGACCGCCCGCCGCCCGCCGAGCCGCAGCCCGGCGACGGCCGCGAGGAGCCCGGCGGCCAGCAGCGGCAGGCCGTAACCGGCGCCCTGCGCGGCGAGCAGCCCGTACGAGCCCGCGCACACGCCGAGCAGCCCGCCGAGGGTCAGCACGGCGGTGGTGCGCCGCACGGCGCGCGGCACCTGGGCGGTGCGCCCGTAGCCCCGGGCGTCCATGGAGGCGGCCACGGCCACCGAGCGTTCCAGGGCGCCCTCCAGGACCGGCAGCCCGATCTGGAGCAGCGCCCGGACGCCGCCGGTGGGGCGCCCGCGCAGCCGCCGGGCGGTGCGCAGCCGGACCACGTCGGCGACCATGTTCGGCGCGAAGGTCATCGCGACGACGACGGCGACCCCGACCTCGTACAGCGCGCCGGGCAGCGACTTCAGCAGCCGGGCCGGGCTGGCCAGGGCGTTCGCGGCGCCGACGCAGATCAGCAGGACGGCCAGCTTCATGCCGTCGTAGACGGCGAAGACGAGCTGTTCGGCGGTGACCCGGCCGCCGATCCGCACGCCCTGCGCCCAGTCGGGCAGCGGCAGCTCGGGCAGCGTGAACAGCAGCCGCTCGCCGGGGATGGGCGAGCCGAGGAACACCGAGAACAGCACCCGCAGGGCCACGACGAACAGCCCGAGCTTGACGAAGGCGCCGTACGAGCGGGCCCAGGGCGCGTCGGTGCGGCGGGCCGCGACGACATAGCCCGCGACACCGACGATCAGGCCGAGGAGCAGCGGGTTGGTGGTGCGGGAGGCGGCCACGGCGAGGCCCAGCGCCCAGAGCCACCAGGCTCCCGGGTGCAGGGCGTTCGAGCGGTTCGCCTCGGGGGCGCGCAGCCGGTCCGGGGGGTTCATCCGCGGCGGCGGCGGGCCTGCCAGACACCGGCGACGCCGAGGGCCAGCACGGCGGCCCCGCCGGCGAGGAGGCCGAGGGAGGGTCCGCCGGACTCCTCGGCGGCGGCGGGTTCGCCGGAGGCGGCCGGGGAGGGCGCCGAGGAGGGCCGGGCCGCGGCGGCGTCCGTGGCCACCTGCTCGCCGCAGCCCTTCGCCGGGTACCCGGCGATGCCGCAGAGCATGGCGTTGGTGTCGTAGCGCAGCGGCTTGGCGACGGCGGCCAGCGCCTCGGCGGCGGTGGCGTCCGCGCGGACCTCGGCGCAGCCGGTCCTGACCGAGGGCGCGGGCGGCGCCTCGCCGGGCGGGGCGTCCTGGGCGGTGCCGAAGTCGACGACGACCGCGATCGTCTTCGTACCGTCCGTGCCGCCGGTGCCCTTCGGCGCCGTGGCGCAGATCTTCCCGAAGTCGGGGAGGGCGGTGGGCCGGGTGGCGTCGTTGGAGTCGGCGCTGACGGCGAAGCGGAAGCCTATGGTGTCGCCGTCGGCGGGCCGGGCGGTCGCCGGGCCCTGGGTGGCGTAGGCCCAGCCGGTGCCGCCGGCCTCCCAGAAGGACCAGTAGCGGTAGCCGGCGGCCTGGGCGGGCGCGGCGGCCAGCAGCATCAGCAGGCCGGCGGCGCCGCCGGCCAGGCCGGTGCGGGCCCTCACTTCTTGCGACCGCTCAGCAGGAAGCCGACGCCGACGCCGATGACGGTGCCGATGCCGATGATCCACCAGACGTCGAAGCCGCCCTCGTCCTCGTCGGTGGTGGACGCCTGGGAGTTGTCGGGGGCCTTGGGCGCGGGCCCGGCGGCGTTGAGCCCCTTCAGGAGGTCGGTGGTGCCGAAGCTGCGCGGGTCGGTGTCCATGGCGTGCGCGGCGAAGACGAGCTGCGCGTAGGCGGCGGGGCCGCTCTCCTCGGCCCAGGCGGCGGAGTTCTTCTCCAGCCAGGCGAGGGCGCCGGTGGCCTCCTTCTTCGCGCCCGCGGCGGCGAGCGCGACGACGGCGTCGGCGGTGTTGCCGTAGTCGGGGAGCTCGGCGGTCTCGGCGGCGCCCGGCATCGGCGGGGTGGTGAGGTGGCCGGACTTCGCGAGCTGGGCGGCCAGGTAGGAGGCGCCGTTGAGGGCGGCCCGGTCGACGGCGGGCTTCGCCGGGTCGGTGCAGACCGGGGGCTGCTCGGGCTGGGCGCCGCGGGCGGTGATGCCCTTGCCGAGGCCGCCGAGGGTGGCGGCGGCGGTGGCGTCGGCGTTGGCGAGGAGCTTGCCGGTCTTGTCGGGCTGGTAGGCGAAGGCGCCCGCGCCGTCCTTGTCCGTGCAGGGCAGGGCGAAGGTGAGCAGGGCGTCGTACGGGTTCTTGCCCTCGGCGCTCTTCGTCTCGCCGGGGTGCTCGCCGACGGCGATGAAGGCGCTGATGGCGATGGAGGTGGAGTTCGCGTCGCTGGGGCCGCCGGGGGTGTAGCTCCAGCCGCCGTCCTTGTTCTGCACGCTCTTGAGCCAGGCGGCGCCCGCCTTGGCGGCCTTCTCGGTCTTCTCCGGGGCGGCGGAGCGGCGCTGGACCGCGGTGAGCGCCTGGACGGCGGCGGCGGTGGCGTTGGAGTCGAGCATCGTCTTGGCGTCGCAGGGCTTGCCCGGCTCGGGGCGGTAGGACGCGAAGGCGCCGGAGTCGCACTGCTGGCCGAGCAGCCAGTCCACGGCCTGGTCCGCGGGCTGGATGCCGGAGGTGCGCTGGGCGAGGAAGGCGAGGGACTGGCGCCAGACGCCGTCGTACGTGGGGTCCTTCGTGCCGTAGAGGCCGGCCGGGAGCTTCGCGGGGGAGGGGCTCGGAGAGGGTGCGGCGGCGGCCACTCCGGCGGCGGTGGTGCTGAGCACGGCACCGGCCGCGAGTGCGGCGGCGGCGCGGCGAACGCTGATCATGGGTCCCTCTCCTGCGGGCACCGGACACCAGGCACCCGAGGAGCCGGCCTCCGGCGCCGTATTCCTCGACGGTGCCGGCGCTCACGTCCCGTACCGGGCATTCCGGCTCGCCATCTTGTGGAAGGCTCACGGCTGCGGGTCAGCGCCGGTTTCGCACCGGCTTCCCCCTGTACGGGCATGACGACGACCGCCCACTCTACCGGCCGTACGGGGCCGGGCCGGGGCGCCGTGGGTCACACCGGGGCCGCCCCGGGGCCGTTCCGGGGCCGCGTCAGGGCCGCCCCCGGGCGGTCGGGGCGGGCCTCAGACGGCCAGGTAGGCGACCGGTTCGGTGCCGGGGACGGCCTCGGCGCGGCCCTGCTTCACCAGCCGCCGCAGGTGGGCCTCGGCCTCGCTGACGGCGATGTTGCGGGAGCCGTGCGGGATGTCGGCCCAGGGGCGGTTCCACTCCATCCGCTCGGCGAGCTGCCAGGGGGTGAGCGGGACGGCGAGCAGCGCGAGGAGCCCGGCGAGCCGCTCCTCGTGGTGGTCGAGGAGCTCGCGGACCCGGCGGGCGGCGTCGGGGAAGGCGTACTGGTGGGCGGGGAGGACCTCGGCGACGCCGAGCCGGCCGATGCGTTCGAGGGAGTCGAGGTAGTCGCCGAGCGGGTCGCCCCCGTGGCCGCTGGTGTCGTCGGGGTCCTCGTAGAGGCCGATGTGCGGGCTGATCTCGGGCAGCAGGTGGTCGCCGGAGAAGAGCCGCCCGTGGCCGGGCAGCCCGGCGGGGTGCGCCTCCTCCAGGTGGAGGCAGACGTGGCCGGGGGTGTGTCCGGGGGTCCAGACGGCGCGCAGCCGGCGGCCGGCGAGGTCGAGGAGCTCGCCGGGGATGATCTCGCGGTCGGGCACGGCGGAGGTCAGGCCGGGCAGGGTGCGCAGGTGCCCGGCGGCGCGGGCGGCGAGCAGCGGGGCGGTGTGCTCCTCGGGGGCGCCGACGGCGGCGAGCTTGCGGGCCAGGTAGTCGAGCCAGCGGCCGGGTTCGGCGCTGCCGGTGCGGCGGACGACGGCGATGTCGGCGGCGTGCATGGCGATCCAGGCGCCGGACTCCTCGCGGACCCGGCCCGACAGGCCGTGGTGGTCGGGGTGGTGGTGGGTGACGACGACGCCGTGCACGTCCCGGACGTCGAGCCCCAGGGTGCCGAGCCCGGTGGTGAGTTCGCGCCAGGAGGCGGGGTCGTCCCAGCCGGTGTCGACGAGGACGGGGCCGCGGTCGGTGTCGAGGACGTGGACGAGGGTGTGGCCGAGCGGGTTGTCGGGGATGGGCACCCGCAGGGACCAGACGCCTCCGCCGTGCTCGGTCACCTGGTCGGTGGGCTGCGTCATGGGCGCCTCGTCTCTGCGTACCGGTACGGCCGTCGGCGCACTATAACGAGAACTGACGATCAGTCAGAAGAGTGCGGGGGTGGCCGGATGGGGCGATCGGCTGGGTCCGCCGGGTCCGTCGGGTCCCGAGTCTGGTCAAGCATAACTAGAACTGGTATCAGTTCTGAAACACAGTCAGATAGCGTCTCGGCGGCGGACGTCGCGGGCGGATATCGGCATCGGCGCGTGGTTCCGGGAGGCAGTCGGTCATGACCGAGCTTGTGGAGCACGGAAAACTGTTCATCGGCGGCGAGTTGACCGACCCGCTCGGCAGCGACGTCATCGAGGTGGTCTCGCCCCACACCGAGGAGGTCATCGGCCGCGTCCCGCACGCCGCCGAGGCGGACGTCGACCGGGCCGTGGCCGCCGCCCGCCGGGCCTTCGACGAGGGCCCCTGGCCGCGCATGACGCTGGAGCAGCGGATCGAGGTCGTCGCGCGGATCAGGGACGCGATCGCGGTGCGGCACGAGGAGATCGCCCGCTCGATCAGCTCGCAGAACGGCTCCCCGTACTCCTGGTCCGTCCTCGCCCAGGCGCTCGGCGCGATGATGGTCTGGGACTCGGCGATCACGGTGGCCCGTTCGTACGTGTACGAGGAGCGGCGCGCCGGCGTGCTCGGGCCGCTGCTGGTGCGGCGGGAGCCGGTCGGGGTGGTCGCGGCGGTCGTGCCGTGGAACGTCCCGCAGTTCACGGCCGCCGCGAAGCTGGGCCCGGCGCTGCTCGCGGGCTGCGCCGTGATCCTGAAGCCGTCCCCGGAGTCGCCGCTCGACTCGTACATCCTGGGTGAGATCGCGGCCGAGGCCGGGCTCCCGGAGGGCGTGCTGTCGATCCTGCCGGCCGACCGCGAGGTCAGCGAGTACCTGGTGGGGCACCCCGGTGTCGACAAGGTCTCCTTCACCGGCTCGGTCGCGGCGGGCAAGCGCGTGATGGAGGTCGCCGCCCGCAACCTGACCCGGGTCACCCTCGAACTCGGCGGCAAGTCGGCGGCGGTGATCCTGCCGGACGCCGACCTGGAGGCGGCGGTCGCCGGGATCGTCCCGGCGGCCTGGATGAACAACGGGCAGGCGTGCGTGGCCCAGACCCGCATCCTCGCCCCGCGCTCCCGCTACGAGGAGATCGCCGAGGCGTTCGCGGCGGCGGCCGGGGCGCTGGTGGTCGGCGACCCGCTCGACCCGGCCACCCAGGTCGGCCCGCTGGTCGCCCGCCGCCAGCAGCGGCGCTCGCTCGACTACATCGGCATCGGCCAGGCGGAGGGCGCCAAGGTCCTCACCGGCGGCGGCCGTCCGGCGGGCCTGGAGCGCGGCTGGTACGTGGAGCCGACCCTCTTCGGCGGTGTCGACAACTCCATGCGGATCGCCCGCGAGGAGATCTTCGGCCCGGTCATCTGCCTGCTGCCGTACGGGGACGAGGACGAGGCCGCGCGGATCGCGAACGACTCCGACTACGGCCTGTCCGGCAGCGTGTGGACCGGCGACGCCGACCACGGCGTCGACTTCGCCCGCCGGGTCCGCACCGGCACCTTCAACGTCAACACCTTCAGCCTCGACATGCTCGGCCCCTTCGGCGGCTACAAGAACAGCGGCGTGGGCCGCGAGTTCGGCCCCGAGGGCCTGGGGGAGTACCTGGAGCACAAGATGATCCACCTCCCCGCGGGCTACGAGGGGCCGGGTGGCGCGTGATGGGCGACCGCTGGCGCGTCGAGGTGGACCGCACGGTCTGCATCGGCTCGGGCATGTGCGTGAACCACGCCCCCCAGGGCTTCCGCCTGGACACCGCCCGCCAGTCCCACCCCCAGACCCCCGAACTCGACGCCAACGAGGCCGTCCTGGCGGCGGCGGAGGGCTGCCCGGTGGAGGCGATCTCGATCACCTTGGCGGAGGGCGGGGAGGCGGTGTTCCCTCCGGAGGACTAGGGGTGCTCTGCGGCCGGGGACAGCATTGCCCGGTGGCCAGGCGGCTATGTGCCGGGCGGGCCCCGGTCGGCGCATGGAACACTCCTGCGAACGTTCAGGAGTGGGGAAGAGGAAATGCGCAGATCAGTGGGGGTGCGGGCCGCCGTGTACGCGGCGCTCGCGGTCGTGACGCTCGGCGGGGCGACGGCGGGCTGCGGCTCGGGCGGGGGAGGGGCGGCGGCGGGGTCGGCGGCCCCGCCCTCCGTCCGGCCCGAGGAGACGGGGCCGTTCACGAAGGAGCGGGTGGCGGCGGAGTTCGCCTCCGTGGTCGCGGACGCGGGTGCCCCGGCGGCGGACCCGGAATGGGCGGCGCAGCACGCGGAGGACTCCCGGCCGGGCACCATGGGGGCGTGCATGGTCTTCTACCGGGGATACGGAACGGACGGCGACCCGGTCGACGCCTCCACCCACGAGGCGCTGGTGACCGAGCTGCGCGAACGCGGCTGGCGGGAGGCCGGGAAGCGCAGGGAGCGCGCGCACGAGGACGGGACGGTCGGTCTGATCGAGGCCGTCTTCAAGAAGCGGGACTGGGCCCTGGTCGCGGAGTTCCGCGACCTGGAGCCGGGATACGTCAACCTGACGGCGATGGAGAACGCCTGCGTCGCGAAGGCCGAGAAGCCCAAGTCCCCGTTCGGCGGGTCGGCTCCCTGACGCCGTCAGCCCCGCCAGCCCCGTCGTAGCCGGCCGGGTCTCAGCCGTACCCCGCCGGTCTCAGCCGCGCCCCGGTCCCTTCGGTCCCTTCGGAGGCTCCGGGGCGGTCAGGTCGATCAGGCGGCAGACCGTCTCGATGTCGATCTTCACCTGGGCGATCGACGCCCGGCCCGAGAGCCAGGTGATCAGGGCCGAGTGCCAGGTGTGCTCGATCACCCGGACCGCCGAGAGCTGCGCGGGTGTCGGGTGCTCGGTGCCCATCGCGTCCAGGATGATCGCGGTGGTCAGCCGCGAGACCGTGTCCACCTCGGGGCTCACGCTCCGGTCCGCGAAGGTCAGCGCGCGGACCATCGCGTCCGCCATCTGCGGCTCCCGCTGGAGCGACCGGAAGGCCCGCATCAGGGTCTCGGCCACCCGCCCGGCCGGGTCCGCGCCCGCCGGGGGGCGTTTGCGGAGCGTGCTGTGCATGTGCTGGAGCTGGTCCTGCATGGTCGCGACCAGCAGGTGGATCTTGGAGGGGAAGTAGCGGTACAGCGTGCCGAGCGCCACCCCGGCCGCCTCCGCGACCTCCCGCATCTGCACGGCCTCGAAGCCGCCGCGCCCGGCGAGCTGCGCGCTCGCCGTCAGGATGCGCCGTCTGCGCGCCTCCTGGCGCTCCGTCAGCGGCGGCGAAGCCGGTCTGTCTTCCACGGTCATGGGGCCCCGTTCCGTGCGGTGAGGGAGCGACAGTATCGCGACCCTCCGGTCGTGGCGCGAATCACCCGATCCTGCTTCCTCCGGCGCAGCTACCAGCCGGTAGATTCTGTGCTCCTTGAGGGATCTTGAAGGATCAAGAAGATCGAGACAGCCGATCGTGGCGGATCGTGAACGATCAAGTCTGTAACTTGTTCTAGATTAGCGCGGGCGGTTACGCTCCCGCGAAATACATCGCGCGAAGGGGGTCGCACATGACCGCGGAGGCCGTAGAGGCAAGCCCCCGGCGGGGCACCGCTCCGGACGGTGACCGTCCGTTGCGGATCGCTCTCCTCACGTACAAGGGGAACCCGTTCTGCGGCGGCCAGGGCGTCTACGTCCGGCACCTGTCCCGCGAGCTCGCCCGGCTCGGGCACAGCGTCGAGGTGCTCGGCTCCCAGCCGTACCCGACGCTCGACGAAGGCGTCCCGCTCACCGAGATCGCCAGCCTCGACCTCTACCGCCAGCCCGACCCCTTCCGCACCCCGAAGCGCGAGGAGTACCGGGACTGGATCGACGGCCTGGAGGTCGCCACCATGTGGACCGGCGGCTTCCCGGAGCCCCTGACCTTCTCGCTGCGCGCCCGCCGCGCCCTCGCCGCCCGGCGCGGCGACTTCGACGTCGTCCACGACAACCAGACCCTCGGCTACGGACTCCTCGGCGGCCCGCGCGCCCTCGGCGCCCCGCTCGTCACCACGATCCACCACCCGATCACCGTCGACCGGCAGCTCGAACTCGACGCCGCCGCCGACTGGAAGCGCCGCGCCTCGGTCCGCCGCTGGTACGCCTTCACCCGGATGCAGAAACGTGTCGCCCGCCGCCTGCCCTCCGTGCTCACCGTCTCCGGCACCTCGCGCCAGGAGATCGTCGAGCACCTCGGCGTCCGTGAGGACCGCATCGGCGTCGTCCACATCGGCGCCGACACCGAGCTCTGGTCGCCCGACCCGGCCGTCGCCGAGGTCCCCGGCCGGATCGTCACCACCTCCAGCGCCGACGTCCCGCTCAAGGGCCTGGTCCACCTGATCGAGGCCCTCGCCAAGCTGCGCACCGAGCACCCGGACGCCCACCTCGTCGTCGTCGGCAAGCGCGCCGAGGGCGGCCCGGTCGCCCAGGCCATCGAGCGGTACGGGCTGGCCGGCGCCGTCGAGTTCGTGAAGGGCGTCACCGACGCCGAGCTCGTCGACCTCTACCGCTCCGCCCGGGTCGCCTGCGTCCCGTCCCTCTACGAGGGCTTCTCGCTGCCCGCCGCCGAGGCCATGGCCACCGGCACCCCCCTCGTCGCCACCACCGGCGGCGCCATCCCCGAAGTCGCCGGACCCGACGGCGAGACCTGTCTGGCCGTCCCCCCGGGCGACGCGGGCGCGCTGGCCGCCGCCCTCGGTCGGGTCCTCGCCGACCCCGAGCTCGGCGCCCGCCTCGGCGCGGCCGGCCGCGAGCGGGTCCTGGCGCGCTTCACCTGGGCGCGGGCCGCCCAGGGCACCGCCGAGCTGTACCGGGCCGCGATCGCCGCGCAGGGCGCCCCGGCCTCCCTCCACCGCGAAAGCAGGAACCCGTGCTGACCGTCGACTTCACCCGCTTCCCGCTCGCCCCCGGCGACCGCGTGCTCGACCTGGGCTGTGGTGGCGGCCGGCACGCCTTCGAGTGCTACCGGCGCGGCGCGCAGGTCGTGGCGCTCGACCAGAACGCGGAGGAGATCCGCGAGGTCGCCAAGTGGTTCGCGGCCATGAAGGAGGCCGGCGAGGCCCCGGCCGGGGCCTCGGCCACCGCCATGGAGGGCGACGCGCTCAACCTGCCGTTCCCCGACGAGTCCTTCGACGTCGTCATCATCTCCGAGGTCATGGAGCACATCCCGGACGACAAGGGCGTGCTCGCCGAGATGGTCCGGGTCCTCAAGCCGGGCGGCCGGATCGCCGTCACCGTCCCGCGCTACGGCCCCGAGAAGGTCTGCTGGGCGCTCTCCGACGCGTACCACGAGGTCGAGGGCGGCCACATCCGCATCTACAAGGCGGACGAGCTGCTCGCCAAGATGCGCGGCGCCGGCCTCAAGCCGTACGGCACCCACCACGCGCACGCCCTGCACGCCCCGTACTGGTGGCTGAAGTGCGCCTTCGGCGTCGACAACGACAAGGCGCTGCCGGTGAAGGCGTACCACAAGCTGCTGGTCTGGGACATCATGAAGAAGCCCGCCCTGACCCGGGTCGCCGAGCAGCTGCTCAACCCGGTCGTCGGCAAGAGCTTCGTGGCCTACGCGACCAAGCCGCACGCGCCCGCGCTCCCCGTGGACGCCGCGCCCGTGGACGCCGCCGCCGAGGGCACGTCCTCCGAGGGCACCGCCGCCGAGGACGCCCCCCTGGACGCCGCCTCCGTGGACGCCGTCAAGTGACCTCTCCCGAGCGGATGGCCCAGCACCTGGTGCTGGAGGGCGTGCTGACCGCCGAGGAGGCCGCCGAGACCGTGGCCGGCATCCTCGCCGTGCAGCGCGAGGACGGCGCCATACCGTGGTTCCGCGGGCACCACCTGGACCCGTGGGACCACACCGAGGCCGCCATGGCCCTGGACACCGCCGGGGAGCACGAGGCCGCCGCGCGGGCGTACGCCTGGCTGGCCCGGCACCAGAACGCCGACGGATCCTGGTACGCGGCCTACCGCGACGGCGACCCCGAGGACGTCACCGACCGCGGCCTGGAGTCCAACTTCGTCGCGTACGTGGCCGTCGGCGTCTGGCACCACTACCTCTCCACCGGCGACGACGTCTTCCTCGACCGCATGTGGCCGGTGGTCTACGCGGCCGTCGAGTTCGTGCTGCGGCTCCAGCAGCCGGGCGGCGAGATCGGCTGGAAGCGCGAGCCCGACGGCACGCCGGTGGCCGAGGCCCTGCTGACCGGCAGCTCCTCCGTCCACCAGGCCCTGCGCTGCGCCCTGGCGATCGCCGAGGAACGCGAGGAGCCGCAGCCCGACTGGGAGCTGGCGGCCGGCGCGCTCGGGCACGCGATCCGCAGCCACCCGGAGCGCTTCCTGGACAAGTCCCGCTACTCCATGGACTGGTACTACCCGGTCCTCGGCGGCGCGGTGAGCGGGGCGCGGGCCGAGGCGCGGATCGCGGAGCGCTGGGACGACTTCGTCGTGCCGGGGCTCGGCGTGCGCTGCGTGGTGCCCAACCCCTGGGTCACCGGCGGGGAGAGCTGCGAACTGGCCCTCACCCTGTGGGCGATGGGCCAGTCGGACCGGGCGCTGGACATCCTCCAGTCCGTCCGGCACCTGCGGGACGCCGACGGCGCGTACTGGACGGGGTACGTCTTCGAGGGCGAGAAGGCGGTCTGGCCGGAGGAGCGGACCACCTGGACCGCCGGTTCGCTGCTGCTCGCCGTGGCGGCGCTCGGCGGCGACGAGGCGACGGTCGCGGTCTTCGGCGGCGAGCGCCTGCCGCGCGGACTCGACCCGGACTGCTGCGCCTGACGCTCGCGTGGATCGGTGCGCGGTGCACGTAAAACCGGTTGATCAACCGGCTCTAGTATGTCCACGTCCATGACTGGCATGGACATGCATATCGGGGAGAAACGGCCAAAATGGACCGTGCGGGGTCGAACACGGACCTTGCTGGCGAACTGCTCGCGCTGAAGAAGGCGTCGGGATCGAGCTTCGCCCAGCTCAGCGAGAAGACCCACTACGCCAAGTCGTCGTGGGAGCGGTGGGTCAACGGCAAGCAGTTCCCGCCGAGGGACGCCGTCGAGAGCCTGGCGCGGCTGTGCGGGACCGATCCCGCGCCGCTGCTCGCCCGCTGGGACGCGGAGGAGGCCGCCCGGTCACAGCCGGACACGACGGCGGAGGCCGAGGGCGAAGGCGAGGCGGAGGCCGAAGGCGACGGTGGCGGCGAGACCGGCGAGACCGGCGGTGGCGGCGGCGAGGCCCGGCCCGCCCCGGCCCGCAAGCGCCGCACCCTGTGGGCCTCCCTCGCCCTCGCCGTCCTCCTGGTCGTCGGCGCGTCCGCCTACGGCGTCCTCGCCCTCTCCGGCGGCTCCGGCGAGGCCCCGGCCCCGCCCAAGCCCGTGGTGAAGGTCGCGGGCCCGGCCGCCGGCTGCACGCTCACCGCCTGCGAGGGCAAGGACCCGAAGAAGATGAACTGCGGCGCCGACGCGGTCACCGTCCGCACCGGCTCCATCCCCAAGGACCTCGTCATCGAGCTCCGCTACAGCCGCGCCTGCAAGGCCGCATGGGGCCGTATCTCCTTCGCCGAGGTCGGTGCCACCGTCGTCGTCAACAACTCCGACGGCGCCGCCCAGGCCGACGTCGTCCACTACGACCGGGACGTCTACACCCCGCTGATCGCGGCGCCCGACGACGGCTCGGTCTTCGTCTGCGCCGCCCTCCCGAAGAAGAACGGCAAGGACAGCGTGCCCACCTGCACGGGCCGCTTCATCCCCAGCGCGGAGAAGTCCCAGGAGCCGTAGGCCGGACCCTGGAGCCCCTGGAAGCCCCTGGAGGCCCCGAGATCGTCCGGCGCACCCCTGTAGCGCCGGACGACCCCGCACGCGTACGCGAGTCTCGCAGCGGTCCCCGGCCCGCGTATTGGAGAAATCCGCCGCAGGCGATACGGGAACGGGCGCGGCTACGGGCAGGGATACGGGCACGGATACGGATACGGGCACACGGCTACGGGCACGGGTACAGGCACGGCTACGGGGACGGGCACAGGCCCAGGCCCAGGGCTCACCCCGCGATCCAGGCGCTGGCCGTCCCCCGGTCCGCCAGGAAGCGCCCCGGCGGCAGCCCGGTCATCGCCGTGAACTCGCGGCTCAGGTGCGCCTGGTCGTAGTAGCCGCAGCGGGCGGCGGTGTCGGCGGCCCGCTCGCCGGCCGTCAGGAGCCCGATCGCCCGGTTCAGCCGCAGCACCCGGGCCAGCCGCTTGGGGCCGAGCCCGATCTGCTCGCGGAAGCGGCTCTCCAGGTGCCGCTCGCTCCAGCCGGTCGCCGCCGCCACCTCGTGGACCCGCAGCGCGCCCGCCGACCGCTCCAGCAGCCGCCACGCCTCCAGGACCGCGGGCGCGGGCTCCGCCGCGGCGCCCCGCCGCTCCGCCTCCGCCGACCAGCGCAGCAGCGTCTCGTCGAGCAGCGCGAACCGCTCCGGCCAGCCCGGCGCCTCCGCCAGGGCCTCGGCGAGCGAGCGCACCCGGCCGCCGAGCACCTCCGCCGGGTCCGCGAGGGTGTCGGTGAGCTCGGCGAGCCCGGTGGCGCCGAAGAAGCGCCGGGCCGCCCAGGGGGCCATCGCCAGCTCCACGCCCCGCACGTCCCCGCCGTGCCCCAGCACCCGCGCCCGGGTGTGCAGGCCCGACACCAGGGACGTGTGCCGCCCCTCGGCGTCCGGGACCCGCAGCTCGCCGCCGAAGCCGATGAGCAGCGACACCCGGCCGCTCGGCACCACCAGCCGCTCCTGCGGCACCCCCGGCGCGGCCCGGAACCCCCGGTAGCCGCCGATGCCCCGGCCGAGCCGGGCGTCCGGCGCCCGGTAGAACCACTGACACCGACCGCCACCCGTACACACGCGGTGCCTCACCATCGGACTTCCGTACCTCCCCCGCCCGGAGCCGTCCCGGGCCGCGGATCCACTCTCAGGCGGGCGCGGGGGACGGACCAGACGCGACGGCGTCCCAGGGACACCGTGGGACGTCCCACGGCTCTGACCTGCGAAGACGTACGGAGAAAGGGACGGCGGGCGGGGGTCGGCGGCGGCGCCCGCGCCCCGTACGGGCCCACCCCGGTGGCGGCCCCGGGGGCCCCGGGTGAGGCTGGGCCCTGCCCGGCGGATCAGGCCCGGCGCCCCAGTCCCAGGGAGGTCCCTCGTGCCCAGCCTCGTCCGCGCGCGGCGCGCCCTCGTCGCGCTCTTCCTCTCCGGCGCGCTGCTCGCCACGACCGCCGCGTGCGGCGGCGACAGCTCGCAGTCGATGACGACGAGCGCCGACGCGAGTCCGGCGACCCCGACGAGCTCGGCGAGCTTCGAGCAGCAGAAGCTGGCCAAGACCCGGTTCGTGGCGAACGCGGGCCTGGCGGCGGGGGCGACCTACCAGTGGATCGTGAAGCCGTACCGCGCGGGCAAGTTCAAGAAGGGCGCGAACGGCCGCACCTTCGCGCTGGTCAAGGCCGGCCTCGCGGGCGCCTTCACGTACAACAGGCTCAAGGCGGCGGTGAACAACGCCAAGGGCGACCCGCTCCTGTCGAAGGCGGTGGCACCGCTGAGCGCGGGCATCGAGTCGCTGAAGGAACTCGGCACGAAGCTGCGCAAGGGCGAGGCGACCGACGGCGACATCGGCTCCTTCGACAGCATCATCAACCAGGTGAAGGAAGCGGGAAAGAGCGCGGGCGCCGAGGTCGTCGACAAGGTCCCCAGCACCTCCCAGCTCACCGGCGGCTGAGCGGGCTGCGGCGGAAGCGCGCGTCGTGGTTTCTCGTCGCCGTCCATCGTCCACCGGCGATCCTTCGGTGAGGTCCGAAGTGTCGTCGCCCTACGGTCGACTGCATGGAAACCGCTGCACACAGCACCGCACCCGCCGACACGTCGGCCGCCCATGTGGCCATCGAGCCGAGCATCCTGTACTTCGGCACCCCGGTCGTACTGCTCTCGACAGAGAACGAGAACGGGTCCTTCAACCTCGCGCCGATGTCCTCGGCCTGGGCGCTGGGTCACGTCATCGTCCTCGGGCTGGGCCCCGGGGGACAGACCGCACACAATCTCCGCAGCCGACCCGATCTCGTCATCAACCTCCCTGAGCCCGCCCAGTGGCCGGCGGTGGAGCGGCTGGCGCCCCTGACCGGACGTACCCCGATACCCGAGGACAAGCGCGGCACCTACCGTTTCGAGCCGGACAAGTTCGCCGCCGCCGGCCTGCGACCCGAGCCCTCCGATCTGGTCCGGCC
Source organism: Streptomyces sp. NPDC048659 (assembly GCF_040650575.1). NCBI lineage: Bacteria > Bacillati > Actinomycetota > Actinomycetes > Kitasatosporales > Streptomycetaceae > Streptomyces > Streptomyces sp. NPDC048659. Next base: position 48,201 of record NZ_JBEZHM010000045.1, on the reverse strand, counting down.
GCCCAGGGCCGCCGAATGCCCCATCCAGTTGGAGGCCCGCGCGGCCCGGGTCCGACCCGATGCCTCCGGGGCGTTCCTCATCGTCGAGGCCCACGTGCTCAAGGTCCACGCCGATCCGCGTATCGTCGTCCCCGGCTCCCAGCACGTAGACCCGGCCTCGTGGAGCCCGCTGATCTACAACTTCCGTCACTACTACGGACTGGGCGCCGAACTCGGCCGCAGCTTCCGCTCCCGGACGCCCCGGCAGACCCGCTGACCGACCTGCGCGCCGCCATCCCCCAGTCAGTCGCCTGCCACGGGGACGCGCTCCTAGCCGTTCAGCTCCGCCAGGACCCGCAGCGTCTCCGGGTCCGGGGCCGTGACCAGGAGGTCGGTGACCGGGCCCGTGCGCCAGGCGGCGAGGCGTTCGGCGATGCGCTCGCGGGGGCCGATCAGGGAGATCTCGTCGGCGAAGGCGTCCGGTACGGCCAGTACGGCCTCCTCGCGGCGGCCGGCGGCGAAGAGTTTCTGGATGTGGCGGGCCTCGTCCTCGTAGCCCATGCGGCCCATGAGGTCGGCGTGGAAGTTGCGGGCGGTGTGGCCCATGCCGCCGATGTAGAAGCCGAGCATCGCCTTGACGGGCAGCAGTCCGGCGGCGACGTCGTCGCAGACCTGGGCGCGGACCATGGGGGCGACCAGGAAGCCCTCGGGGAGCGGGGGCAGGGCGTAGACCTCGGCCCAGCGGGCGGGGGACCAGTAGAGCGGCAGCCAGCCGTCCGCGATCTGGACCGTCTGCGCGATGTTCTTGGGTCCCTCGGCGCCCAGCAGCACGGGCAGGTCGGCCCGCAGCGGGTGGGTGATCGGCTTGAGCGGCTTGCCGAGCCCGGTGCCGTCGGCGCCCGCGTACGGGTGGGAGTGGTAGCGCCCGTCCAGCGCCACGGGCCCCTCGCGCCGCAGCACCTGCCGGATCACGTCCACGTACTCGCGCGTCGCGGTGAGCGGCGAGCGCGGGAAGGGGCGCCCGTACCAGCCCTCGACGACCTGCGGCCCGGACAGCCCGAGCCCGAGCGTCATCCGGCCGCCCGAGAGGTGGTCGAGGGTGAGGGCGTGCATGGCGGTGGCGGTCGGGGTGCGGGCGGCCATCTGCGCGACGGCGGTGCCGAGCCGGATGCGGCTGGTGTGGGCGGCGATCCAGGTGAGCGCGGTGAAGGCGTCGGAGCCCCACGCCTCGGCGGTCCACACCGAGTGGTAGCCGAGCCGCTCGGCCTCGCGGGCCAGGTCGAGGTGGGCGGCGGAGGGGCCGCGGCCCCAGTAGCCGAGGGCGAGTCCAAGGCGCATGACGGGCAACCTTTCTGACGATGTGTCAGATGTGTGGTGGCCTGGACTGTACGACAACGGCCCCCCGCCCGGAAGGGCGGAGGGCCGGTCGCGGGCGGGCGCGGTCAGCCGCGCTGGATGCCCGTGGTGTCCTGGAGGACGCCGCGGCGCCCGTCCTGCGTCTGCGCGACCAGGGCCGGACCGCGCTGGTCCACCGCGAGGTACCAGGTGCCCGGCGCCAGCTCCGCGATGGGCGCCGGCGAGCCGTCCTCCGCGTACAGCGGGCGGGCCACCGGCACGGCGAACCAGAACGGGGCGAAGTCCGAGGGCGCCGGAGCGGCGGCCTGCTGCGGCTGGGGCTGCGGCGCCTGCGGCTGCGGGGCCTGGTGCTGGCCCCCCGGCTGCCCGCCGAAGGGCTGGCCGCCGTGCGAGGGGTCCGGCTGCGCGCCGTACGGCTGCTGCGGGGCGCCCGGGTAGCCGTAGCCGCCGGGGACGCCCGGCTGGCCGGGCTGCATCCCGTACGGCTGCGGGGCCTGCGGCCTCGGGGCGCCGACCAGCGGGGCCTTCAGGGCCGGGACGAGCGGGGTGGCGACGGCCGCGCCGGCCAGCACGAGGGCGGCGATCAGGCCGAGGATGAGGCCCGCGCCCGCGTTGTCCGACTCGAACATCCACATCAGCAGCGTCCACGCCGAGGCGATGGCGAAGGCCGGGCCGACCTGGCCGAGCTCCAGACCTGCCACCTTGCGCGGCTGCGGCAGCGCGCGCGAGAGGACCGAGAGCGCGGCGCCCGCGATGCCGAGGAAGTAGGCGCCCCAGCCGAGCGGCGAGGCGTCCCACGAGTTCGGCAGGTCGACCTTGTCGCAGATCGCCGGGCCGGCGTCACAGCCGGAGATGCTGAGGAACGAGGCGATCAACAGCACCACCGCTGCACCGATCAGCACGCCATCGCCTCGGGTGAGGGAGCGGATATTCACGTCAGAGTCCTTCGTCGGGTCGTCTCGTCGGGGTGGCGCGGATCACGGGGGCGGCCCCCACGTACGGAGTGCCGTACGGTGCACGGGGCACGGTGCGCGGTGCACGGGGCACTGAGCCATCGTACGGAGTACGGAGTACGGGTTACGGAGTATGGAGTACGAAGCGAATCTATCGTCCGTGGCCCCCGGGCGCCGGGCTACCCCTTGAGGTAGGCCCCGATCCCGTCCGCGATCCCCTGCGCCGCCTTCTGCCGCCACCCGGCGTCGGTGAACAGCTTGGCGTCCTTCGGGTCACGCATGTTGCCGCATTCGATGAACACCTTGGGGACGGTCGAGAGGTTGAGCCCCCCGAGGTCCTTGCGCACGTCCAACCCCGTACCGGAACCGATGTAGTTGGCGGGCGCGCTGCCGGTCGCCCGGCCGAAGGACGCGACCAGCTTCTCGCCCAGCGCCCGCGAGGGCCCCACGATCTTCGTGGTGTCGGCGCCGCCGCCCTGCACCAGCGCGGGCAGGATCACGTGGAAGCCCCGGTTCCCGGAGGCCGAGCCGTCCCCGTGCACGGACACCACGGCGTCGGCCTTCGCGGCGTTCCCGATCCGGGCCCGCTCGTCGATGCACGGCCCGTAGGGGCGGTCCGCGTCGTGCACCAGGACCACCTTCGCGCCCCGCGCCTTCAGCAGGTCGCGCAGCCGGTGGGAGACGTCGAGGGTGAACGCCGCCTCGGTGTAACCGGCGTTGGTGGAGGTGCCCGTGGTGTCGCATTCCTTGCGGTTCGTGCCGATGTTCACCTTCTTGTTGATCTCGGCGGTGTGCCGGAAGTTGCCGGGGTTGTGGCCCGGGTCGATCACGATCGTCTTCCCGGCCAGCGGCAGCTTCCGCCCCGGCCCGGCCGGGATCGCCCCGGACTCCCGGGCGGCGGCCTGCGTCCGCGCGTCGGCTCCCGCCGGGGCGCCCGCCCGCGGGTCCGCCTGCGCGTCCGCCTGCGCTTCGGCGGTACGGGACGGGCCCTGCGCGGCCGTCCCGGCGGGGCCCCCGCAGCCCGCGAGGGCGGCGACGGCGGCCAGGGCCAGGGGGAGGGCCAGGGGCAGGGCGCGGAGGTTCCGGTGGTCGTTCGGCACCCCGCGACTGTAGGCCCTCCGGCCCCGGATTGCCCGTATCGGTGGACGTGTGTGGCCGGAGGGTGAAGGGTATGTGGGGGGCACCGCAGCAACGACCACAGAGGGGGAACACCTGTGGCGGGGGACGCACACGACGCGCAGGACGCTCACGGCCCGCAGGACGCCCACGGCGGACACGGCGCGCAGGACCACCACGACGACACAGCCGCCGGGGACCGGGGAAGACAGCCTTCCCCCTGGGAATGGACCGGACCGGGGGCCCAGCAGCCGCCCGGCCCGCCCCAGCGGCCGAATCCCTACGCGGACTCCGGCTTACCGCCGCAGCCGCAGCCGGGGCCGTACGGGCAGCCGCCCGCGCCCCCGAACCAGCCGCCGGTGATGCTCGCCACGCCACCGCCACCGCCCGGCCCGCCGCCGGGCCCGCCGAATCCGGCGCAGGCCGCCGCCGTCGCCCTCCTCAACCTCACCGGCCTCGGCCTCGGCTACGTCCTGCTCCGCCAGTGGGTGCCCGCGGCCGTCTGCTGGGCCGTGACGATCGCCCTGCTCGTCGTGGCGCTGCCCGCCGACCCGGACGGCGTCCCGCTCGGCGTCGTCGTCGGGTACGCGGTCCTCCTGCTGGCCTTCGCCGCCGACGGCTACCGCCGGGGCCTGCGCGCCGCCCCCGCCGCCCTGGAGGCCCCCGGCCGCCGGAAGCTGGTGCTGCCGGTCGCCCTCGCGCTCGTCCTGGCCGTCCCCGGCGGCGGCACCCTCGCCTACGCCGCCGCCCGCGACGAGGCGATCGAGCAGCAGCTCCTGGACACGCTGGCCGCCGCCGACGGGCTGGTGAAGCGGTCCGAGGGCCAGTCCTTCACCAGCGTCGAGGTGACCTACGACTCGGTCCTGGCGACCTACCGGGACATCGCCAAGGACCACCCCGGCTCGCGCGCGGCCAAGCAGGTCCCCGACCGGCTCGTGGCCTACTACGCCTCGGTCTCCGCCCCGTACGCGAAGAAGGACTACTGCGCCGCCGTCCCGGGCCTCAAGCACCTGCGCGCGCTGCCCGACAAGATCGACCGCGGCCTCCTCGGCGATCTGGCGGGCAAGGCCGACGAGCCGCTGGCCGAGTCCCTCTTCCAGTGCGGCACCACCACGATCGGCGCGGCCGGCGCGGAGACCTCCGCGACCGAGCAGCTCAACCTGCTCATCAAGACCTTCCCGCAGTCGCCGTACACGCAGAAGATCGAGCCCAACCTCCGCGAGGGCCTGCGCACCCGCGAGAAGGCGCTCGGCATCGCTCCCTGCGACGGGCTCATCGAGCTCGGCCGCTTCCGCAACGGTGTCACCGCGCTGCCGGCCGAGACCTACGGGGCGCTCGTCGCCGACATCAAGCGGGTCTTCCAGCGCGGCGACTTCGGCTGCGGGCTCGACCGCTTCAAGAAGAAGGAGTTCAGCGAGGCGGCGACCGCGATGACCGACTACGCCAAGACCTACCCGGACAGCCCGCAGACGGCCCAGGCGCGAAGCATCGCCATCGCCGCCGAGATCGCGGAGGAGACCCCGGCGGCGGGCAACAAGGTGCCCACCGGCGCCACCGTCGACGGCTCCGGTCAGGTCATGGTCATCAGCAACGACGGCCCCGGCGAGGTCGAACTCCTCTACACCGGACCGGTCACCGGCCGCCTCACCATCCCGTCCTGCGGAAGCTGCAAGAGCTACCCGACCCTGCTGCTGCCGGTCGGCGAGAAGGTCAAGCCGTGCTCCGGCCCCTCCTCCAAGTACCCCAAGCGGACCCTGATGCTCCCTCCGGGCAACTACCAGATGCTCCAGAAGCGCGCGGGCACCGGCACGTCGGCGGGCATGAAGAAGCCCAGCGACGCGAAGATCGAGTCGGGCTACAGCTACACCAACTGCCTGTACGTGACGTCGGGGTTCTGACCCGGCTCGCCTCGTGGCCCCGCCCGCGTTCCGGGCGGGGCCGCGTTATATTCGGACGGAAATACGTGCTGTTCGACCGGTACGCGCCGGAAGGGGAGTCGATGTCCGATTCGGCCGAGGTGGGCGAGACGCCCGAGGTGTACGTCGAGAGTGAGTTCGCCCCTCTGCGGACGGTCGTGCTGGCCCGGAGCGAAGTGGGGCTCCCCGCGTCCGCCGCCACCTCAAGCGACCTGCGGTTCCTGCCCGCGGACTCGCCCGCGAGGAGCGCGCGCGGCGGCGACATGCGGGACACCGACCCGGCCCGGCAGGCCCGCTGGGAGAAGGAGCGGGAGGAGTTCCGCACGGTCCTCGACCGCCATGGCGTACGGGTGCACAGCCCCCGGCTCCTCACCCCGGCGGAGAAGGCGTACGCGGGTGCCGACGGATACGCGAACTTCTTCGCCCGGGACCCCTTCTTCACGGTCGGCCGCCACGTCGTGGAGGCGTCCATGCGCTTCCTGCACCGCCGCCGCGAGGTGCTGCCGGTGCGCGAGGTGATCCGCGAGCACGTGTACCCCGCCGACTGCGCCTACGTCGCCGTCCCGATGCCCGAGGTCGCCGCCCCGGACGACCCGACCCTCGGCCCCGGGCCCTTCCTCGAAGGCGGAGACGTCCTGGTCCTGGGCCGGCGGGTCTTCGTCGGCACCTCGGGGCTCGCCTCCAACCGGCTGGGCATCCGCTGGCTGGCCAAGCTCCTGGAGCCGCACGGCTACACGGTGGAGACCGTCCGGCTGCACGAGCGGATGCTGCACCTCGACTGCGCGCTGGGGCTGGTACGGGAGGGCCTGCTGGTCGTCTGCGAGGAGGCGCTGCCGGACGGGCTCCCCGAGTCGCTGCGGGACTGGGACCGGGTCACGGTCGACCTGGAGCAAGCTGGCCGGCTGGCCACCAACGGCCTTCCGCTCAGCCCCGAGGTCTATGTCACCGACCCCGTCTTCGCCTCCGTGGGGAAGCGGCTGGAGGACTTCGGCGTCCACGTCGAGTACGTGGACTTCAGCGTCACCCGGTCCCTCGGGGGCTCGTTCCGGTGCAGCACCCAGCCGCTGCTCAGGACGGGCTGAGGCGCCGCAGCACGCGCAGCGAGTCGGTGACCGAGACCTCCTCGAAGTCGCCCGACCCGATCGCCCGCAGATAGATCCGGTACGGGGCCTGGCCGCCGTCCTCCGGGTTCGGGAACACGTCGTGGATGACCAGGGTCCCGCCGGGCGCCACCTTCGGCGCCCAGCCCTCGTAGTCGGCCGTCGCGTGCTCGTCCGTGTGCCCGCCGTCCACGAACACGAAGCCGAGCTGCCCCGCCCACACCTTCGCGACCTGCGGCGACCGCCCCACGACCGCGATCACGTGGTCTTCCAGCCCCGCTTTGCGCAGGGTCCGCCGGAAGGTCGGCAGCGTGTCCATCACGCCGACCTCCGGGTCCACCACGCTCGCGTCGTGGTACTCCCACCCCGGCTGCTGCTCCTCGCTGCCCCGGTGGTGGTCCACCGTCACCGCGACCGTCCCCGCCGCCCTCGCGACGTCCGCCAGCAGGATCGTCGAACGCCCGCAGTACGTGCCGACCTCCAGCAGCGGCAGCCCCAGCTCCGCCGCCCCGGCCGCCGCCGCGTACAGCGCGAGCCCCTCCTTGACGGGCATGAAGCCCTTCGCCGCCTCGAAGGCGGCGAGAATCTCGGGGGTGGGCTCGGTGGCGACCATGGTCGGCTCCTCCTACTGGCGGGTACGCGCTTACGGGCGCCCATGCTGCCCTACCCGTCGCACTCGAACCACACCGTCTTCCCCTCGGGCCCCGACATCACCCCCCACCGGTCCGTCACGGCCTCCACGAGCGCCAGCCCCCGCCCGCCCTCCTCCAGCGGCCCCGCCGCCCGCGCGACCAGCACCCCTGACACCCCGTCCGCCACCTCCACCCGCAGCCCGTGCGACTCGCGCAGGATCAGCACGGTGCAGCGGCTGTCCGGCACGTGCCGCACGACGTTCGCGACGAGCTCGGTGAGCGCGAGCCCACCGGAATCGGCCAGCTCGTCGAGCCCCCAACGGGCGAGGAACATGCGCAGGATGTGGCGGATGTGACCGGCGGAGTGCTCACCGACGGTGAAGCCCATCCGGTAACTGGCGGTAAGTTCCGCTGGGTAGAGGTCTGTTCCGTGATTCATGCCACCAGAGTGGAGTCGCTTCCCTACGCTCGGCTACGGAGTGGAATCAACGCATGGAAGCGTCCATTTGAGGGGGTGACCTCGCCGTGGCCAATGTCCGCAATCTCGACCCCAGCGCCTCGCCGCTGGACTACTTCGGCTCGGAGTTACGTCGGCTGAGGGAGGAGGCGAAGCTCAGTCAGGACCAGTTGGGCGACATCCTCTTCTGCACGGGTTCGCTGATCGGGCAGATAGAGACGGCCAAGAAGGTCCCCACTCGCCAGTTCTCGGAGCGGCTGGACGCCGCGCTGATGACGGGCGGCTTGTTCAGCCGCCTGATCGGCCTGGTGCTGCAAAGCCAGTTGCCGGCGTGGTTCCAGCCGTACGCGGTGATGGAAGCGAAGGCGACGTATATCTCGACGTTCCAATCCCAACTGGTGCATGGGTTGCTTCAGACGCCTGCGTACGCGCGGGCCGTGCTGAGCGTCGAGACCATCGACGGGCTCGATGACGTGGTCGCCGCTCGAATGGAGCGTCAGCGCATCCTGGAGCGGGCTACCCCGCCAGTGGTCTGCGTCATTCTCGACGAAGCAGTGCTGTATCGGGAGATCGGGGGAGCCAAGGTGATGCGCGAGCAGCTTGCCCATCTGATGGGCTTCCGCGACCACCCATGGATCCAGGTGCAGGTGCTGCCCTTCGGGGTCGGGCAGCACGCGGCGATGACCGGTTCGTTCAGCCTCCTGCGCTTCGATGACGACCCGGACATCTTCTACGCGGAGAGCTACGACTCCGGTCATATGACCGCCAATCCGCAAGTGATCAGGGAACGTTCCGTCGGATACGCTCGGCTCCAGGCATCGGCCCTCTCTCGGGAGGACACGGCGGCGCTGATCGCGCGCGTGATGGAGGAACGGTATGGGCACCAACCAGGACCTGCGGTGGCGTAAGTCCTCGTACAGCAGCTCCAACGGCGGCGAATGCGTCGAGTGCGCCCCGCTCGGTGCCGCAGCGTGGCGTAAGTCCTCGTACAGCGGCGACACCGGCGGTCAGTGCATCGAGGTCGCAGACCTCACCGCGCACGTCGCCGTGCGGGACTCCAAGCGGCCCGCCGGGCCCGTTTTCCTGGCCGCCCCGGCGGCCTTCGCGGCCTTCGTGACGGCCGCCGCCGAAGGCCGTCTCGGGCGCTGATCGGCGATGGAGCTCTTAGGGCCGATCGTCCTCGTCCTGATCCTGGTGCTCTGGGCGGGGATCGCCGCCACCCCCTGGCTGCGGCGGCGGCGCGGGCGCAAGGTGAGCGCGCCCGTGCCGGCGAGGCTCGCGACGTGGGTCGCCGTGCTCGCGGGGATCGCGGGCGCGGCGGTGCACGCGTACGGGCTGTCGTACCAGCCGTACCTCTTCCCCGAGGACGCCTGCTGGTTCAACGCGGGTGTGAAGGTGTCGCCGGACTCGTCCAGTGTGCTGCCGGTGAGTCTGGTGTGCGCGGGGCGGGAGGTCGTGCCGGGGTGGCTGAACCCGACGCTGCTGCTGCTCGCGGTGACCGTGGTGGCGGCGACGGCGGTGGCGGTGGGGCTACGCGTCCGCGCCCGCGCCCGCAAGGACCGCGCGTAGCCGCAGGATGACGGCCTTCCACTGGTCGCCGTCGGACTCCTCCCACAGCTCCTTGAGCTCGGACTCCGGGCCGAGGACGCGGTCGAGGGCGGCGACGGCGGTGGGGCGGAGGTCGGCGGGGAGGGGCGGCACGGGCTCCTTGGGGCCGTACGAGACGGTGACGGGATCGCCGCCGGGGCACTGCGCGGCGATGAGCGCGGCGGAGGCGATGGCCTCGACGGCGATGTCGGAGTCGAGGAAGTCGTCGTCGCCGGTCTCGGTGACCTCGCGGAGGGCGACGAGGAGGACGGCCGCCTTGGCGTCGGGGCCCTCGGCCTTGTCGATGCGGTACGAGAAGTCGGCGGCCGTGTCGTTGTCGAAGGGGCCGATGTCCCAAGTGCCCATGGTCTGCTCGCTCATTCACTCGGTGCCGGCGTTCCCGGCTGCTGCTCCACACCCTGGCACCCGCCACTGACAATCACCCGGGCCGGTAACTGTCGGTCCTCGCCGCGTGGAAGGTGCTGGACGCGGAGGTCAAGGATCTGACGGCGATCGCGGCGGCGACGGCGGGGTCCTACGGCGCGAACTACGAGCAGATGGGCGCGGTCTGGGGCATCACGCGCCAGGGCGCACGCAAGAAGTGGCCCGACGCGGTCCCCCGGCCGGCCGCCGGGACCAGGGCGCTCGCACTCTTCGGCGGCACGGCCGAACTGGTGCGGGACCAGGCGTCCGGCGGCTGGATCTGGACGGGCGAGGGCGCGGACGGAACGCGCGGTGCGGCGGCGGAGGGCGTCTGGTACGCCACGAGGGAGGAGGCCGCCGCCCACGCGGGCGCGTTCCTGCGAGAGCGGTCGAACCCGCCCCGCGACTGACCTGGAGTACCTGGAGTACTAGGCCCCCATGGCCTGCCCGTACGTGGCGACGGCTCTCGCGATCGGCCCGTTCACCTGCGCCATGCCGACGGCCCCCGCCCACTCGGTGAAGCGGGCGGCGATCTGCTGCACGTCGGCCAGGGGCCCTCCGTTGGCCATGACGTGCTCCAGCGCGGCGAGGGTCTCCGCAGGGCCCTGGGGGTTGCCGCCCTTCGTGGCGAGCACGCTCGCAACCTGGAGGAGGGGGGCGAGAGCCGCGACGGTCCGCTCCGTGGACCGCTGCTGGTATATCTGGCGGCACCGTTCCAAGGACTGCGTGAACTGCTGCTCGTACGACAGCTGGGGTGCCGCCTGGGGTGCGGCGGCGTGCCACGGGGCCGCTACCCCGATCGGCTCGTACGCGCGCTGTTCTTCTCCGCTGCGGGCCTTCGCCGCGGTCGCGTGCGCCGTCCTCGACCAGTTCTCCAGATGGCCGGCGTCCTGGCGGATGTCGTCGAAGCTCGCCAGGCCGACCCCGAAGCTGCGGAACTCCAGGGGGACGACCGGGACCCCGCCGGGGGAGTCCAGCGAGGTGAGCTCGGTCATGCCGCCGAACGCCCGCTCCTGCGGGCCCACCAGGCGGTTCGGGTCATCCGGGGTCGGGAGGAACTGGGCGATACCCGACAGGGCTTCGGTCAGGTACTGGTCGAGTTCCTGGACGTGCGCGTCGCTCATCGGCGGGACGTCCGGGCCGGTCCTCGGCGCCACCGCGTAGTAGTGCGCCCACATGTCGTTCCGGATCGCCTCGACGTCGTTGACGAGGTAGACCTTCGCGGAACCCGGCATCGACTGCTGGACCGTGCCGAGGCTCACCCGGGCCAGCACCGCGGTCTTGTTCTTCACCTGTCCCGGCGCCGTCTCGCCCGGCGGCGTCCCCGCACCGTCCGAGCGGAGCTTGTCCGCCAGCGCGGCGAACTGGGTGTAGCAGAGCGAACCGAAGCCGCGGACCTCCTGCGCGCCCACCGCGGCCTCGTGACCGGGAGCGGCGGCGGCGGCCTGTGACCCCAGGAACCGCGCGCCGAGTTCGTTCCCGACCTGGACCGACCGCACCAGGTGCTCGTGGGCCTTGCTCTTCACCAGGGCGCGGACCTTGCTCTGGGTCCTGCTCCGTGGCTCCGGCGTCTGCACGGCCGCCGCGAAGACGTCTGTCATGCCGTTCAAGGGAAGGCCCACGGTCTGGTGGACGAAGAGCCCCTGCCCCTTCCCTTCCTGGCCGTTCCGCTCGGCATGGGGCTTCTCCGGGGCGACCCTCGCCGTCTTGAAGCCGGGGGCCAGCTCGTATCCCTCCTTCTCGGGATAGAGCTTGTTCATCTGCTTTCCGGCCTTCGGGGTGTCGGCATCGGGGGTGTAGAGACGCCGGTGGGCTTCCTCCAGATGCCCGATGGTCTGCGCCAGCGTGCGCGGGAACCGCTGCTCCTCGCCGGGGAGCACCCCGCTGGGCTCGGCCACGAACTCGGCGTTCGTGTAGGTGCTCCGGCTGTCCGAGACCAGTTTGATGCCCTGGCCGGAGTGGCTCATCATCTCGATGCCCGTGCTGTTGCCGACCTTGACGTCCGTCCCGTCGTGCCGGACGACCGGCCGGTCGACTTCCACCTCAAGGCCGATCGCGCGCTGTACCGCCGGGGCCGGACGCGCCGCCTCCGGCGATGCCTCCGCCGGTGCCGTCGGCGCCTGCGGCGCGGGCGCCGGGCCCGTCAACACCCGCGTCGCGTTGGCCTCGGCCTCCCGCTCGAACCGGTCCGAGGGGTCGCTGACCCGGAGCCCCGAGCCGTTGTCCGTGCCCGCGACCGGGCCCTGGCGCTGCTGGATGACGTGGGTCAGCTCGTGGGCGAGGGTGTGCCGGTCGGCCCCGCCGTCGCCGATGACGACGTGGCTGCCGGAGGTGTAGGCGCGGGCGCCGACCTCGGCGGCGGAGGCCCGGGCGGCGGAGTCGTCGTGGACGCGGACGTCGGAGAAGTCGGCGCCGAGGCGCGCTTCCATGTCGGTGCGGGTGGCGTCGTCGAGGGGCCGTCCGGAGGCGCGCAGCACCTCGTGGACGGCGGAGCGCTGGACCGAGGGCTGTTCGGCCTGTGCGTTCTCCTGGTGTCCGCAGCCGGCCGAGTGCTGGTGCTGTTCCTGGGCCCAGGGGTGGCCCGCCTGGCGCAGGAGCTGGACCATCGCGCTGTTCCCGGCGGTGCGCTGGAGGTGCAGCGCACCGGACGCGGGGAGAGGGGCTCGGGTCGCCGGGGGCTGGTGTCGGTGTGCGGAATCCTGAGACCGGTCGGCTTCGCGAGCCATGGAGAGGGCGCCTTTCCGTGGGGCAGTCGGGTTCCACTCCACGACACCTCTTCTACCCGGCCGCAGGAATGCCTCAGCGGACAGGAGGGAGGGCAGCGGTCGCTGCCCAAGCGCCCCCGCGTGGCGCGCTCCGCGATCCGACCCGTATCTGACCTTCCGTCAGATTGAAACGTGTTCTAGTCTGCCGTGCCATGGGCATCGCCATCACGCACGAACAGCGGGAGCTCGCCCGATCCGTCCGCGGCTGGCTCACCCGCGCCGTACCGCCCGAGGACGTCCGCAAGCACCTCGACGCGCCCGGCGGCGCGGCGGGCAGGCCCGGGTACTGGGACGGGGCCGCCGCGCAGGGACTCCTCGGCATCCATCTGCCCGAGGAGTGCGAGGGCGGCGGCGGGGACCTCGTGGACCTCGCCGTGGTCCTGGAGGGGGCCGGCCGGGCGCTGCTGCCCGGCCCGTACCTCCCCACCGTCCTCGCCGCCGAGGTCCTGCACCGGGCCGGCCGCGCCGAGGACGCCACCGCGCTCGCGACGGGGGAGCGGACCGGGGCCGTCGCGCTCGGGCCCGGCAACCTGACCGCCGCGCCCGCGCTCGGCGCCGACGGCTACGTCCTCGACGGCACCGCCCCGCCGGTCCTCGGCGGCGCGCAGGCCGACCTGCTGCTGCTGGCCGCGCGGGCCCCGCACGGGACCGTGTGGCTCGCGGTGGACGCCGACACCCTCGCCGTACGGGCGCACGAGAGCGCCGACCCGACCCGGCCGACCGCCGAGGTCGCCGCCGACGGCGTCTTCGTACCCTCCGGCAGGATCGTCGCCGTCGGGGACCCGGCGCTCGTCGCCGACCTCGCGGGTGTCCTCTTCGCCGCCGACGCCTGCGGCACCGCCGCCCGCGCCCTCGACCTCGCCGCCGAACACGCCCGCACCCGCGTGCAGTTCGGCCGGCCCATCGGACAGTTCCAGGGTGTCAAACACCTCTGCGCCGACATGCTGGTCCGGCTGGAGCAGGCCCGCGCGCTCACCTGGGACGCCGCCCGCGCCGCCCGCGAGGACACCGTGGACGCCCGCTCGCTCACCGCCTCGCTCGCGGCGGGCGCCGCGCTCGACACCGCGTACGGGCTCGCCAAGGACTGCGTCCAGATCCTCGGCGGCATCGGCTTCACCTGGGAACACGACGCCCACCTCCACCTGCGCCGCGCGCTCGTCGCCCGGCAGCTCCTCGGCGGCGGCGACGGACACCGGATCGCCGCCGTCCGCCGCGCCGCCGCCGGGACCCGCCGCGAACTGCGCGTCGAACTCCCGCCGGAGGCCGAGGCGTTCCGCGCCGAGGCCCGCGCGGCGCTCGCGCCCGCCGCCGGGCTCGACCCGCGCGCCGCCCGCCGCGCCCTCGCCGGCACCGGCTACGCGGCGCCGCACCTCCCCGCCCCGTACGGGCTCGGCGCCGGGCCCGTACGCCAGCTCGCCGTACAGCGCGAGATGGACGCGGCCGGGGTGCGGCTCAGCCCGCTGTCCATCGCCACCTGGGTGGTCCCCTCGCTCCTCGCCTACGGCACGCCCGAGCAGCAGGCCCGGCACCTCGGGCCCACCCTGCGCGGCGAACAGCAGTGGTGCCAGCTCTTCTCCGAACCCGAGGCGGGCTCGGACCTCGCCTCCCTCCGTACCCGCGCGGAACGCACCGAGGACGGGACGGGCTGGCGGATCACCGGCCAGAAGGTGTGGACGAGCGCCGCCCAGTGGGCCGACTACGGCATCCTCCTCGCCCGCACCGACCCCGACGCCCCCAAGCACAAGGGCCTCGGCTACTTCATCGTCGACATGAAGAACACCCCCGGCATCGACATCCGGCCGCTCAAGGAGATCACCGGGGAGTCGCTCTTCAACGAGGTGTGGTTCGACGGCGCCGTGCTCCCCGCCGACGCGGTCGTCGGCGAGCCCGGCGACGGCTGGCGGGTCGCCCGCAACACCCTCGGCAACGAGCGCGTCCACATGGCCGACCAGGTCGCCTTCGACACCGGCCTGGAGGCGCTCATCGCGCGCGCGGGCGACGAGGACGGAGCCGTACGCGCCCGGATCGGCGCCCTCGTCGCGGAGGCGCACGCGCTCGCCTGCATCGGGCTGCGCACCACCCTGCTCCAGGTCTCCGGCCTCGAACCGGGGCCCGGCGCCAGCGTCCGCAAGCTCGTCCAGACCGTCCACCAGCAGAAACTCGCCGAACTCACCCTCGAACTCCTCGGCCCCGAGGGCGCGCTGCGCGAGGGCCCGGGGGAGCGGGCGGTGCACGGGCTGCTGATGTCGCGCTGCCTGACGATCGCGGGCGGCACCACCCAAGTACAGCTGAACGTCGTCGCCGAGCGGCTGCTCGGCCTGCCGAGGGACTGACCGAGGAAGAAGGAGGGGCTTCGATGAAGGCGTACATCGTCGGTGTGGGGATGACGAAGTTCGAGAAGCCGGAGACCCGGGACTGGCAGTACTGGGACATGGCGAAGGAGGCCGGGACCGCCGCGCTCGCGGACGCCGGGATCCCGTACGGGCTCGTCGAGCAGGTGCCCGTCGGCTACTGCTTCCAGGCGTCCACGGCCGGCCAGCGGGCCGTCTACGAACTGGGCCTGACCGGCGTCCCCGTCTACAACGTCAACAACAACTGCTCCACCGGCTCCTCCGCCCTCATGATGGCGCGGCAGCTCGTCGAGGGCGGTATCGCGGACTGCGTGCTGGCGCTGGGCTTCGAGAAGATGGCGCGCGGCGCCCTCGGCGGCGGCTCGGACGGCGGCGACTTCAAGACCTCGCCGGTCGCCCGCCACTACGGGATCATGGCCGCCGGGCACGGCTTCGAGATGTCCCCGCCCACCGCCCAGATCTTCGGCAACGCGGCCCGCGAGCACATGGACCGGCACGGCACGACGGAGGCGCAGCTCGCGGCGGTCGCCGCCAAGAACCACCGGCACTCCGCGCAGAACCCGAACGCGCAGTTCCAGGACGTGTACACGGTCGAGGAGATCCTGGCGGCCAAGACCATCCACCGCCCGCTGACCAAGCTCCAGTGCTCCCCGACCTCGGACGGCGCGGCGGCGGTGGTCGTCGTCTCCGAGCGCTTCGTCGCCGAGCACGGGCTGCGGGACCGGGCGGTGGAGATCGCCGCGCAGGCCATGACCACCGACACCGAGGAGTCCTTCGCCTCGGGGAGCTGCATCGACGTGGTCGGCCGCCCGATGTCGCGGGCGGCGGCGCGCAGGGTCTACGAGCTGTCGGGGCTCGGCATCGAGGACGTGGACGTGATCGAGCTCCACGACTGCTTCTCCATCAACGAGCTGCTGACCTACGAGGCGCTCGGCATGTGCGAGGAGGGCGCCTCGGGCAAACTCGTCGAGTCGGGCGCCACGACGTACGGCGGGCGATGGGTGGTCAACCCGTCCGGCGGCCTCATCTCCAAGGGCCACCCCCTGGGCGCGACGGGCCTCGCGCAGGCGGCGGAGCTGGTCTGGCAACTGCGCGGCGAGGCGGGCGGCCGGCAGGTGCCGGGGGCGGACGTGGGCCTCGCGCACAACATCGGGCTGGGCGGGGCGGCGGTGGTGACGCTGCTGCGGCGGGGGTAGGGGCGCTCTCGCCGCTGGACGGCTCTGCGTACGGGGGCGATGTACGGGGCGGGGCCCGTCTGCGACCATGACGGACATGCCGCGAACCGACACGAGTAAAGCCACCGACACAACGCCCCCCGGCATATCGGACACGGGGCCGGGCGGGGGGCCGGGCGCCCGCCTCTGGCTGGTGGTCCTGCTCGCCTGCGCCGGCCAGTTCCTGGTGGTGCTGGACGTGTCGGTGGTGAACGTGGCGCTGCCGTCGATGCGGACGGACCTGGGCCTGACGGCCGCGGGCCTGCAATGGGTGATCAACGCGTACGCGATCGCCTTCGCGGGCTTCATGCTGCTGGGCGGCCGGGCGGCGGACCTGTTCGGCCGCAAGCGGATGTTCGTGGCGGGCCTCGCGCTCTTCACGCTGGCGTCGGTGGCGGGCGGGCTGGCCCAGGAGGGCTGGCAACTGCTCGCCGCGCGCGCGGTGCAGGGCCTGGGCGCGGCGATCCTGTCCCCGTCCACGCTCACCCTGCTCACCGCCGCCGTCCCGGCGGGCCCGGCGCGGACCCGCGCGGTGGGCACCTGGACGGCGGTCGGGGCGGCGGGCGGAGCGGCCGGCGGCTTCGTGGGCGGGCTGCTGGTGGACCTGCTCTCCTGGCGCTGGGTGCTGCTGATCAACGTACCGATCGGGGCGCTGGTGCTGGTCGGCGCGTGGCTGTGGCTGGCCGAGAGCCGGGTGCCGGGCGGGCGGCGGCTCGACCTGCCGGGCGCGGTGCTGGTGACGGGCGGGCTGGCGACCCTCGCGTACGGGATCGTGCAGACGGAGGAGTCGGGCTGGGGCGCCCCCTCGACGCTCGCCCCGCTGGCGGCGGGCGCGCTGGTGCTGGGCGCGTTCGTCTGGTGGGAGACGCGGGCGGCGGCGCCGCTGATGCCGCTGCGGATCTTCCGGACGCGGGCGGTGTCGGCGGCGAACGCGTCGATGGCGCTGTGCGCGTCGACGACGTTCGGCTCGTGGTTCTTCATGACGGTGTACGCGCAGAACGTCCTCGGCTACACCCCGCTCCAGGCGGGCCTCGCGCTGGTCCCGAGCTCCGTGAGCGTCATCGCGGGCTCGAAGCTGGCGCCCCGCCTGCTGCCCCGCTTCGGCCCGCGCGGGGTCGCGGTCGCGGGCATCCTGCTCGCGTCGGGCGGCTTCGCCTGGCAGTCGACGATGACGCCGGACGGCACGTACGCGATGTCGATCCTGATCCCGGGCGTCCTCATCATGTTCGGCATCGGCGTCGGCTCCACCCCGCTCGCGATCCTCGCCACGACGGGCGCCCCGCCCGCCGAGGCGGGCCTGGCCTCGGGCCTCATCAACACCTCCCGCACCATGGGCGGCGCGCTGGGCCTGTCGATCCTCTCCACGGTCGCGGCGTCCTGGACCACGGACACCCCGACCCCGACGACCCTGACCGAGGGCTACGCGGCCGCCTTCCGCGTCGCCGCCTGCGTCCTCCTGGCGACGTCGCTCCTGATGGCTGTGTGGCTGCCGGGACGGGAGCGGGAGAAGTGAGCGCGATGAGCGTGGCGGGACGGAGCAGCTGGGCGCGCGTGCTTCCGGTGACGGTGGCTCTGCTGACGGCGACCTCCTGCCACTTCTGGGAGCCGGAGAAGACGGAGATCACGCGGGACGACCTGGTGGGAACGTGGGTGGGCGACGCCGGCGGACGGGTGACCTTCGGCGCCGACCACACCTTCCGGTTCGAGTCCGTCGGCCTGGACTCGTACACGTACCCGTCGTGCCCCGACGGCGACTCCAGCGGGAGCTGGGTGTTCTACGTCGAGCACGACGGCGGGGCGTTCGGGGACGAGACCGCCGCCTCGGGCGCCATGCTCGCCCTCCAATTCCAGGGGCAGGAGATGGGGG
Source organism: Streptomyces sp. NPDC048659 (assembly GCF_040650575.1). Lineage (NCBI taxonomy): Bacteria > Bacillati > Actinomycetota > Actinomycetes > Kitasatosporales > Streptomycetaceae > Streptomyces > Streptomyces sp. NPDC048659. Next base: position 30,485 of record NZ_JBEZHM010000045.1, on the reverse strand, counting down.
CGTGCATGCTCGACATCAACGTCATCGACGCCGGCGGCACCCTGTGCGTGAGCGACGACCCGGACTTCGTGTGCACGATGGACGAGCGCTACGCGCTGGAGCGGAAGAGCTGACGGGCGGCTGCTACAGCCAGCCCTGCCGGCGGGCCTCGCGGACCGCTTCCATGCGGTTGCGGGTGCCGGTCTTGCCGATGGCGGAGGACAGGTAGTTCCGTACGGTCGACTCCGAGAGGTGCAGGACCCCGGCGATGTCCGCGATCGTCGCCCCGTCGACCGACGCCCCGAGCGCGTCCCGCTCGCGGGCGGTCAGCGGATTGGGGCCCGCGCTGAGCGCGGCGGCGGCGAGGGCGGGGTCGATGACGGTCTCCCCCCGGAGCGCCTTCCGGACCGCCTCCGCCAGCTCCTCGACCGGCCCGTCCTTCACCAGGAACCCGGCCGCCCCCGCCTCCATCGCCCGCCGCAGATACCCCGGCCGCCCGAACGTCGTCAGGATCAGCACTCGGCAGTCCGGCACCTCGTCCCGCAGGTCCCCCGCCGCGTCCAGCCCCGACCGCCCCGGCAACTCGATGTCCAGCAAGGCCACCTCGGGCCGCGCGAGCAGCGCCGCGTCCACGATCTCGTCCCCGCGCCCCACCTGCGCGACGACCTCGATGTCGGGCTCCAGCCCCAACAGCAGCGCGAGCGCCCCGCGCATCATGCCCTGGTCCTCGGCGAGGAGGACCCGGATGCTCTTGGCGGGGCGGTGGTCCTGCGGCATCTCGTTCACGGGGAACAGCCTAGGCCGCCGGGTCCGTTGGGGCGCCCGCGAAACGGTGGGTCAGTCCTCGTCGGCCGGAGCGCCGCCGGAGCCTGCGGGGCGCACGTACCACTCCGTGCAGAAATCCGCCTGCACCACCAGCTCGTCCCGCCGTAGGTGGTCGGAGTCGTCCAGGACCACGCCGCACACGACGAACATGCTGTGGCCCGAGTCGAGGGAGTCCCGCATGGCGCCCGCCCTCGGCCGCACCGGCACGTCGACGCGGACCGGCGTGTCGGCGGGTAGCCCCGCGAGCGCCGCGCGCAGCTCACCCACCGTCAGCTCCACCGTCTCGTGCCGGTAGAGCTCAATGTCCTCGTCGTCCGCCACGCGGCCCAGGGTAGAACGCCGGAAGTCCCGGTGTCCCGGCCCCCGTCGGGCTCGTTGGGCGGGGCGTGAAGAACTCCCAGCGTGTCCTCGCCGCCCTCGCCCTCGCCGGGGCCGCCCTCTCCGTGACCGGTACCGCCCACGCCGACCCGACCGGGCTCCTCGGCCGCGGCGACACGCCCGACGTCACCGCCGAGGGCGTCGGCGGCCACGTCAACAAGGGCGTCGGCGAACTCGTCCTCAGCCGGCCGCTCGCCACCGTGGAGGGGGTCAACACCGGGCACATCATCTGAATCCGACCTGCCCGGACGGCTGCCTTCCCGACGGGCGGGGTGCGCAACCCCCTCCCCGCCCGCTCGTTGGCAGCCCATGAACCCACTCCGCACCTCCCGGCGCACCCTCGCCGCCGCCCTCCTCCTCGCCACCGGCGCCGCCCTCGGCGCGGGCTCCGGTGCCGCCCAGGCCGCGCCGCTCGACCTGCCCGGCGGCGGGCTCGCCGGGATCCTCGGCACCGGCGGTGACACCGGCGGTGGCGATGGCGGTGCCGGTCACGCCGAGCACGCGGGGCACGGCGGTCAGGGCGGCCACTCCGGTCACTCCGGTCACGTCGGGCGGCCCGGTGCCAGCGGTGACAGCCAGAGCGCCGTCATCGGCGGCAACGCGTCCGAGCAGAGCATCGGGAGCTGACCCGCCCGGCCGGCCCCGCCCGGTAAGCCCCGGCCCCGCCCGGCAATCCCCCCCGCCCCCGTAATCCCCTCGCCCCCTCCCGCCCTTCCGGGCATCATCGCCCGGTGCAGCTGACCACGCTCCTGGCCGCCGTCGAGCGCGGCGACGATCTCACCGTCTCCGAGTTCCTCGACGGCCACGCCCTCGCCCCCGCCGCCGCGCTCACCGACGACGACGCCACCACCCTCTTCTGGGCCGTCCTGCGGGCCGGCCGCGACGAGCTCGTCTCGGCGCTCGTCGGGCGGGTCGACCTGGACCGGCCCGGGCCCGCCGGGCTCGACCCGGTGACCTGGGCGGCGGCCCACGGCAGGGCCGCCGAGCTCCAGGCCATGCTGCCCGGGGAGCCCCAGGTGTCCGCACCCGGCGGTGGCCCCCACCGGCGCGCCCTCCGCGCCGCCCAAGACGCCCTCGACGCCGGGGCCCTGCCCCCGCCCGCCCACCGGGCGGTCGTCACCGACGTCGAGGCCGCGCTCGGCATCCACCGCCCGGCCGGCGAACTCCTCGCCCGCGCCCTGGTCTCCGGCGACCCCGGGCACGCCGACTGGTTCTCCTCGTCCTTCCGGCTGGGCCTGCGCTTCGACCGGGAGACCTTCGTCTGGGCCCGCGACCTCGCCCGCGACGGGGAGTCCCGCCTCCACCGGCTCTTCGGGACCGACACCCTGGGCAGCCTCGGACTCCCGCCCCAGATCAGCGTCGAGGACATCGAGGCGCCGTTCGCCGACGAGGCCGCCGACTTCCTGCGCCCGCTGCTGGACACCGAGTCCGACCCGTACGCCCTCCGGAGCGTCATGCGCGCCTTCGGCCTGCACTGCCGGCCGGGGGAGACGCGGGCCTTCCTCCGGCACGCCCGCCATCCCGACGCGGGGGTACGGCGGTACGTGGGCGGGGCGCTGCCCCATGGCCCCGAGGTCCTCGACGCCCTCGTCCGCCTCGCCGGGGACCCCGTACCCGACGTGCGGGTGCCCGCGCTGCAACGGCTGGTCTGGCTCCGCGCGGACACCCCGCGGGTGCGCGCCGCGCTGGCGGACCAGCTCGGGCACCCGGACGTGGCGGGGCGGATCGCCGCCGCGTCCGGGCTCGCCCTGCGCGGCGACGCGCGCGGCCGGGCCCTGCTCGAAGAGCTCCGCTCCGACCCCGTACACCGCAGGATCCTCGGGCCTGGCGGCCTCGGCGAGCTCCACCACGTGCTGCGCTCCGCGCCGGGGGGCGTCCGGGGCGGCGTACCCGGAACGTAGCGCCGTCCGCCCCCGCGGGTCGGCGAGGACATTCCGGGCGCGCCTAGGATCTCTGGCCATGCCACAGAAACCACGTACCCGCTTCGGCGTGCTCGGGGCCGCCCTCCTCGCCCTCGCCTCCTCCCTCGTCGCCGCCGCGCCCGCCCAGGCGGCCATGCCGTTCGCGGCCGTGGACGCCGCCACCGTCGGGAGCTTCGGGCTCCGCCCCGGCACCACCTTCACCGACAACGCCGCCGCCATCGAGGCCGTCGAGGCCCAGGGCGCCGTCGCCGTCCGCACCGCCACCCAGGTGCTCGCCTCGGGCGGGCGCACCGGGCGGGCCGGCCTGTGCCACACCACCGGCCTCGCCGCCTCCCTCAGCCCCTCGGGCTTCTGCTGGGACAAGGCCGACGACACCTCCAACTCGTACACCGACGCGGGCGGCTGGACCCCGCAGGGCCTCACCGGGTCCTACGACGCCCAGCCCGGCGGGCTGTGGGAGGGCCGCCCGGCCTTCCTCGCCTCCTGGCACTTCAGCCGCGGGCTGCAGACCGGCGGCGCCAAGGTCGCCAACGAGTTCAGCCGCCTCAGCCTCGTCAACGCCGAGGGCGGCCAGATCCGCTACAACCACCTGCTGCTCGTCCGCCCCACCCTCGACGCCGAGGGCAAGGGGAGCTTCACCGGCGTCTCCAGCCACAGCGACGGCGTCGTCTGGTACGGCGACAAGGTCTTCGTCGCCAACGGGCGCTGGCTCCAGGTCTACGACCTGCGGCACATCTGGAAGGTCAACTCCAGCGCCGAGGCCGTCGGCGGCTCCGGCACCACCTCGTCCGCCCGCTGGAGCTCCTACGCGCTGCCGATGATCGGCCAGTACGTCACCACCGCCGACGGCGGCGCCTGCTCCGCCGCCACCGGCGACCGGCCCTGCCTCAACTCCCTGAGCCTGGACCGCACCGGCGAACCCGGCCTCGTCTCCGCCGAGTACAAGCCGGGCGCCGCGGGCGGCCGGGTCGTCCGCTGGGCCCTCGACCCGGCCACCGGCATCCCGGCGGGGCACGCCACCGCCGCGTACGCGTCCCCGGTGTGGGCCATGCAGGGTGCCGCGACCGACGGCACCGACTGGTACCTCGCGGGCGACTGCCCCAGCGGCGTCGGCGGCGGCTCCGGCGACCCGTCGGGCGCCCCGTACTCCTGCGTCCACAAGGCGGCCCCGGACACCGCCCCGCGCGTCCTGACCACCGCGCCCGTCTACACCCAGAACCTCGGCTACGACCCGGCGCAGGGCCGGATCTGGGGGCTGAACGAGCGGATCAACTCCACGGTCGGCGTCCGGGTCGTGTTCTCCGTGAACCGGGCCTGACCGTGGGAGGACAGCCGATGAACGTCTCCGTGTCCGACGCCGCAGCGGCCTCGTCGGAAGTGGACACCGGGCGGCCCCGGTTCGCGCGGTTCTGGGCCGCGCAGACCGTGTCGCAGGCCGGCCAGCGCTTCGGCCTGGTGGCCCTGCCCGTGGTCGCGATCGACACCCTGCACGCCGGGGCGTCGGAGGTCGGCTACCTGACCGCCGCCCTCACCGTCTGCTACCTGCTGATCGGCCTGCCGGCCGGCGCGTGGGTCGACCGGTGGTCGAAGCGGACCACGATGATCCGAGCGGCCGTGATACGCGCCGTCGTGCTGGCCGCCGTCCCCGCGCTGTGGTTCTTCGACCGGCTGTCGCTCGGGTGGCTGTACGCCGTCGCCGTGGTCGTCGGGGTCGCCTCGGTCTTCTTCGACGTCGCGTACCAGTCGTACGTGCCGTTCATCGTCCCCGACGAGGGCATCGAGCGGGCGAACGCGCGGCTGGAGTCCTCGGCGCAGATCTCCGCCGCGGGCGGGCCGGCCGCGGCCGGACTCCTCCTGAAGGCGGTGAGCGCGCCCGTGGTGATCGCCTTCGACGCGGTGGCCTACGCGGTGTGCGCCGGTCTCCTCGCGACGGTCAAGGACTCCGAGCCGTCGCGCCGCGAGAAGGCGGCGGGGGACGCCCGGCTGACGCGGGACATCCTCGACGGGGTCCGGTTCGTCGTGGGCAGCGCGGTACTGCGGCGGCTGCTCGTCGCGGTGGGCGTGTCGAACTTCTTCGCCACCCTCACCATGACGCTGACGCCCCTGCTCATCCTGCGGACGCTGGGGCTCGGTTCCACGGTCATGGGCGTCGTCCTCGGCGTCGGCACCCTCGGCGGCCTGCTGGCCGCCTTCACCCTCCCGAAGGTCCGGGCCCGGCTCGACGCGGGCCGCACCATGACGGTCGGCCTGCTGCTCGCGGGCGTCTCCATGGCGGCCTTCCCGGCGGCCGGATCCCTGGGCGGGGCGGGCGGGGCCGCCGCCGCGATCCCGGTCGGCCTGCTCGTCCTCGGCCAGTTCGGCATGACGTGGGGCGCGGTGACCTTCAACATCGCGCAGGTGAGCGTGCGGCAGCGGGTCTGCCCCAGGAACATGCTGGCCCGGATGACCGCCTCGATCCGGTTCGTGGTGTGGGGAAGCATGCCCGTGGCGGCGATCCTGGCCGGCTGGCTCGGCTCGCGGATCGGCGTCGTGCCCTGCCTGTGGATCGGCGTGGTGGGCGGCTTCCTGACGGCCCTCCCCATCATCGGGATCGATCGGCTGATCCCCTCCGCCGCACCGGCCCCCGACTCCCGTGCCCGGGACGTGTGATCGGGACCAACGTCTCTGTATTCCGGGGCCTTTGGGGCCTGTCGGACGCGATATGGCGATGAATCACGAGGGAACGTCAGTCATCCGAAGTCGTGTGACCGATTCCTGCTCCGCCCTATCCGTTTCACAGTGTGCAAGGACGCATAGTGAGCACATCCGCACGGGAAACCGAGGAACAAGCAGAGACATCATCCGCCTGGTGGGCGGGCTGCCCTGGACGCCCTCGACGGCGTCATGGGCACCGTCCCGCAGTCCGGCGACCGCTTCCAGATCGTCATCGGCGGCGCCGTCGGGCGCCTCCACGCCGCCATCATGAACCTGCCCTCGATGGGCGGCGGTTCGTCGGGCGACACGTCCGGAGGAAGGGCCGGCGGGCGGTCCGGCGGGCGGTCCGACGCCGAGGTCAAGGCCGCCGTCCGGGCGAAGGGGCGGGGCCGTTACGCCCTGGTCGACGACTTCTTCGAGTACCTCTCCGACTCGTTCCGCCCCCTCATGGGCGTCCTGCTCGGCGCCTCGTTGATCATCGCCGGGACCGCCGTCCTGGAAGCCTTCGGCGTCATCGACACCCGCGCCGCCGACAAGTCCGCCACCTGGGTGTTCGTCGACGCGATGTGGCGCTCGGTGCTGTTCTTCCTCCCCCTCATGGTGGCCTACAACGCGGCCAGGAAGCTGCGGATCGACCCCTGGGTCGGCACCGCCGTGATGGCCGCCGTCATGACCCCGAACTTCACCGGCATGCTCGGCGCCGAGGGCAAAATCCCCGGCGTCACCTGCACCACTCAAGCGGATCTACCCGCGCATGGTCGTCGGCTGCCTGGTGGGCGGCGTGATCGTGGGCCCCCTCGGCGGCGTCGACGCCAACGCCTTCGCCTTCACCTCCCTGCTCACCATCCCGGTCTTCTCCCCGGCGGTGACCTACGCCATCGCCATCACCGCCGCCTTCTTCACCTCGATGACGCTGGTGTACTTCTCCGACTACCGCACGCCGGAACAGCGCGCCGAGATGAACGCCCTGCGCCACGCCGAGGAGCGCCGCGCCGAGGGGGCCGGGGGCGGTCTGTCCGCACCCGCGGCTTCGGGAAGCCGCTGATCCGCTGATCCCTAGCCGGCGGCGGCAGCCGGGTCCGGGTCCGGGGCCGGGTCCGCCGGGAGTTCCGCCGTCACGCGGAAGCCGCCGCGCGGGCCCGGGCCCGACTCCAGGGTGCCGCCCGCCGCCGCCACCCGCTCCCGCAGGCCCTTCAGGCCGCTGCCGGGGGCGCCCTCGGCCGGGCCGCGCCCGTCGTCCGTGACGGTCAGCCGGACCCGCTCCCCGCCGCCCGCCAGATCGATCTCGCAGCGGCGCGCCCCGCTGTGCCGCACCGCGTTGGTCACCGACTCGCGGACCACCCAGCTCAGCAGCGCCTCCGCCGTCGGCTCCAGCGGCGGGCCCGAGCGGCGCACCACCGCCTCGACGCCCGCGGCGGCGAGGGCGTCGCGCGCGCGGTCCAGCTCCGCCGCGAGGGTGGTCTCGCGGTAGCCGGTGACCGCCTCGCGGATCTCGGTCAGGGCCTGCCGCCCCACCGACTCGATGTCCGCGACCTGCGCCAGCGCCGCGTCCAGGTCGCGCGGCGCCAGCCGCCGGGCCGCCTCCGACTTGACCACGATCACCGACAGGGTGTGCCCCAGCAGGTCGTGCAGGTCCCGGGAGAACCGCAGCCGCTCCTTCTCCACGGCGGCGCGGGCCAGTTGCTCGCGGGTGGCGCGCAGTTCCTTCACCGTCTCGGAGAGGGTGAGCACGGCCGCCGTCACCATGGCCGAGATGAACGTCCCGTACGCGACGTTGATCGCGCCCCACCCGTCCCGCACCCCCGCCACCGTGCCCGCCAGCACGCACAGCGGGAACACGATCCGGCCCACCATCCTGCCCCGGACCACCGCGCCCACGGCGAGGCCGAGCAGCGGGAAGAAGAGGAGGTAGGGGCCGCCGTAGGCGAGGGCGAGGGCCAGCGTGACCGCGGTCATCGCGGCCAGCAGCCACCAGGTCGCGGGCGCCTCCCGCTTCGCGCGGTCGAAGGCGCGGAAGACGATGGTGATGTAGAGGGAGTTGAAGGCCAGCAGGCCGAAGGCGCCGATCCAGGGGTTGGGGGTGTGGCCCTGGAGGAGGTTCGAGACCGCCCCCATGCCCATCAGCAGCCAGGGCAGCATGGCGAAGCCGTTGGGCGGGCCCATCTGCTCCGGGGTCCGTTCGCCGCGTCGCTCGCGCATGATCGTTCAGCCTTCTTTCGGATCGCCGGTGCGGATTCAGGCCGTCCGTGCCGAACGACGGTACGAGACCGCCGCGTACGCCCCGAACAGCACCGCCCACGCCGCCAGGATCGCCAGCGCCGCCGCGCCCGGCATCGTGCCCTCCGTCAGGGCCCGGCCGAGTTCGGCGAAGCGGTTGGTCGGGGTGTACGAGGAGATCGCGCGCAGCCAGCCCGGGAACAGGTCCACCGGGAACCACAGCCCGCCGGCCACCGCGAGCCCCAGGTTGCAGGCCACGTTGACGACGCCGGTGGTCTGCGCGGACAGCCGGTAGCCGTTGCCGAGGCCCAGCAGGGTGAAGGGCAGCGAGCCGGCCCACAGGGCGAGCGCGACCGCCGCCCACTGCCAGGGCTCCAGCCGTACGCCGTTGACGAGGGCGCCCGCGAGCAGCACCGCGCCGATCGCGGGCAGCACCACGACCGTCCCGGTCAGGGCGCGGCCGGTGACCACCTGGCGCGGGGTCATCGGGGTGACGCGGAGCTGCCGCAGCCAGCCCGAGGACTTGTCCTCGGCGACGCCGGTGCCCAGCGACAGGGCGGCGCCCAGCGCCCCGTACGCGGCCATGCCGACCATGGCGGCGGCCTTGACCGAGGGGTCGTTCTGGCCGCCGAGGTTGGTGAAGAGCAGGTACATCAGGACCGGCACCGCGACCGAGGAGATCGCGAAGCCGATGTCCCGCAGGGTGCGGCGGACTTCGAGGCGGACGTAGGCGGTGATCATCGGGCCGTCTCCACGGTCGTGGCGGGGTGCGCGGTCTTCGGGGTGCTGTCGGGCGCGGGCGCGGTGCCGCTCCCGGTCCCGGGGGCTCCGGCACCCGCACCGGCGCCCCCGCCGGTCAGCGCGAGGAACGCGTCGTCGAGGGAGACCGGGGCGACCCGGAGGCCCCGGATGGCGTCCAGCGCGGCCAGCGCGCGGACGGTGGCGTCGGAGTCGTCGCTGCGCAGGTGCGCGCGGTCGCCGCGGATCTCGGTCGAGGTGACGCCGGGCAGCGCGTCCAGGCCCTCGGTCGGGCGGCCGGCCAGGTCGAAGGAGACCAGCGCCCCGCCGGCCCGCCGCTTCAGCTCCTCGGCCGTGCCGTCGGCGACCACCCGGCCCGCGTCGACGACGACGATCCGGTCGGCGCTGCTGTCGGCCTCCTCCAGGTAGTGGGTGGAGAAGAGCACGGTGTTGCCGCGCCCGGCGTAGGCCCGCATCGCGTCCCAGAACACCTGCCGGGCCTCCACGTCCAGGGCGGCGGTCGGCTCGTCCAGGACGATCAGCTCGGGGTTCCCGGCCAGCGCGACGGCGAAGCGGACCCGCTGGGCCTGGCCGCCGGAGAGCCGGTCGACGCGCCGGTCGGCTAAGGCGGTCAGCCCCGCCAGCTCCAGGGCCTCGGCGACCGGCAGGGGGGCCGGGTAGGCGCGGGCCACGAAGGCGACCAGCTCGCGGACGGTGACCCGGGGGACCGGGCGGGCGTCCTGGAGCATCGCGCCGACCCGGCCCGCCCCGACCGCGCGGGCGGGCGTGCCGCCGAAGAGGCGGACCCGGCCGCTGTCGGGGGTGTCGAGGCCGAGCAGCAGGTTGAGGGCGGTCGACTTCCCGGCGCCGTTGCGGCCGAGCAGCGCGACCGTCTCGCCGCGGCGGATCGTGAGGTCGACGCTGTCGACGGCGCGGACCGGACCGTACGTCTTGGTGGCCGCCTCGAAGGCGACGGCGGGCTCGTTCGTCATGGACAGGACGCTACGGAGGGGAGGGCGGGGCCGGGCAGGAGCGGGTGTACGGACCTGGCGGTGACAAATGTCCCGGGTGCCCCGGGCCGGGGGCCGGCGACGCGGTGATCTGACATGCCGTCAGGAGGGTTCCCAACGGCACACCCCTCCGCTATACATGGGGGTCACCGAACTGGAACAGGTTCTAGCTCTGGGGGATTCCGTTCCGGACTCGGTCCCCGCACGGCCTCGGCGCGGTCGACGGTGCGGACGACCGCGCCGAGGTCTTCCACCTCCAAGGTTCACCAAGGTCCACCACGGTGCGCGAAGGTTCACCATGGATCCCAAGGAGTCGCAAGCCGATGCCCATTGACGCCGCCAAGGCCGTCGCCGCCGAGCCCCGCAGCGCGGAGATCGGCTGGGACCACAAGGACGTCCAGCTCTACCACCTCGGCCTCGGCGCGGGCGTCCCCGCGACCGACCCGGACGAGCTGCGCTACACCCTCGAATCCCGGCTGCACGTGCTGCCCAGCTTCGCGACCGTCGCCGGGGCCGGCATGGGCGTCGTCGGCGGGCTCTCCGCCCCCGGCATCGACATCGACCTCGCCGCCGTCCTGCACGGCGGCCAGTCGGTCACCCTGCACCGCCCGCTGCCCGTCTCCGGCCGCGCCGTCTCCACCTCCCGCGTCGCCGCCGTCTACGACAAGGGCAAGGCCGCCGTCCTGGTGCTCCGCTCCGAGGCCGCCGACGCGGACGGCCCGCTGTGGACCAGCGACGCCCAGATCTTCGTACGCGGCGAGGGCGGCTGGGGCGGCGACCGAGGGCCCTCCGAGCGCCTGGAGCTCCCCGGCCGCGAGCCGGATGCCACCGTCGAGCGGCCCATCCGCGAGGAGCAGGCCCTGCTCTACCGCCTCTCCGGCGACTGGAACCCGCTGCACGCCGACCCCGAGTTCGCCAAGCTCGCGGGCTTCGACCGGCCGATCCTGCACGGCCTCTGCTCGTACGGCATGACCCTCAAGGCGGCCGTCGACACCCTCCTCGGCGGCGACGTCACCCGCGTCCGCGCCTACCGCACCCGCTTCGCCGGGATCGTCTTCCCGGGCGAGACCCTGCGGATCCGGATGTGGCGCCAGACAGGGGGGGATGGGGCCGAGGCCGGGGGCGGCCGGATCCAGATCGCGGTCAGCGCCGTCGAGCGGGACGACGCGCCCGTACTCGCCGACACCGTCGTGGACCACTCCTGACATCTCGCCAGAACTCCTGAGACAAGCCCCGAGGGGAGCCGCACCATGCGCGCAGCCGTACTGCACGAGATCGGCCAGGACAAGCTCGAAGTGCTCGACGACGTCGAGGCGGTGGGCTTCGGCCCCGGCCGGGTGAAGATCCGGGTCCGGGCCACCGGCCTGTGCCACTCCGACGTCTCCGCCATGAGCGGCGTGCTCCCGCAGCCCGCGCCCTTCATCCCCGGCCACGAGGGCGCCGGCGAGATCATCGACGTCGGCGACGGGGTCACCGGGCTGAGCGAGGGCCAGCGGGTGCTGCTCTGCTGGCTGCCCGCCTGCGGCAGCTGTCCCGCCTGCAAGCGCGGCCAGACCCAGCTCTGCCTGGCCGGCTTCATGAACGCCGGGATCCCCAACTTCAAGCGCCCCGGCGGCGACGTCTTCGGCTTCGCTGGCACCGGCACCTTCGCCGAGGAGGTCGTCGTCGACGCGGGCTGCGCCGTCCCGATCCCCGACGACGTGCCCTTCGACATCGCCGCCCTCATCGGCTGCGGCGTGACCACCGGCCTCGGCGCGGCCATCAACACGGCCAAGGTGGAGGCCGGTTCCTCGGTCGCCGTGATCGGCTGCGGCGGCGTCGGCATCTCCGCGATCCAGGGCGCCAAGCTCCAGGGCGCCGCCGAGATCGTCGCCGTCGACCCCGTCGAGTCCCGCCGCGAGGCCGCCCTCCGCTTCGGCGCCACCGAGGCCGTCGCCCCCGACGGCCTCGCCGACGCCAAGCAGCGGCTCACCGGCGGCGAGGGCTTCGACTACGTCTTCGAGGTCGTCGGCAAGTCCGCCACCGCCCGCACCGCGTACGAGACCACCCGGCGCGGCGGCACCCTCTGCGTCGTCGGCGCGGGCGCCCTCGACGACCACCTCCAGCTCAACATGTTCGAGCTGTTCTTCGACGAGAAGCGGATCCTGCCCTCCATGTACGGCGGCGGGGACGTGCTCCGCTCGTACGAACGGGCCATCGCGCTCTGGCGGGCCGGCCGCATCGACCTGGAGTCCCTGATCACGCACCGGGTGCCGCTGGCCGGGATCAACGAGGCGCTGGAGCAGATGCGGACGGGTGTCGCGCTGCGCACCTGCATCGAGATCTGACCGGCACCGGCCATCCGGACCCGGCGACCGGCCGCCCGCCTTCGGCCCCTGCCTTCGGCCCCTGCCTTCGGCCCCCGGCTCCGGCCCCCGGCACCCCACCTGAGAGGACCTGATCCCCATGTCACTCCCGCTTGAGGGACTGAGCGCGATCGTCACCGGCGCCGGCCGCGGGCTCGGCCGGGCCGAGGCGCTCGAACTGGCGCGGCTCGGCGCGGCCGTCGTCGTCAACGACTACGGGCAGCCCGGCCGGGACGGCTCCGGCGAGGCGTCGGCGACCCCCGCCGAGGAGGTCGCCGCCGAGATCCGCGCGGCGGGCGGCCGGGCCGTCGCCCACCTCGGCGACATCGCCGACTTCGAGACCGCCCGCGGCCTGGTCGGCCTGGCCGTGAGCGAGTTCGGGAAGCTGGACGTCCTCGTCAACAACGCGGGCATCCTGCGCGACCGGATGGTCTTCTCGATGAGCGAGGAGGAGTGGGACTCGGTGATCCGGGTCCACCTCAAGGGCCACTTCAACACCACCCACCACGCCGCCGTGCACTGGCGGGGCCGGGCCAAGGCGGGCGAGAGCGGCGTCTACGGGCGGATCGTCAACACCTCGTCCGAGGCGTTCCTCGCCGGTTCCGCCGGACAGCCCAACTACGCGGCGGCCAAGGGCGGCATCGTCGGCCTCACCACCTCCACCGCGCTCGCCCTCGCCAAGTACGGCGTCACGGCCAACGCGATCTGCCCCCGGGCGCGCACCCGGATGACGGAGGACGTCTTCGCGGGCTTCGCCGAGCCGACGGCCGAGGACGCGCTCGACCCGCTGTCGCCGGAGCACGTGGCCCCGCTCGTCGGCTACCTGGCCTCCCCGGCGGCGGCCGGCGTCAACGGGCAACTGCTCGTGGTCCACGGCGGCATGGTGGCGATCGTGGACCGCCCCAAGGTGGCGGCCAAGTTCGACACGGCGAAGGACGCCTTCACCTACGAGGAGCTCGACGGGCTGCTCACGCCGCACTACGCGGCCCGCCCGGCGGGGGAGACCTTCGCGGCGGCGGAGGTGCTGGGGCTGAAGAAGGGCTGACCGCGCGGGGGTGCGGCCGGGGAACGCGTACGGCCCCCGGGGTTCTCGGAACCCCGGGGGCCGTACGCGTGCCTACTGCCTACTGCCTACTGCGTATTGCGTACCGCTTACCGTGCGTCCGGCTCGCGGCGGTGCCGGCCGTGCGGCGCCGTGGTCGTCGACGCCGGGTCCTCGGCGCCCGCCGAGTCGCCCCGGTGCTTGCCCGAGCCGTTCGGCTCCTGCGGGTCCATGTCGCTCATGGTGGAACTCACCCCGTTGTTCTCGCTGCTTGCCTTGCGGCCCGTGAGTCTAACGAGCGGGTCGGCGGTCCGTCAGCGGAGCCTGCTGCAAAGGCACCGGACGGCAGACCTTGAAGGCACCCGTCGCCGCCCCCGTCGCCCCCGTCGCCGCCGGATCGGGCGCGCGCGGCGGCCCCTCGGGCTCCGGCGGCTCCTCGGGCTCCGCCAGGGCCGTGAGCCCGCAGGGCGTGCCGGGGGTCGCGTACGGGAGGCGGAGCAGCCCCTGGGGCGTCCACAGGCCCGTGCCGGCCAGCCAGCCGGGGGGCGCGGCCAGGTGGGCCATCCGGCGCGCGGAGGGCCGCCACGTGCCCACCCAGCTGCCCGCGGCCGTGTCGATCCGCAGCGCCACCCCGCAGCCCTCCGGCAGCAGCACCTGCCCCGGCTGGGTGGCGAACGGCGTCACGGCCGCGTCGTCGATCCGCAGGCAGTCGGGGAAGCGCACGGGCAGCAGGCTGCCCAGCACGCCCCAGCCGAGCCGGTCGCGGCCCGGGGAGGGCGCGTCGGAGCGGATCAGCAGCAGCCCGCTGTCGGGGTCCGCGAGGAGCAGCCGGTCGTGGCTGTCCTCGGTGATCTGGAGCAGCGGGGTCACCTCGCCGCCGCGCTCCAGGTCCACCGCGACCGCCTTCACCGGGCCGTCGTCCAGGCGCCGGTCGAGGGCGAGCATCCGGCCCGTACGGTCCAGCCAGACACCGCCGGAGCAGCGGCCCTTCACCTCGGCGACCTGCTCGGGCCCGAAGGCGCCGCCCGCCACCAGCCACAGCGTGGTGGTGTCCTGGCCGACGCACATGGCGTACGCGCAGATGCCGTCCGGCGACGGCGGCAGCAGCACGAGACCGCCGGGGCCCGCGTCGGGACCGGGGCCGAATCCCGGGCCGGGCGCCTCGACGGCGCCCAGCATCAGCTCGCCCGTCCCGGGCCCGGTCGGGTACAGCAGCGAGAACGTGTGCCGCCGCCCGTCCACCCGGCGGGCGACCAGCACCCGCCCGTCGGCCAGCGGCAGCACGGGCGTGCCGCGCTCCTCGGGCTGGGCGAGCGGCAGCGGCACGGCGTACGGCTCGGGGCCGTCGAGCGTCCAGCGCTCGGCGTACAGCGCGTCCCCGGTCCCCGCGATGCGGGCCGCGTAGGCGCCGTTCGCGGTGATCGTGAACGACCCCCGGTCCGCGGGTGCGGGCCGGCCGGCTCCGCCGTTCCCGGCCGCCGTCTCGATGGCACAGGCTGTCATCGACTCGTCACCTCCGGCCACGAAGCTAGTTTTCGCACTTCCAGCCGAACAACGCGTGCCGACCCACTTCACCCCAAAGGGTGGCCCTCCGGCGGTTCCGCCCGCCGGAGGGGGCCGGTTGTGCTGAAGACGCCAGGGGTAGGTAAGGTAAGGTGACCCTAAGTGGAAGATCGTGCTCCGCTACGGGGTCGGTGGCCGTCCCCGCAAGCCATCCCGTAAGCCGTCCCCGTACGCGTACAGGAGAGCCCTCATGTCCTTCCGCCGCCGCGGCACCGCCGCCGCCGCCCTCAGCCTCGCCGCCGCGCTCACCCTCGCGGCCTGCGGAGGCGGTGACGGCTCCTCGGACGGGGCCGCGAAGGACGAGGGCGGCAAGAAGAAGGACGTCGCCGTCGGCGGCAAGGACTTCGGCGACGCGGCCGCCAAGACCGCCGCGCTGGGCACCGACGCGAAGCCGGGCCAGTTCCCGCGCACCCTCACCCACGCCCTCGGCAAGACCGAGATCCCCGCCGCGCCCAAGCGGGTCGTCGTCCTCGACGTCGGCGAGTTCGACAACGTCGTCTCCCTGGGCATCAAGCCCGTCGGCTACGCCCCCTCCGAGGGCGACGACGGCATCCCCGGCTACCTGAAGAAGGACGCCGGACAGCCCAAGTCCGTCGGCACCATCAACAACCTCAACCTGGAGGCCATCGCCGAGCTCCAGCCCGACCTCATCCTGGGCAGCCAGCTCCGCGCGGCCGACAAGTACGACGAGCTGTCGAAGATCGCGCCCACCGTCTTCTCCATCCGGCCGGGCTTCACCTGGAAGCAGAACTACCTGCTCAACGCCGCCGCCCTGGACAAGAGCGCGGAGGCGAAGGAGAAGCTGGCGGCCTACGAGACCAAGGCGAGGCAGCTCGGCACGGACATCGGCCCGAACAAGCCGACCGTCTCCATGGTCCGCTACCTCCCGGGCAAGATCCGGCTGTACGCGAAGGCGTCCTTCATCGGCACCATCCTGGAGGACGCCGGCCTGCCCCGGCCCGCCGGCCAGCAGGTGAACGACCTCGCCGTCGAGGTCAGCCCCGAGAAGATCGACCAGGCCGACGGCGACTGGATCTTCACCGGCGTCTACGGCGACCCCAAGTCCACCAAGCGCGACACCGCCCAGGCGAACCCGCTCTGGAAGAACCTGAAGGCCGTCAAGGCGGGCCAGGCCAAGGACGTCCCGGACGAGACCTGGTACCTGGGCCTCGGCGTCACCGCCGCGAACAGCGTCCTGGACGACCTGCGCGCGGACCTCGTCAAGAAGTAGGACCCGGCGGCGCCGCCGTGGGCGGCCGGCGGGCCCGGGCGGCCGGAGCGGACGGTCCGGTCCGAAGCGGCAGGCCGGAGTGGTTGTCCACAGGCCAGAACGGTGGGGCACGGAGGGCAGGTAGCCTTTCCTCCGTGCCCCGTCTGTCTGAAGTCATCGCCGAGCTCGACGCCCTCTGGCCCCCCGAGCGGGCCGAGCGGTGGGACGCCGTCGGCACCGTCTGCGGCGACCCCGACGCCGAGGTCTCCCGGGTGCTCTTCGCCGTCGACCCCGTCCAGGAGATCGCCGACGAGGCCATCGCCCTCGGGGCCGACCTGGTCGTCACCCACCACCCGCTCTACCTGCGCGGGACGACGACCGTCGCCGCCTCGCACTTCAAGGGCCGGGTCGTGCACACCCTGATCAAGCACGACATCGCCCTGCACGTGGCCCACACCAACGCCGACACCGCCGACCCGGGCGTCTCCGACGCGCTCGCCGGCGCCCTCGGCCTGCGGGTCACCGGACCGCTCGTCGCCGAGAACGGCCTCGGTCGGATCTGCGAGCTGGACCACCCCGAGACCCTCGCCGAGTTCGCCGCCCGCGCGGCCCGGCGGCTGCCCGCCACCGCGCAGGGCATCCGCTACGCGGGGGACCCCGGCATGATCCTGCGCCGGATCGCCGTCAGCGGCGGCTCCGGCGACAGCCTCTTCGACGACGTGCGCGCCGCCGGCGTGGACGCCTTCCTCACCGCGGACCTGCGCCACCACCCCGTCTCCGAGGCCACCCAGCACTCTCCGCTCGGACTCGTCGACGCGGCCCACTGGGCCACCGAGTGGCCCTGGTGCGAGCAGGCCGCCGCCCAGCTCGACACGGTCTCCGACCGCCACGGCTGGGACCTGCGCGTGCACGTCTCCAAGACGGTCACGGACCCCTGGTCGGCCCATGTCGGCCCGGCCGACGCCTTCCCCGGGAGCGCCCCGAGCGCCCCTTCCGAACCCACCTCTCCTGGAGCCCCCAACTGAACGCCGCGCCCGCCGACCAGATCCGACTCCTCGACGTCCAGGCCCTGGACGTGCGCCTCCAGCAGCTCGCGCACAAGCGCCGCTCGCTGCCCGAGCACGCCGAGATCGAGTCGCTGAACAAGGACCTCACCCAGCTGCGCGACCTCCTCGTCGCCGCGCAGACCGAGGAGAGCGACTGCGCCCGCGAGCAGACCAAGGCGGAGCAGGACGTCGACCAGGTGCGCCAGCGCTCCGCGCGCAACCAGCAGCGGCTCGACTCCGGCGCGGTCTCCTCGCCGAAGGACCTGGAGAACCTCCAGCGCGAGGTCACCTCGCTCGCCAAGCGCCAGGGCGACCTGGAGGAGATCGTCCTGGAGGTCATGGAGCGCCGCGAGTCCGCCCAGGAGCGGGTCGCCGAGCTGACCGAGCGGGTCGACGCGGTGCAGGGCAAGACCGACGACGCCACCGCCCGCCGGGACTCCGCGCAGGCGGAGCTGGACGCGGAGAGCGCCTCCGTCGCCAAGGAGCGCGAGCTGGTGGCGGGCTCCGTCCCGGCGGACCTGATGAAGCTCTACGAGAAGCTCCGCGAGCAGCAGGGCGGCGTGGGCGCGGCCCGGCTGTACCAGCGCAAGTGCGAGGGCTGCCACATCGAGCTGAACATCACCGAGCTCAACGAGGTCCGCGCCGCCGCCACGGACACCGTGCTGCGCTGCGAGAACTGCCGCCGGATCCTGGTCCGCACCTCCGAGTCCGGCCTGTAGGGCCCGCCCGCGATGACGCAGTCGAGGGAGCTGATCGTCGAGGCCGACGGGGGTTCCCGGGGCAACCCGGGACCCGCCGGCTACGGGGCGGTGGTCCTGGACCCGGTGACGGGGGAGACCCTGGCGGAGCGGGCCGAGTTCATCGGCGTCGCGACGAACAACGTCGCCGAGTACAAGGGCCTGGTGGCGGGCCTGAAGGCCGCCCGGGAGCTGTTCCCCGACTGCGTGGTCCATGTGCGCATGGACTCCAAGCTGGTGGTCGAGCAGATGTCCGGCCGCTGGAAGATCAAGCACCCCGACATGAAGCCGCTGGCGGCCGAGGCCGCCCGCGTCTTCCCGCCGGGCCGGGTCCGCTACGAGTGGATGCCCCGCGAGCGCAACAAGCACGCGGACCGGCTGGCGAACGAGGCGATGGACGCGGGCCGCCGGGGCGAGCAGTGGAGCCCCGCCGCGTCGACCGCCGCCCTGGCCCCGACCGCCGACCTGGCCGCCGCCCGCGCGGCGGCGGGCGACCAGACGGCGGGCGCGGCGAAGGCCCGGGCGGCACTGACGGGCGGCCGAGGGGGCGGGGCCGCGCCGGCCGCCGGCCTTACGCCGTCCGCCGCCTCCCCGGCCTCCGGCGGCCCCGCGGCCGAGGACAGCGGGTCGGCCGTGGTCGACGACGGCCTGTTCGCGGCCTCCGACGACGGCCTGTTCGCCGCCGTAGAGCCCGGCACTCCCGCCGTCGAGCCCGGCTCCCCGGCCGTCGAGCCCGGCGCCCCCGCCATCGGGGCCGTGACCCCGGACGAGGGCCTGTTCGCGCCCGACCGGGCCGTGGCCGCGCGGGCCCGCGCCTCGCTGGCCGCCGCCGCCACGGCGGAGCGGGAGTCGGCGTCGGCACCGGCGTCGCCCACGGCACCGGCGACGGGCGACTTCGAGGCGGAGGCGGCGCACGGCACCGCGTCGGCCGCAGCGGCGGCCCCCGCCACGCCGTCCACGCCGTCGGCCCCCGGCTGGTCCGCGCCCGACATGGGCGCCCCCGCCACCTTCGTGCTGCTGCGGCACGGCGAGACGGCCCTCACGCCGGAGAAGCGCTTCTCCGGCAGCGGCGGCGCCGACCCCGAGCTGTCCCCGGCCGGCCGCCGCCAGGCCGAGGCCGTGGCCGCCGCGCTCGCCGCGCGCGGCACGATCCAGGAGATCGTCAGCTCCCCGCTCGCCCGCTGCCGCCAGACCGCCGAGGCCGTCGCCGCCCGCCTCGGCCTCGACGTGCGGATCGAGAACGGGCTGCGCGAGACCGACTTCGGCGCCTGGGAGGGCCTGACCTTCGGCGAGGTCCGCGAGCGGTACAAGGACGACCTCGACGCCTGGCTGGCCTCCGCGAAGGCCGCCCCGACCGGCGGCGGCGAGAGCTTCGCGACCGTCGCCCGCCGCGTCGCCGCCACCCGCGACCGGCTGACCGCCGCCTACGCGGGCCGCACGGTCCTGCTGGTCACCCATGTGACCCCGATCAAGACCCTGGTGCGCCTGGCGCTGGGCGCCCCGCCGGAGTCCCTGTTCCGCATGGAGCTCTCGGCGGCGTCGGTCTCGGCGGTGGCGTACTACGCGGACGGCAACGCCTCGGTCCGCCTCCTCAACGACACCTCGCACCTGAGGTAGCGGGGAGACCCCCTACGAGCGGTCGAGCCCCGCCGCCTCGCGCGCCAGCGTCTCGACGCGGGCCCAGTCGCGGGCGGCGAGGGCGTCGGCCGGGAGCATCCACGTACCGCCGACGCAGCCGACGTTCGGCAGGGCCAGATAGGCCGGGGCGGAGGCCAGCGAGACGCCGCCCGTGGGGCAGAAGCGGGCCTGGGGGAGCGGGCCCGCCAGCGACTTCAGATACGGCACGCCGCCCGCCGCCTGTGCCGGGAAGAACTTCATCTCCGTCACGCCCCGCTCCAGCAGCGCGACGACCTCCGAGGTCGTCGACACGCCCGGCAGGAACGGGACACCAGAGCCCCGCATGGCCGCCAGCAGCGCGTCCGTCCAGCCGGGGCTCACCAGGAAGCGGGCCCCGGCGCCGACCGCGTCCGCGACGTGCCCGGGGGACAGGACCGTGCCGGCGCCGACCACCGCCTCCGGGACCTCCGCCGCGATCGCCCGGATCGCGTCGAGGGCGGCCGGGGTGCGCAGGGTCACCTCGATCGCGGGCAGACCGCCGGCCACCAGGGCACGGGCCAGCGGTACGGCGTCGGCGGCGTCCTCGATCACGACGACCGGGACGACGGGGGCAAGCTCAAGCACGCTCGTCATGGCCCCCATCCTGCCGACGGCAAGCGAGGAGCGCAACGAGCGTTGCGTATGCTGCAATAGCGACTGGGGGGAGGCTAGTGGATCTCGTCGACGAGCACGTCGAGCACGCCCGCCTTGCCGCCCTCCTCCACCACGTACCCCAGGTCCCGCAGCGCCTCCGTCAGCTCCGCGCGGCCCGCCGGCTCCGCGCCCGCCTCCAGCAGGCTCCGCACGATCCGCCCCTTGGTCGCCTTGTTGAAGTGGCTGACCACCTTCCGCGTCGGCGCGTGCAGCACCCGCACCGTCGCCGTACGCTCCGCCACCTCCCCCTTCGGCTTCCACGCCGTCGCGTACGCCGAGGAGCGCAGGTCCAGCACGAGCCCGTCCCCGGCCTCCGCGGGCAGCACCGGGGCCATCACCCCGCGCCAGTACGCCCCCAGCGCGCCGAGCCCCGGCAGCTTCACGCCCATGGAGCAGCGGTACGAGGGGATCCGGTCGCCGACCCGTACCGCGCCCCACAGCCCCGAGAACACCAGCAGCGAGCGCCCGGCCCGCGCCCGGGCCGCCGCGTCCAGCGTCGCCAGGCCCAGCGCGTCGTACAGCACGCCGGTGTAGACCTCCCCGGCGGGGCGCGCCCCGGCGGTCCGCAGCTCGGTGTTCTTGGCGACCTCGCCCCGCAGGCCCTCGCTCAGCCCGAGCACCTCCCGCGCCTTCTCCTCGTCGGCGGCGCACAGCTCGACGAGCTCGTCGAGCACCGCCGCCCGCGCCTCCGCGAGCCCCGGCAGCGACAACGACTCCGGCTTGAGCGGCGCCCCACGCCCCGAGGTGGCCTTGCCTTCGGAGGGCGGCAACAGGACGAGCACGGCGGTTCTCCTTCGTACGTACGGGGGTGGGGGTGCGGCCCCGGTGCCCAGCGTACGAGGTCGCCGGCCGCCCAACGGCCGCACGACGACGGCCGCAGCGACCCCTGGCGCCTGCTCCGCCCCCAACGCCATGCGGCCCCCCGCCCCCCGTCCTACGCTCGGTCCATGCCCCGCCGACACCTCCACGTGACCGCCGCAGCGGACGCCCCGCTGTCGGCCGCGCTCCGCGCCCTGCGCACCGAGCTGGCGATCCCCGACGCCTTCCCGCCCGCCGTCCTCGCCGAGGCGGAGGCCGCCGCCGGGGCGCCGCGGCTCCCCGGCCTGGACGCCACCGACCTCCCGCTCCTCACCATCGACCCGCCGACCTCCCTGGACCTGGACCAGGCCCTGCACCTGGCCCGCCGCCCCGGCGGCGGCTACCGCGTCCACTACGCCATCGCCGACGTCGCCGCCTTCGTCACCCCCGGCGGCGCCCTCGACACGGAGGCGCACCGGCGGGCCACCACCCTCTACCTCCCCGACGGCAAGGTGCCGTTGCACCCCGCCGTGCTCTCCGAGGGCGCCGCCAGCCTCCTCCCCGACGTCACCGCGCCCGCCCTGCTCTGGCGGATCGACCTGGACGCCGACGGGCGGCAGGTCGCCGTGGACGTGCGCCGGGCCCTCGTCCGCAGCCGCGCCAAGCTCGACTACGCGGGCGCCCAGGCGCGGATCGACGCGGGCACCGCCGAGGAACCGCTCGCCCTCCTCGCGCGCGTAGGACCGCTCCGCGAGCGCCTGGAGGTGGAACGCGGCGGGATCTCCCTCGACGTACCGGAACAGGAGGTCGTCGAGACCGACGGCCGCTTCACCCTGCACTACCGCGCCCCGCTGCCCGTGGACGGCTGGAACGCCCAGCTCTCGCTCCTCACCGGCATGGCCGCCGCCGGCCTGATGATCGAGGCGGGCACCGGCGTGCTGCGCACCCTGCCGCCCGCCCCCGACGGGGCCGTCGCCCGGCTGCGGCTGTCGGCCAGGGCGCTCGGCATCGACTGGCCGCACCACGTCTCGTACGCGGAGCTCATCCGCACCCTCGACCCGGCGAGGAGCCGGCACGCCGCCTTCCTCCAGGAGGCCACCGGGCTGCTGCGCGGCTCCGGCTACACGCCGTTCACCGGCGGACACGTGCCCGCACCGGCGGCGCACGCGGCGGTCGCCGCCCCGTACACGCACTGCACGGCCCCGCTGCGGCGGCTCGTCGACCGGTACGCGGGCGAGCTGAGCCTCGCCGCCTCCGCCGGGACCCCGCCGCCGGAGTGGGTGCTGGCGGCGCTGGACGCGCTGCCGCAGGACATGGCGAAGGGGACGCGGCTGGCCAACCGGGCCGAGCGGGAGAGCGTCGACCTCGTCGAGGCGGCGCTGATGAGCCACCGGATCGGCGAGACGTTCGACGCGATCGTCATCGACGTGCAGGAACACGCGCCCGACGTCGGCACCGTGCACCTGCCGGACCCGGCCGTCGTCGGCCGGGTCGAGGCCGCCGGGGTGCCGCTGTCGCTCGGCGACCCGCTGCGGGTCAGGCTGACGCAGGCGGATCCGGGACGGGCGAAGGTGCTGTTCGCGCCCGCGTAGCGGACCGGTCGAGGGCCTCGCGCAGCGCGCGGACGAGGGCGCGGGCGTCGTCCGCGTGGAGGCGGACCGTGCGCACCGGGCGGGGCGGGCCGAGCAGCCGGGGCGCGGGCACGGGCTCGGTGAGCTCCAGGGTGACGGAGGTCTGGGAGCCGACGGGCAGGTCGAGCACGCCGTCCGCCTTCTCGTGCGAGAACAGCGACTCGTGGCGGACGGCGGCGATCAGCTCCAGCGGGACGCGGACGTCGACGTGGGCGGCCTGCCGGACCCGCAGCGCGTCCTCGGTCAGCAGGTGCGGGCGGGTGGCGGAGGCGGCGTGCAGGCCGAGCACGAAGAGGACGGTGTACACGTCGAGGACGAGGACGACGGCGTGCGCGACGGGCCAGTCGGCGAGCAGATAGGACATGCCGACGGTCTCGACGACGCAGACGAAGACGAAGCCGTACATGAGCGCGGCCTGGTCGCGGGCGTGCGGGAAGGCGGTGACCCCCGGCCGCCCGGCCCCGTGGGGCCGCCGCCCCACCCAGCGCACCAGCCCGGCCATGAGCCGCAGCTCGTGCCCGGCCAGCCGGAGTACGGGCTCGGGGACGAGGCGCCCGACGGCGGCCCGGCGGGACAGCCCGCGCCGCCGCAGCCGCAGGTAGGCGAGGAGCTCGGCGGCGAGCAGCGCGGCGACGGCGGCCTCGGCGAGGAGGAGGACGGCGGCGGGTATCCGGACCCCGGCGACGAGACAGACGAGGAGCGCGAACTCGGCGGGCAGCACGGCGTAGACGGCGTATCTCATCGGGCCCGCTCCCACACCAGCCGCAGCGCCTCCCGTACGGCGGCGGCCTGGGCGGGCGCGAGGTCGCCGAAGAGCACGTCGGTGAGCCCGCCGTCCTCGGGCGGGCCCGCGACCATGCCGTCCGGCAGGCAGGCGGCGAGCTCGGCGGCGGCCTCGGCGACGCGCGGGTCGTCGGGCGCCGCGTCCGCGAGCGCGTCGAGGCGCGCGTACACCGGCCCGGCCTTCCCGGCGGTCTCCCGCATCAGCTCCATCAGGCGGGCCCGCTCGTCGGCCGGGACGACGGTGTCGAGGAGGGTGAGCAGCTCCCGGTCCTTGGCGGCCATGGGGGACGCGGCCAGCGCCGGGTCCTCGCCCAGCTCGGCGAGGAACGCGGCGAGCTCGGGGGAGAGCGGCCCGTCGGCGGCGAGCCGCCCCTCGCGGGCCTCGGCGAGCAGCCCCGCGAGCCGGGCCCGCCGCTCCCGGATCACGCCCTCCTGCCGGGCCAGGTCCCCGTCCAGCTCCTCCAGCACCTCCACCAGCTCCCGCCCCGCCTCGTCCGCGAGCACGTCCCGCACCTCGTCGAGCCCGACCCCCAGCTCGGTCAGCCGCCGGATCCGCGCGAGCACGACCGCGTCCCGCACCCCGTACTCCCGGTACCCGTTGGCCCGCCGCACGGGCTCGGCCAGCAGCCCGAGGTGGTGGTAGTGCCGCACGGCCCGCGGGGTGACCCCGACGAGCGCGGCGATCTCGCCGATCCGCATCCCTTTGCCCATGCCCTCAGTAGAAACCTTGACGCGGCGACAAGGTCAAGAGGAGTCCGGAGTCCGGAGTGGGGATGTGACACGATCGAGGGGACGACCTCGATCACAGGGACGGCGAGTGCCCCGATGGCCGACGATCACGACATGACTGCCATGCCGCACGCACCACTCACGCAGGAGGAGATCCTGCTGGAGGGCTTTCTGGCGCTGGACACGCCGGAGGGCTTCCGGGCGGAGCTGATCGAAGGGGAGATCGTCGTGACGCCGCCGCCGGACGGGGACCACGAGAAGTACATCAGCCGGATCACCCGGCAGGTGATCCGCCGGGCGCTGACCGACATGGACGTCTCGGGCAACAAGGGCCTGCGCCTGCTGAACGGAGCGGGGCTCCCGCGCGACCACGTCATCCCGGACGTCACGTTCGCGCCCGTCGCGCTCGACCTGTTCGGCGGCGCCGAACCGTGGATGCCGAGCGACGGCGTGTCGATGGTCCTGGAGGTCACCTCCACGCGCCCGCACAAGGACCGTGAGGCCAAGCGCCGCGGCTACGCCCGCGCCGCCATCCCCCTCTACCTGCTGGTGGACCGCGACACGTCCACGGTGACGCTCTTCAGCGAACCGGAGGACGGCGAGTACGTCCACCGCGCCCTCATCCCCTTCGGCAAGCCCCTCGCCCTTCCCGTGCCCTTCGGCTTCGACCTGGAGACGGCCGACTTCGAATGAATCGGCAGGTAGCATGGGCGGCACGGCAGACGAGCCGGGCGGGCGGCCGCGTGGAGACCTTCGGGTCTTCCCGAGGAACGTCCGGGCTCCACAGGGCAAGGTGGTGGCTAACGGCCACCCGGGGTGACCCGCGGGACAGTGCCACAGAAAACAGACCGCCGGGGACCTCGGTCCTCGGTAAGGGTGAAACGGTGGTGTAAGAGACCACCAGCGCCTGAGGTGACTCAGGCGGCTAGGTAAACCCCACCAGGAGCAAGGTCAAAAGGGAACACCCCGGTGTTCCTGCGCGGACGTTCGAGGGCTGCCCGCCCGAGTCCGCGGGTAGACCGCACGAGGCCGGCGGCAACGTCGGCCCTAGATGGATGGCCGTCACCCCGACGACCGCGAGGTCCCGGGGAACAGAACCCGGCGTACAGCCCGACTCGTCTGCCCCACCTCCTCCAGGCCCTTCCGGGTCCCTCTGCGCGGGACCCGCTCGTCCGGCCGGGCGAGCACGTCGCGTCGCTCCCCGCCGCAGGCCCCCTCCCGGTGTACCGGTGGGGCATGACCATTGCCGTGGAGCAGCTCAGTGAGCCCACCGTGCGGGCCTTCGTCGCCGCGCTCAACGCCAACGACCGGGCGGCCTTCGCCGCCGTGCTCGCGCCCGGGGCGACCATGTCCGACGACGGGTCGGAGCGGGACGTCGCCGACTGGACCGAGCGGGAGATCTTCTCGTCCGGGGGGCACATGGACGTCGAGGCGGAGGCGGACGGCGGGCTCGCGCTCGTCGCCGACTACCGCAACGACACCTGGGGGGCCATGCGGACCGCCTGGCGGTTCACCGTGGACGGCGGGAAGGTCACCCGGTTCGAGACCGGGCAGGCTTGACGGGTCCCGGACCGGGCCCGACCGGGCGGGTGCGGTCAGCCGCGGCCGATGTACGGCATCGTCGTCGCCATCACCGTCGCGAACTGCACGTTCGCCTCCAGCGGCAGGGCCGCCATGTGGACCACCGTCGCCGCCACGTCCGCCGCGTCCATCACCGGCTCCGGGGCCAGTTCGCCGTTGGCCTGGAGGATGCCGGACTGCATCCGGGCCGTCATGTCCGTGGCCGCGTTGCCGATGTCGAGCTGCCCGCACGCGATCCGGTACGGGCGGCCGTCGAGGGAGAGGGACTTGGTCAGACCCGTCATCGCGTGCTTCGTCGCCGTGTACGCGATCGAGTGCGGGCGCGGCACATGCGCCGAAATCGAGCCGTTGTTGATGATCCGGCCGCCTTGTGGCGACTGGTCCTTCATCGCCCGGAACGCCGCCTGTGCGCACAGAAATGCGCCCGTCAGATTGACGTCCACCACCGCGCGCCAGGTCTCCGGGTCCAGGTCCTCCACCGGAACCCCGCCGCCCGCGAACGTACCCGCGTTGTTGAACAGCAGGTCGACCCGGCCGAAGTGGCCCCGTACGGCCTCGAAAAGGGCCGCCACCTGGGCCGGTGAGGTCACGTCCGTCGGGACGCAGAGGGTGTCCGACGGGGGGAGCGGCGCCGCCGTCTCCCGCAGCGCCTCCAGGCGGCGGCCCGCCAGGGCCACCCGCCAGCCGGCCGCCGACAGGGCCCGCGCGACACTTCGGCCGATTCCCGATCCCGCTCCCGTGACCACTGCGATGCTCATGGGCGCGCAGCGTACGGCAGACCCGCGTGCCACGAACTCATCCGTCCGACACGTGGACGTTCGGTAACCGACAACGTGAGGTCGTCCCGCCCCCCTGCAATACCTGCGGACACCATTTGTCAGGGGAGGGTTACATGACCGCCGATCAGACCCACACCGATGAAATCCGTGCCGTCGCGCGCCACTTGGCGCGCCGT
Source organism: Streptomyces sp. NPDC048659 (assembly GCF_040650575.1). NCBI lineage: Bacteria > Bacillati > Actinomycetota > Actinomycetes > Kitasatosporales > Streptomycetaceae > Streptomyces > Streptomyces sp. NPDC048659. Next base: position 3,992 of record NZ_JBEZHM010000045.1, on the reverse strand, counting down.
CGCTTCCTCACCGCCACCGGTGCCGCCACCGCGCTCGCCTTCGCCGTGAACCTGCCCGCCACGGGCACGGCCGCCGCCGCCGAGCTCGCCCCCCGCCTCGTCGCCGAGAACCCGTTCACCCTGGGCGTGGCCTCCGGCGACCCCCAGCCCGGCTCCGTCCTGCTGTGGACCCGGCTCGCCCCCCGCCCGTACGAGCCCGGCGGCGGGCTGCCCGCCCGCAGCCGGGTCGACGTCCAGTGGGAGCTCGCCCAGGACGCCCGCTTCACCCGGGACGTCCGCCGCGGCAACGCCCCCGCCCACCCCGAGTTCGACCACTCCGTGCACATCGAGGTCCTCGGGCTCGCCCCCGGCCGCGTCTACTACTACCGCTTCCGCCTCGGCCGCTGGATCAGCCCCGTCGGCCGCACCCGCACCGCCCCCGCGCCCGGCGCCACCGTCTCCCGGCTCCGGCTCGCCGCCGTCTCCTGCCAGGCGTACCCCGACGGCTACTTCACCGCCCACCGGCACCTCTCCCGCGAGGACGTCGACGTCGTCTTCCACCTCGGCGACTACATCTACGAGTACCCCATCGACTCCACCGCCGCCGACCGCCACTACAAGCCCGGCACCATCCCCGCCGTCTACGACCACGAGACGGTCACCCTCGACGACTACCGGCTGCGCTACGCCCTCTACAAGTCGGACCCCGACCTGATCGCCGCGCACGCCGCCCACCCCTTCGTCGTCACCTGGGACGACCACGAGACCGAGGACAACTACGCCGGCGCCGTCTCCCAGGACCAGGTGCCGCCGGAGGAGTTCCTCATCCGCCGCGCCGCCGCCTACCGCGCCTACTGGGAGAACCAGCCGCTGCGCGTGCCCCAGCGGCCCGCCGGCCCCGACGCCCGCCTCTACCGGCGCCTGAGCTGGGGCCGGCTCGCCCAGTTCGACATCCTCGACACCCGCCAGTACCGCTCCGACCAGGCGTACGGCGACGGCTGGCAGAACCCCGGACCGGCCATCGACGACCCGGCCCGCACCCTCACCGGCGCCACCCAGGAACGCTGGCTGGCCGACGGCTGGCGCACCTCCCAGGCCCTGTGGAACGTCGTCCCGCAGCAGGTCATGTTCTCCGAGCGGCGCAACGTCCCGACCAGCGCGTACAAGCTGTCCATGGACGCCTGGGACGGCTACCGGGCCTCCCGGCAGCGGGTCCTCGCCGGCGCCGCCGCCGCCGGCGTCGCCAACCTGCTGGTGCTCACCGGCGACGTCCACGTCGCCTTCGCCTGCGACATCAAGGCCGACTTCCGCGACCCGGCGTCCCGGACCGTCGGCACCGAGATCGTCACCACCTCCATCGCCAGCGGACGCGACGGCGCCGACAAGCCCGGCAACCACGCCGCCCTGCTCCAGGCCAACCCGCACATGAAGTTCTACAACGGGCGCCGCGGCTACGCGCTCGTCACCCTCGACCAGCGCGGCGCCCGCGCCGACTTCCGCACCGTGTCGGCCGTCACCACCCCCGGCGCGCCCGTGACCACCGCCGCGTCCTTCGTCACCGAGGCGGGCCGGCCCGGCCTCACGCCCGCCTAACATAGGGAAGGATTCAACGAAACGGAGCAGCGATGCCGGAGAGCGGCCGGACCACCACCAAAACCCATATAGCCGGCACACCGGCCGCCACCGCCGCCCGCAGGGCCGGGCTGCTCGTGACGCTGGTGCTCGGCGGTCTGACCGCCCTCCCCCCGCTCTCCATGGACATGTACCTCCCGGCCCTGCCGGAGGTCACCGAGGTGCTCCGCGCACCCGCCGCCACCGTCCAGCTCACCCTCACCGCCTGCCTCGCCGGCATGGCGCTCGGCCAGCTCGTCGTCGGCCCCATGAGCGACCGATGGGGCCGCCGGCGCCCGCTGCTCATCGGCATGGCCGTGTACGTCCTCGCCACCGCCGTCTGCGCCCTCGCCCCCTCCGCCGGGCTCCTCATCGGCTTCCGGCTGCTCCAGGGCCTCGCGGGCGCGGCCGGCATCGTGATCGCCCGCGCGGTCGTCCGCGACCTGTACGACGGCGTCGAGATGGCCCGCTTCTTCTCCACCCTGATGCTGATCTCCGGCGTCGCCCCGATCGTCGCCCCGCTGATCGGCGGCCAGATCCTGCGGATCACCGACTGGCGGGGCGTCTTCTACGTCCTCACCTGCGTCGGACTCCTCCTCACCCTGGTCGTCTGGCGCTTCCTGCCCGAGAGCCTGCCGCCCGAGCGGCGGCACGCGGGCGGCGTCGGCGAGGCCCTGCGCACCATGCGCGGACTCCTCGCCGACCGGGTCTTCACCGGCTACACGCTGACCGGCGGCCTCGCCTTCGCCGTCCTCTTCGCGTACATCTCCGCCTCCCCGTTCGTCGTCCAGGAGATCTACGGGGCCTCCCCGCAGACCTTCAGCCTGCTCTTCGGGCTGAACTCCATCGGCCTCGTCGTCGTGGGCCAGATCAACGGGCGGCTGCTCGTCGGCCGGGTCAGCCTCGACAAGGTCCTCGGCTGGGGCCTCGGCGTCATCCTGCTCGCCGCCGTCGCCCTGCTCCTGATGACCACCGGCGTCTTCGGCGAGCCCGGCCTGCCGGCCGTCGCCGCCGGGCTGTTCGTGCTGATGTCCGCGATGGGCCTGGCCATGCCGAACACCCAGGCCCAGGCCCTGATGCGGACCCCGCACGCGGCCGGTTCCGCCTCCGCCCTGCTCGGCACCACCTCGTTCCTCATCGGCGCGATCGCCTCCCCGCTGGTCGGCATCGCGGGCGAGACCACCGCCGTCCCCATGGCCGTCGTCCAGACCGGCTGCGCGGTCGCCGCCGTCGCCTGCTTCCTGCTGCTGTGCCGCCCCTGGCGGCGGGCCGCCGAGACGCCCGCCGAGACGCCCGCCGAGCCCGCCTAAAATGGGCCGGTGAACGCCTCCCACCCCTCCGCCGACTCCCTGCGCGCCGCGCTCGCCACCGTCCTCGACGGGCTGCCGCCGCGCCAGGCCGCCCAGGCCGTCGAGCGGCTGATCGCCAACTACCGGGGGGACACCCCGACCGACGCGCCCGTGCTGCGCGACCGGTCCGACGTCGCCGCCTACGCCGCCTACCGGATGCCCGCCACCTTCGAGGCGGTGCGCGCCGCGCTGTACGGGCTCGCGGACGCCGCCCCCGACTGGGCGCCCGCCACCCACACCGACGTCGGCGGCGGCACCGGCGCGGCGGGCTGGGCCGTCGCCGAGGCGTGGGAGGGCGCGGCCCGCACCACCGTCCTGGACTGGGCCGAGCCCGCCCTCGCGCTGGGCCGGGAGCTCGCCGCCGGCGCCTTCGAGGCCGAGTGGCGCCGGGAGCGGATCGGCGGGGCGCTGCGGCTCGCCGACACGGACCTGGTGACCGTCTCGTACGTCCTGAACGAGCTCACCGAGGCCGACCGCACCGCGCTCGTCACCGAGGCCGCGCGCGCCGCGCGGGCCGTCGTCATCGTCGAGCCGGGCACCCCCGACGGCTACGAGCGGATCATCGCCGCCCGCACCCTGCTCGTCGAGGCGGGCTTCACCGTCGCCGCGCCCTGCCCGCACAGCGGCGCCTGCCCGATCGCGCCGGGCACCGACTGGTGCCACTTCTCGGCCCGGGTCAGCCGCTCCTCGCTGCACCGCAAGGTGAAGGGCGGCTCGCTGCCGTACGAGGACGAGAAGTACGCGTACGTGGCCGCCGCGCGCTTCCCCGTGACCCCCGCCCCCGCCCGCGTGGTGCGCCGCCCGCAGATCCGCAAGGGCCTGGTGCAGCTGGAGCTCTGCGGGCCGGACGGGCTCGGCCGCGACACGGTCACCAAGCGCCACGGGCCCCTGTACAAGCAGGCCCGGGACGCCGAGTGGGGCGACGCCTGGCCGCCGGAGGAGACGGCCTAGGGCCCGCCTAGGTCCTGTCGTCAAATGTCACGTCCACATCAGGAGTGAGGCGAGGGTGACGGCGGCTTCGTAGGACTGGGCGGTTTTGTCGTACCGGGTGGC